>DATLBQ010000033.1:0-14788 GCA_035526805.1 Pyrinomonadaceae bacterium
TTGGCGCCGTATTTGGAACGCCCCTGCTTACGGTCAGCCACGCCAACGGAGTCCAGCGTTCCGCGAATCACGTGGTAACGCACTCCAGGCAAATCCTTAACTCGCCCGCCGCGAATCAAAACAATCGAGTGCTCCTGCAGGTTGTGTCCCACGCCCGGAATGTAAGTCGTGACTTCAATTCCGTTGGTCAGCCGGACACGCGCCACTTTACGCAGCGCCGAGTTCGGCTTCTTGGGGGTTTGCGTGTACACGCGTGTGCAAACTCCGCGCTTTTGCGGCGAACTCTGCAGCGCCGGGCTGGCCGTTTTGTACTTGACCCGCTGCCGCCCTTTGCGAACAAGTTGATTTATCGTGGGCACGTTTTTCTTTCCTGACTTTGTGTCCTGCGCAAAGCGCAAAAAGGCGTTACCTGCCTCTTTCCGGAACTTAATGGCAATTGCCACTGGGGATGCCTCGCGGTATCCCGCTTTGTCCGGCAGTCAGCGCAGGCGAGCTGCCCTGTTAAACTATTTCTGTTAGGGATGTTCTGCTTGGCCAGTTCAGGCAGGTATGGATTGTGGCTTCCCTTGAGCCGACTTTTCTGTGGCGTCGCATTTGAGACGGGAAGGCCTGAGGGCCTTTCACGCGTGCCTGCGCTGGGTTCCGGCAAATACCGACGGCAAATGCCGAGCGACAGGGCAACTTACGCCACAATATTTGTCAATCCGGCCGTAATTATTACCAACCGGCGCAACGCCTCCACACCGACAGAACCAACTGAGCGTTGCCTTGTCTACTTCAGACTGTAGGTCCGAAACGGCAAACTATAAGGGTCAAGGACTTAACTGTCAAGCGCGGGGCTGGCGACATAGGGGAAAACTCAGTTTGTTCACTCAAAGCTGCGTTTGAAGGGAGGCGAAATGCTGTTGGCGCCAGCTAAAAAGCGACCTTCAACAGATGCCAAACTCCCCAACCAATTCCGCCGAGCACCAGGAGCAGCAGAATCACGACGGCAAACATCACGAGCTTGAATTTCTTGTAGCGATTTTTGTCGGGCGGCGCCAACGAACCCTGCGGGAAATATGGTGGCGGCGTGTATGTTGCCATGGGATTCTCCTACTTACCTCTAAACGAAAAACTTATTTCTGCAAACCTTACCGCTCAGCTCACTCCGGCTTGCGTTTAGGTTTTGAGTTTGCATTCGAGTTCAATTTCGACGACCCCGATGATGTATTGGACTGCGAGAGGTTTCCATTAGCGTTTTTCAGTTCCTCTTCTTTCTGTTGTTTCTTAAACAGGTCTTCCTGATGTTTCTTCCCGGCTCTTATTCGTTTTACCCCTTCGCGAGCTTCCTCCAATCCATCTTCAGCGCGATAATTTTCGGGATCAATCTCAAGCGATTTACTGAACGCCGCCACGGCCTCGTCGTATTGCGCCAGCTTGGTCAGCGCCGCACCCAGGTCGTAGAACATATCCGCATCGTCATCCTTTAGCCGGGTGGCCTGGCGATATTTTCTGACTGCTTCGGTGTAGAGATGCAGGCCCGCGTAAGCCTGGCCCATATTGTAGTGGGCCTCAGCATCGTTGTCGTTTTCGTCAACATATTTCTTGTACACATCGATCGCCTTCTTATAGGCGGCTTCGGCTTCCTGTTCTTTCCCCATGGAGTCATACGCCAATCCCAACCTGAAGTGCGCTTCAGCCAAATCAGGATCTAACTTAATGGCCTGTTCAAAGGTTTCCGCCGCTTTTTCGTCCTGATCTGTGCGATAAAGTTCCTTTCCCTCTTCAACAAGAGCGCGCGCCTGGGTTTGATTCTCCTCAACCGTGTGACCACCCGCGGCCGCTACGTTGGTATTGACGTTAACCGGCTTCTTGCGCGAACAAGCACCTAGACCAGCCGCAAGGAAAGAGATGACGATTACAGAAATAAATAACCACGTTCTCATTAGCGATCCAAACCGGAAGAGCGTTGTTGGGCGACCATTGATCTACTTGAATTCGCGGGGTGAGTCAAACCTGCCGTCCGTGCCTGAGAAGCGAAACCGCGCGGACCGCAAGCCACGTCTTCGAGTCGCATCGCGTAGAGAAATTGGCTCAGGATCGATTGCATGAGGCGCCCTGCTTTTGGAAATCAATCCCGATTCCCCCTATTTCCCTATCAACTGCTACTTCTAGATTGAAACCCCGCCGGCCATGGGACCGTGCGGTCTCGAAAGAACGTAACGCCTTAAAGGAGTGGAAATGGCAAGAAACGAGCGCCGCCGGATTGGATTGTTCCTGCCCATTGCCCTGGTAGGATTATTCAACTTTGCTACAACAACCGCTTCCGCCCAACAAGTGAGGATTGGCGCACGTGAGTTTACTCCGCCAAACCTGAGCCTGGTTGCGGAACCGCGGGTAATTACGGTCTGCGAAGGCACCCCGTCGATTGTTCACCTGAATGCGCGCGTGACTTCTAATTATCCAATTACCTACCGCTGGACCAGCAATGCGGGCCGTATTGAGGGCAACGGCGCGACCGTGACCTGGGACCTTTCCGGTCTTCAGCCCGGTTACTACAAAGCCTACGTCGATATCGAATGCAGCTGCGGCGACGAAGCCTGCCAGGCGTTCTCGTCCACGTCAGTCGTGGTGAATCGATGCCCGCCACCCCCTCCAGTGTGTCCCAACGTCGCTATCGAATGTCCTGATCGCGTGGTGGTCAGCGAACCGCTGACATTCAGGTCGACCGTTCGAGGTGGCTCTCCGAGCGTGCAACAAATTTACAATTGGACAGTGTCGGCCGGGCGCATCATCGATGGCCAGGGGTCCGACACCATCCACGTCGATACGACTGGCCTTGCCGGACAATCGCTGACCGCCACGCTCTCTATGGGTGGATACAATCTCGAATGTACCGCTACGTGCACTGTACAGTTCCCAGTGCCCGTCGAATCTAGAAAGTTTGACGAGTTTCCCGCCATCGCCTACAACGACGAAAAGGCTCGACTGGATAACTACGCAATCGAGCTACAGAACGATCCAACCGCAACGGCTTATGTAATCGTTTACGGGGGACGACGCGGACGTCCGAGTGAAGTTCAACGACACACAACTCGCATCGTGGACTACCTGGTGAACTCCAGAGGCATTAATGCTCAGCGGATTGTGACCTTGGTTGGACCGGTCAGAGACGACCTGCTGGTTGAGATATGGCTCTCTCCACAAGGCGCAAGGCCTCCTTCGGACCGTTAATCCTGTTCATGATTCACGAACAATCAAACCGGTGGCCGCGATAAGCGACCGCCGGTTTTGCTGTTATACTCCACACTCCCCTGTAGAGCAGGCATTCCTGTGTACCAGTTGGTTCAAATAAGAAGTTGGTGCAAATTAAGAAATAAAGGATAGTCAGGAATGTCTGTCCTACAGTTCGCACCCCTGCCGATTTTGATCTTCTGTTCGGCACTAATCTGCGGAACAAAACAATTGTTCAAGGAAACTCGCTCATGAGCGAACCACAGTTTGATGTGATCATAGTGGGCGCTGGTCCTGCCGGGCTGAGTGCTGCCCTTGTCTTGGGTCGCTGCCGGCGCCGCGTGTTGGTCTGCGATTCGCGGCGGCCCCGCAATGCAGCGTCTCACGGTCTTCATGGTTTTCTCACGCGTGACGGCATCGAGCCCAGCGAATTTCTGCGCATCGCACGTGACCAGCTGCGACAGTATGAAACCGTTGAATTGCGGGATGCGGAAGTGATCGAGGCGCGGCGTTTGGAAAACACATTTGAGATTACCCTTAGGGATGGCGAACGACTGACTTCGCGCAGGCTGTTGCTGTCCACGGGCGTCATTGATGAACTTCCGCAGATCCAAGGCCTGCCGGCGTTTTACGGAACCAGCGTATTTCATTGCCCTTACTGCGATGGTTGGGAAATGCGCGACCAGCCGCTGGCGATTTATGGACGAGGTGAGAAGGGTGCCGGCCTGGCGCTGGAGCTCTTGTTGTGGAGCCGCAAACTGGTGCTGTGTACCGACGGTCCCGGCGATCTGGAGGACAAGGACATCAGCCGTTTGAAGAAGTACAACATCTCCATCAGAGAGGACAAAATTGCCAGGCTGGAAGGAACCGAGGGAGTGCTGGAACGGATTGTGTTTGCAAATGGAGAATCGCTGGCTGTTCGCGCGATGTTTTTCAGTACGGATCAAAAGCAGGCATCTGATCTTGCTGTGAAACTGGGTTGTGAATTAACAGATCAGGGCTGTGTTGACACTGGAGATTATGAAACCACAAAGGTGAAGGGACTGTACGTGGCTGGTGACGCTTCGCGTTTTGTGCAGTTTGTGATTGTGGCGGCTGGAGAAGGGGCCCAAGCGGCCGTTGCCATTAACAAGGAATTGCTACAAGAGGATCTCGATTAACTTGTGATACTTCCCCAGCCGGCCCTTTGCACAAAAACTGTTTGGTAAGCAGCTATGGGGATTAAAGTTCTGTCGTCACACAAAGTCAGAAGCCGGAGCCGACCGGGGTCCCCGCGCGGGCAACCCGCGGTGGGGTGGTGGTTGCGACCGGGTCGTTTCGAACGCTCACCTTCGCTACATATAAATTCTTTTGCTCAAAACAATGACGGATACCTCGTACCAACCTCCCAGGCGTAATCTTGCATTCTAAAGTTTTGATATTTCAGTCTTCCTAAGTCGACGATCATAGAGTTCGGAGATATTGGCCTTAAGAGTGCCGAACTTTGCAACGTAGAGAGCACGCCGATCCGCTCTCTCCTGACGGCTTTTAACCTGTTCGAAGCCAAGCCCTCTCATAAAACGCTCGCCTCGTCGTGAGGCAGCCAGCGCATAGAAATTTTCAAGATTGCTCGGATCACATACCCTGCGCACCAGAGGAACAAAGTCGCGCGCCAGGCAGGTGAGAGATTTGATCGGGAGAGATGAATGCCCTTGTCGGGAATCAATAATGATACTTTCAATGTAGAGGTTTTGTATTAAATGCTTTTCGTCTGGCGTATATAAACTATTTTCGCGAATGTCTTGCTCCAATATGGTTCCCTGGACAAAACTCTTAACAATCTCTGGGCGCAAAGGGACAAGGGTTATATGTCCTATCTTGCGCCCCTTCATAGTAAGGACAGAGAAGCCATCAGGATTGCGGGCATACCACCCCTCAAGAGTCCGTCTCGCGACCGCATGTCGGGCGGAGTAAGCATCTATTTCCTGCCGGAAAATCCAATCCAGGTCCTCATGCTTTGCCGGGTGGGCCTGACATAGATCCCATTCAAACATCGATACTCAGTACCCCTCTTTAAAGGTTCTCTGGTTCCTCTCGAACAATTTCACTCGCCTTCTTATCTTCACGCAATCCCTGAAAAGATGGATGGCGAATCGAACCGTCAGCGGTCCATTCGGTGAACTCAACTTCGCCAACTAACTGTGGCTTGGCCCAATGCGCCTGTCGCAATCCCGGGTCTTTCGGCTTGGACGCGAACGGCATTGTCGGCTGGGATAAGCGATCGAGTTTCTTCTGCAGTTCCAGGCGTTGTTTAATACTGAACCCGGTACCCACCCGTCCCGAATAAATGAGCTTTCCTCCGTCGTAAACTCCCAGCACCAGCGATCCAAAACCGGGAAAGTCTTTTTTGGAAGGCGTATAGCCCACAATCACAAACTCCTGACGTTTAATACATTTCGACTTCTGCCAGTTTCGGTTGCGCGTCGACTCGTAAGGCGAGTTAGCGAGTTTGGAAACAATCCCCTCAATGCCATATTCGCAGGCCTGTTTAAAGAATTGTGACCCGTTTCCTTCTACGTGATCGCTGTAGCGTAAAGCTCCTTTGTCAGCTTTGAGCTTACCGGAGGTAAATAATGCTTCCAGGCGCGCTTTGCGTTCTCTTAGCGGAGTTTGTAGGAGGCTATAGCCATCCAGGTAAATGAGATCGAAAATCTCGAACACAAAGGCCGGTACTTTACCGGTACCGCCTCGGCCCATCGACTGTTGCAGGGATTGAAAACTGCTGCGGCCCGCCTTGTCGACGATGACGACTTCGCCATCGAGTATGGCGGTCTGAGCCGGAAAGGCTTTCAAAGCAACGGCGAGATTTGGAAATTTTTCCGTCCAATCCTTACCGTTGCGGCTCAGGAATCGCGCCTTGCCGCGATTCAAGTGGCAAATCATTCGATAACCGTCAAACTTCAATTCATGCAGCCATTCGTCGCCGGCAGGTGGCTCGCGCACCAGCGTGGCAAGCTGAGGCGCTATAAGTTCCGGCATTGCCGTCTTGCGCGCGCCGGGCAGTTCTTTGAGCTGCGTGGCCATTCGCCTCAAGGAATTGTCTCCTGAAAAACCGAAGGATTTTAGGCAGCCGTGAGATTAGTCTGTCGCTGTAGAATGTTGCAAGAGACTGCTGTTGCTTTGTTTGAGGTATTCTACGTGAGAAGGTCACGTTGTCTATGACTCAACCATCCAAACAACCCGAAATTGCCGCCGCCTACAATGATTGGGCACAAACGTACGATACGGATCTGAATCGCACACGTGATCTGGCGGCGGAAGTTCTCAAGCAATCCAATCTTGATCTCACGGGGCGCAAAGTGATTGAGATTGGCTGCGGTACCGGTCGCAACACGGCGTGGCTGGCCAAACGCGCGGATGAGATTGTGGCGCTGGATTTTTCCGATGAGATGCTCGCGAAGGCCAGAGAGCGCGTGACCGATCCACGCGTCCGTTTTGTGCAGCATGATGCGCGCACAGAGTGGCCGATCGCCGATTCTTCGGCCGATGTCGTCATTGCGATGTTAATTCTGGAACATGTCGAACATCTGCAAACAATTTTTGCTGAGACTGTCCGCGTTCTGCACACCGGCGGTCAAATGTTTATCTGCGAGTTGCATCCGATACGTCAACACGCGGGAGGCCAGGCTCAGTTTAGTAACACGAGGACGGGCGAACGTCAGCGTGTAGCAGCGTTTCTGCATGACGTTTCCGAATACGTAAACGCGGGTTTGTCGTCGGGACTTGAGCTGCAGCACCTGGGCGAATGGCGTGACTCGGACGCGCAGTTGAATAGTGTGCCCAGACTGTTGTCACTTCTTTTCCATTTGCGCGACGGGTGAGATCCTGAGGGCAATTTCTTCCGGTGGTGTTACCGCGCCCGCGGAATTAATCGGCGAAAAGGGATTTGAGGAAGTCTTTCGTGCCTTCAGGGCCGCGCAATTCCAACCAGATAGGACCGTTTGCTGCTTCGACCCGCAGCCCGAATCGCAGAAAGGGACAGCACTCGCGCTCAAAGGTAATTAGTTGGGCAAGGTTCGCGATCCATTTTTCGTCGGCTGGGAAGCGATAGGCAAAGCCATCCTCGAGTTCTCTCGTTTCCAACCAGGCTTCACGCAACGTAACGAGCAGCTCAGCTCGGCGTAACTGAAACTGCGGCTCGGTGAGGTTGCACGCGATTGGTAATTCATTTGAAGTCATTGATTGTGTCCTCATAATCAAGAGGATCATAGGTCAGCCTAGCGAGGCGCTTACAGAACCGAGCGCGGACCGGGGTCCCCGGCGGGGCAGCCCCGTTGGGGTGGAAGATGCGCCGGATGTGTGGAGTCTACCTTAGGAATGACCTTAGGCTACTGACACCGCCTCTGCTGAAATTTTCTTTTAGGATCCGGCGCTACCGCGCTCGGTTCTGTAAGCCGGCTTAGCCTTATGATACGATTCTCGAAAAAATATAGGAAAGCATACTCGCGGGAGGCAATATGTTGAAGCTAAGAATGAGTTTGTTGACAGTTCTCTCTTTGGTTCTTCTCATTGCATCGAGCCTGCCGGCTCCGGCACAAAAAAAGGACAAGAAAGATGAGAGCGAGAAAAAAGTTTACAACGGACCGCCGGTGCTTTGGCGCGCACCCAACGATATTGAGTCGCGCAACCTGCTGTTGGGCGCCGGTGGTGAAGCGATGAAGCCGGATCTCTCGCGCGTCACCTTTGTCGCAGTGAAGGAGGGAGGTTGGTCCACGAAATATACCGTTCACGACGGCAAAGGGAATGAATGGGTTGCAAAACTCAGTAAGGAGGCGCAACCCGAAACGGCCGCCAATCGTTTACTGTGGGCCGTTGGATACGACACGGAAATTTCCTATCTGGCTCTGGAGTTGGAAATCCAGGGCAAAGGGATATTCAAAAACGTGAGGCTCGAAGCCCGGCCGAAGGACGTCAAGCGCACCGGCGATTGGCTGTGGGCCGATAATCCATTTATCGGCAAGCCCGAGTTTCAGGGTTTGAAGATCATGATGGTGCTATTTAATAACTGGGACATGAAAGATGATAACAACGTGATCCTGGCGACTAAGGGTGTGACGAATTCTGAGCGGCGCTACATCATCAGCGATCTCGGCGCTACCTTCGGAAAGACGGGGGGACTTATTTCGCGCAGCCGTAATAAGCCTGAAGACTATGTCAAGTCTGACTTTGTGAAGGGCGTCAAGGGTAACCTTATTGACCTCAGCTACGGCGGCAAGAACGGGAAACTGTTTGAGGATATTACCGTTCAGGATGCCAAGTGGCTCGCGTCATGGTTGAGCCGGCTAAGCGATGAACAGATCAAAGACGCGTTTCGCGCCGCGAATTATTCGACAGCGGAAGTAGACATGCTGGCAGGTGCGGTCCGCTCGCGCATCATCGCGCTCTCCAGTCTTTCTGGCAGCGCCGATCGCTGATTGTAGTAGTCACAAAAAAAATAGGACAGGCATTCCTGCCTGTCCTACTGGCCTCAAAATCATCGAAGTAAGAACAAAAATTTTCCATTTCTCAATTTTCATTTTTCATTGCAGGAGCCACTGCGAATACATGGAAGTGGTCCGCCAGATGACAAATGAAAAATATGAAAGGAGAAATGGAAATCTTATTTTTGCTCGATGGAATTTGCTGCTGCCGAGAAGGACAGGGGGAATGCCTGTCCTACTCCGCAGCTTCCTCAACTTCCCCGTCGCCGCCAGCCTTAACCAGCGGCTCGCGCGCGGGCGGCGTAATCATGTCGTGACCGCCGACGATATCGGGAAAGTCGTCAAGGTCGCGGTCGCGAGCCTGATCTATCGTTTCGTCGCGCGCGATGTCCACGTTGCGGTAATACTCCATGCCCGTTCCGGCCGGAATTAGCCGCCCCATGATCACGTTTTCCTTCAGGCCGCGCAGATAGTCGATGCGTCCTGAAATCGCTGCCTCGGTAAGCACGCGTGTAGTTTCCTGGAACGATGCCGCCGAGATAAACGAGTCGGTGGAGAGCGAAGCCTTCGTGATACCGAGCAACAGCGGCTCGGCCTGCGAAACTTCACCGCCATCCTTGTTAACGCGCTCGTTTTCGTCAGTGAAGCGGAAACGATCTACCTGTTCTTCCAGCAGGAAGTCAGTGTCGCCGACCTCCTTGATCTTCACCCAGCGCAGCATCTGCCGCACGATAACTTCGATGTGCTTATCGTTGATGTTCACACCCTGCAGGCGATAGACCTCCTGAATCTCGTTAACGAGATACTCCTGCAGCCGCTGCATGCCGAGCACGCGCAGAATGTCGTGTGGATTCAGCGGGCCATCCATCAACGCTTCGCCGGCGCGTACGCGATCGCCTTCCTGCACGTTGATGTGCGTGCCGCGTGGGATGTCGTACTCGCGTTCCTCACCGTCGTCGCCGGTAATAATCAGTTTGCGTTTGCCCTTGGCAATCGGACCGAGCGCAACCGTGCCGTCGATTTCCGACATCACCGCGGTCTCCGCCGGACGACGTGCTTCAAACAATTCAACCACGCGCGGCAGACCACCTGTGATGTCTTTGGTCTTAGTGGTTTCCCGCGGAATCTTCGCAATAATGTCGCCGGGCTCGACATTCTCACCGTCGACCACCATCAGGTTCGCGCGCACCGGCATCTGGTAAGTCTTCAGCAGCTTATTGCTGGCGTTGCGAACTTCCAGACGCGGCTGTTTCTTTTCGTCGGGCGAGTCTTTAACGACCATCCTGGACTGGCCTGTTACCTCATCGACTTCTTCATCAAAGGTAACACCTTCTTTCAAGTCCTGATATTTAACATGGCCGGCGACCTCGGTAAGGATCGCGAAAGTGAATGGATCCCAAGTGGCCAGCAACTGGTCCTGCGTCACGCGCGCGCCGTCTTCAACCAAAATGTGCGCTCCGTAGACAATCTGATAGCGCGCCGCTTCGCGACCGCGATCGTCGATGATTGTCAACGAGCCGTTACGGTTCATTGCGATACGCTCGCCTTTGCGGCTCTTAACGGTTTGCAGGTCCAAATACTTAATCGTGCCGTCCTGCCGCGCTTCGTGTTTCGAAGACTCTTCCAAACGCGCCGTGCCGCCGATGTGGAACGTACGCATAGTCAGCTGCGTGCCGGGCTCGCCGATCGACTGCGCCGCAATTACGCCCACCGCTTCGCCGATTTCCACCGGTCGTCCAGTTGCCAGGTTGCGACCGTAGCACTTGATGCAGCAACCGCGACGCGATTCGCAGGTCAACACCGAACGGATGCGAACTCGCTGCACGCCGGAGCGTTGAATCTCGGACGAAAGGTCTTCGTCAATCTCCTGATTGGATTCGACGATCACGCGGCCTTCAACCGGATCGATGACGTCTTCAAGCGCAATGCGACCAACGATGCGGTCACGCAACGACTCGATTTCCTCGCCGCCTTCAACGATCGCCGAGGCGGAGATGCCGCGCAGTGTGCCGCAATCCGGTTCACTAATAATCACATCCTGCGCTACGTCTACCAACCGGCGTGTCAGGTAACCCGAATCCGCCGTTTTTAGCGCGGTGTCAGCGAGACCTTTGCGCGCACCGTGTGTCGAGATAAAGTACTGCAACACATCCAGGCCTTCGCGGAAGTTTGCTTTGATGGGCGTCTCAATGATCTCGCCTGAAGGCTTGGCCATCAAGCCGCGCATACCCGCGAGCTGGCGAATCTGTTGAGCACTGCCGCGGGCGCCGGAATCGCTCATGACCAGGATTGGATTAAGCTCACCGGACGACTTTTCGCGCTCATCCATCGCCTTGAACATTTCCTTGGCGACTTTGTCAGTCACTTCAGACCAGATGGCAATGACCTTGTTGTAACGCTCGCCGGAAGTGATCACGCCGTCGAGATATTGCTGCTCAACTGCGATGACGTCCTTCTCGGCTTTATCAACCAAAGGCTTCTTGGCGTCCGGCGTAACCAGATCGTCGATGCCAATCGAGATACCGGCCTTGGTGGCGTAAAGGAATCCCAGATTCTTAAGATCGTCAAGCATCTTCACTGTCATCTCATGACCGAGACGAATGTGCGAATAATTGACGAGCGACTGCAGACCCTTCTTCTTCAGCGTGCCGTTGAAAAACGGCAGACCCGGCGGAATTGAGTCGTTAAAGATAACGCGGCCGACAGTCGTGTCGATCACGCGTCGCACATCTTCCTGCACGGCGGCGCGAAGAATGTCCTGCGGGTCGTGTTCCTGTGTCAGATCAATCAAGTCGCCCTGAATACGCAGCTTGATTGGCGTTTGCGTTGTTACTTCTTTCGCGTCGAGCGCGAGTAACACTTCTTCGAGCGAGGCGAACACGCGGCCCTCGCCTTTAGCGCCCGCTTTGTCGCGCGTCAGGTAGTAAATGCCGAGCACGATATCCTGGGAAGGCACAGCGATCGGCTGACCGCTGGCGGGACTGAGAATGTTATTGCTCGAAAGCATTAACACTGCTGCTTCGATCTGCGCTTCGGGCGACAGCGGAATGTGCACGGCCATCTGGTCACCGTCGAAGTCTGCGTTGAACGCCGTGCAGACGAGTGGGTGAATTTTGATCGCCTTGCCTTCAACCAAGACCGGTTCAAACGCCTGGATGCCCAGACGGTGCAGCGTCGGCGCACGGTTTAGCAGCACGGGATGCTCGCGAATTACTTCTTCGAGAATGTCCCAAACCACCGGCTCCTGGCGCTCAACCATTTCGCGCGCCTGCTTGATGGTGGCTGCGTGACCTTGCTTCTCGAGCTGGTTGTAAATGAACGGCTTAAACAACTCGAGCGCCATCTTTTTCGGCAAGCCGCACTGATGCAGTTTCAGTTCCGGACCGACAACGATTACTGAACGTCCCGAATAGTCGACGCGTTTGCCGAGTAAGTTCTGACGAAAGCGTCCCTGCTTGCCCTTGAGGGTACCGCTCAGCGACTTCAGCGGGCGGTTATTAACACCGCGTAAGACGCGGCCCCGGCGCCCATTGTCAAACAGAGCATCGACCGCTTCCTGGAGCATGCGCTTTTCGTTGCGCACAATCACTTCCGGCGCGCGCAACTCCATCAGCTTCTTCAGACGGTTGTTGCGGTTGATAACGCGGCGATAAAGATCGTTAAGATCCGAAGTGGCAAAACGTCCGCCATCGAGTGGCACCAACGGCCGCAGTTCAGGTGGAATAACGGGAATGACGTCGAGAATCATCCACTCCGGTCGATTGCCTGACTTCAAAAAGCTGGTGGCGACTTTCAGACGTTTCGAATACTTCAGTTTCTTCTGCTGCGAAGTTTCTTCGCGCATGCGCTTGCGCAGTTCGATCGAAAGCTCCTCGACCTTCACCATCGTCAGCAATTCTTTGATGGCTTCGGCGCCCATCTTGGCAACGAACTGCGCGGGAAAATCGCGCACCAGTTCGCGGTAACGTTCGTCGGAAAGCAGTTCGCGCTCCTTGATTCCGGGAACGTCACCGGGATCAATCACGATGTAGGATTCGAAGTAGAGAACTTTCTCCAGCTCGCGCAGAGGAATGTCGAGCAGGTGTCCGATACGCGACGGCAAGCCCTTAAAGAACCAAACGTGTGAACACGGGCTGGCCAGATCGATGTGGCCGAGCCGCTCGCGTCGCACCTTTGCCTGCGTCACTTCGACGCCGCACTTGTCGCAGATGACACCGCGGTGCTTCATGCGTTTGTACTTACCGCAGAGGCATTCCCAATCAGCCACGGGGCCAAAAATACGCGCGCAGAAAAGTCCGTCACGCTCCGGTTTGAACGTGCGGTAATTGATCGTCTCCGGCTTCGTCACCTCTCCATGTGACCATTGCCGGATCTTGTCCGGCGAAGCCAACGAGATTCTAATTGCCTCAAAATCAGGAGCTAATTGCGTCTTTTCTTGTTGAAATCGAAACATCTTTTCTCCGAAAGAGTCCAAGGTCCAACGTCCAAGGTCCAAGGTCCGCTAAGCCGTATTGACTTTGGACATTGGACGTTGGACTTTGGACGGTTATCCCTCGACCGCGCTCGTAATCAGCGCTTCGCCGACACCTTCTTCTGTGCCGTCGCCATTGGCGCCAGGTACTTTCTTATTTATCAATTCGACGTCCAGACAGAGCGATTGAAGTTCGCGCACCAACACGTTGAACGATTCCGGCAGACCCGGATCGAAATCAGCCTCGCCCTTGACGATAGCTTCGTAGATCTTGGATCGTCCGGCGACGTCGTCAGACTTCGCGGTCAACAGTTCCTGGAGAATATGAGCGGCGCCGTACGCCTCGAGCGCCCATACTTCCATCTCTCCAAATCGCTGACCACCGAATTGCGCTTTACCGCCCAGCGGCTGCTGTGTAATCAAGCTGTATGGCCCAATTGAGCGAGCGTGAATCTTGTCGTCGACGAGGTGCGACAGTTTCAGCATATAGATGTAGCCGACGGTCACCTTCTGCTCAAACGGGTCACCGGAGAGTCCGTCATAGAGAATGGCCTTGCCTGACTCGTTGATGATTTCCGGAAGACCCAGCTCGGTGGCCCGTTTGCCGGCTAGTTTGAGCTTGTCTTTGATCTCCGTCTCGGTTGCGCCGTCGAAAACCGGCGTCGCAAAGTGAACCCCTAAAACGCGCGCCGCCCAGCCGAGGTGCGTTTCCAGAATTTGGCCCACGTTCATACGCGAAGGCACGCCGAGTGGGTTAAGGACGATTTCGACCGGAGTGCCGTCCGGCAAATAAGGCATATCCTCTTCCGGGAGGATCCTGGCGATGACGCCCTTGTTTCCGTGACGTCCGGCCATCTTGTCGCCGACTGAAAGCTTGCGCTTCATGGCGATGAAGACCTTCACCATTTTGATCACGCCGGGCGCAAGTTCATCACCCTGACGCAGCTTGGCAATCTTCTCTTCGTAAATGTCCGATAAGATCTTTATTTGTCGTTCAGTGCGGTCTTCGTATTCCTTGATTTCCGCGCCAACGTCGACGCGCGATGAGGCCATCTGAACTTTTCTGAGCACCTTCGCTTCGATGCCTTCCAGCATCTCGCGGGTAATAGCCTCGCCCTTGGGAATAACTACCTCGCGATTCACAGTAAGGTCGGCTGAAAGCTTGCGGCCTTCCAGTAGTTCGCGAATACGCTGGTCGCGCTGCTCGCGAAGAATACGAGTTTCATCCTCGAGATCGCGTCGCAGCCTATCTTCTTCTTCCTGTTCGATTGCCAGCGAACGCTGATCCTTCTCCTGCCCCTTGCGCGTGAAGACCTGTACATCAACAACGGTGCCGTCGATTCCCGGCGGCGAGACCAGCGAAGCGTCCTTCACGTCGCCGGCCTTTTCACCAAAGATGGCCCGCAAAAGTTTCTCTTCGGCAGTCAATTGAGTTTCGCCCTTGGGCGTAACCTTACCAACCAGGATGGAACCGGGCTTCACCTGGGCGCCGATGCGAATGATGCCGCTTTCGTCGAGATCGCGAAGCATGTTCTCGCCGACGTTTGGAATATCACGAGTGATTTCCTCTGGACCGAGTTTCGTATCACGCGCTTCGATTTCGAGCTCCTCAATGTGAATCGAAGTGTAGTAGTCCTCCTTG
>DATLBQ010000034.1:0-7966 GCA_035526805.1 Pyrinomonadaceae bacterium
ACCATGCTGTTGAGAAGGACGGAGTTGTTACCGCAATTTGGGAAATGCAGGGTCGCAAGCACGTGAGAACGATCGACCCGCGGTCGCGTCAGGGCCAGGACATTCTCCGGCTATATACGACCGAGCATCACGACGAGACCCCCACGCCTGAGGCTACCGAAGCAGCATCATCCTGATTTGCGGCCGAGAGCGCGGTCGAAAGAAGATCGCGTCACATAATCAGCAAGCTATTCATTCGGTTGCACCGCGCCATTTATTACTCACTGTTGGCCATCCCACTCCTTAAGTAGAACTATTTTGCTCCGATGCTTTGGAGAATCCGAGATTTTGAACAAAAACCCAAAATTCCATGATCTTGTTTAGGGTGGGTCTCGCTTGTTCTTAAAGACTTCGCAAAATGGCGGGTTTTCTGGTGTGACCTGGCTCGCCGCCGCTTGGAATGTTCCTTGCCTCACTTCGCCGCAAGATCATTCACGCACGTAATTTTCCTTTCAAGAGAACAAGGGGTCGCAAGTTTTACGCTGGACTTTTCAAATCAAGTCTTTTCCTACAACCGTTATTTTCCAAAAAAGAAGGAGGAGCTGTTATGCGAAGCGTTTTGCGCTTGCTGGCAAGCGGGTTAATCCTGAGTTTTCTTTTTGTGATATCAGCCTATTCTCAAGGCTCGCAAACTGGAGGAATCACAGGCGTGGTGACGGACCAGGGTGGCGCGCTGGTAAAAGGCGCTACGGTTGACGTCGTCAGTGAGACCACCGGGCGGTCGGTTCGCACGGTTACCGTCGGAGAAGATGGCGCTTTCACGGCCACCTTTTTACCTCCGGGAGAATATCGTCTGGAGGTTACCGCCAATAACTTCAAAAAAGCTGTTATCGGCGGCGTCAAGGTCAACATCACTGAGACTACGCGCCAGGATATCAGCCTCGAGGTTGGACGAATTCAGGAAACGGTTAACGTGGAGGCTGCACCCTCTCTGATCAATCCTTCAAGCGCTCAGACCGGACAGGCTCTCGACTCTCAAACTCTAAGCACCTTGCCATTGGCATCTCCCAACTTTCTCTTCCTGCTTTCTCTTTCCGCAGGCGTTTCGGGAGAACCAACAGACGTGAGAACGGCAGGCCGCGGAACAGCAGACGTAAGTGTTAACGGGCAACGCACCAGCAATAACAGCGTTTCCCTCAATGGCATCAACGTCAACGATTTTAACCTGGCACACTTTGATACCGTGCCCTTGCCGAACCCGCACACCCTTCAGGAAATGAAGGTGGCCACGTCACTATATGACGCAACTCAGGGCAGCAAGGGTGGCGGCGCATTGGGTCTGGTGACCAAGACCGGGACTAAAGATTTTCATTGGGACCTTTATTGGTCGCACCGTAACGACTACTTCAACGCCAACGAGTTTTTCTTTAACAAGAATGGCACGAAGCGTGGCCGTTTGCTGCAAAATGTTTTCGGGGGTAGCGCCAGTGGACCAATTCCCAAAGTTGGGGGTTTCTGGTTCTTCAACTACCAGGGCGTGCGCGCTCGCAACGGGATCGATCCGCTTGGTTCGAGCACAACCCCCATCGTGCAAAGATTTAATACGAGTCCTGATGGCACGGTTACCGCAGCCCAGCTTGCCGCAGACTTCAACCTGAATGTGACACAGATAGATCCCATCGCGGTCAACATTTTGAACCTCAAGGATAGTCGCTTTGGTGGGCAGTTTCTGGTACCCCGCCTTGGACAGAGTGGCTGTGGAAGCGGAGCCGCGGGGACCGCAACCGCCGCACCCGGCAGCTTCACTTGTAGCTTTTCAGCCGTCGCGCCAATAAGGGATAACCAGTATACGGTCAGCTACGATCGCAGCTTCCGCGGCGATAAGGACAAGATAACCGGAACCTGGTTCTGGGACGAAGGCTCTGTGGCAAAGCCCTTTGGTACTGATACCTCCTTGACTAATCCAAGAAACGACTTTCAATGGAATCGCTACCTGGCGATAACTGAAACTCACTTGTTCAGCCCAACGAAGGTAAACGAGCTGCGCCTGGGTTATAGCCGCTTCTTGTTTGGCAACGTGCCTGTAGATACGCATGACGCGGCCGAAGTGGGCGCCACTGCCGGCGGCCAATTTCCTGGACTCTATCGAGTTGGAATTACTGGCTTGTTCTCTCTGGGTACCGGTGTCAACGACGATCGCGGCACCATTTCGAACACTTACAATATCGTCGAAACATTTTCCATGATTACCGGAAAGCACAGCCTGCGAATGGGGGGCGAAGCCGTTCAGTATCAGTTGAATCGCTTCAACAACTTCGCGGTCCGAGGGTCGTTGACCTTTGGCGGTACCACTTCTGGTGTAACCCCTGCGCCCTCCACCTTCGCCAATTGCAAACTGGACACTAACGACTGCTCCGCTTTCCAGAATTTCCTGCGGGGCCGCATCACTGCCATTCAATCTGCATTCGGCGATCCGGCGCGAAACTTCGTGGCCACCGACTATGCGGCATTCATCCAGGATGATTTCCGCTATACATCGCGGCTGACTTTCAACGTGGGCCTGCGCTGGGAAGCCATGAGCTTCGGCCATGACAAACTTAACCGTGCGGGTATCTTTGATCCGGCGCTCGCAGCAGCGGGCAGAAACCCCTTCCTCATCCCGGAGGCGGTGGATTTGGGAGGATTCAAAGGCACCCCTGGCGTTCGTGATTGTGCGCTCGAACGATGCCGGGACGATAACAACTTCGCACCTCGGGTGGGGTTTGCCTGGGACATCAATGGCGACCAGCAAACGGTTCTGCGGGGCGGTTACGGTATTTACTACCAGCGCCTCTCCAACCAGAATATTCTACAGAACTCTCTGGCGGCTCCGTTCACAGTTCAACCACTTGATAACCGGGCAAATCCGACTGCGTTTCAACTGGCTAATCCCTTTGCGGGACAGCCTCCTCCCTCGATCGTCGCAACCGGGTTTATTCCACAAGCAACTCGCTTTGTGGGATTGTTCAATTCGAGCACCGGCGCGATATCTGCCAATCCGGCGGATATAAACAACTCAGCGTTTAAGCCAATCTTCGTTAATGAGGCTGGGCAGCGCTGTTTGAATTATGCGAGCCACATCGGGTCTATCGATACGGCAACCGGCGCGACAAATTGCTCGATCAATCTGGCGTCGTTCACGAGTGCGCCACTTGACGCCTTTACGCCGTACACGCAGCAATGGAACTTCACCGTCCAGCGCCAACTGAAAGGTGGTTGGGCGATCGAAACAGGCTACGTCGGTTCGCACTTCCTCGGCGGCATTGGCATCTGGGATCCCTTTATTGCGACCCTGGCCAGCCCTGCCAGTCCGATTGTTGTTCGTGATGCGAACGGTGTGACCTACAACATCACGACCAACACGGTCAACAATGAGGAACTTCGTCACCAGATCATTGGTCTTTCGCGAAAACGAGGCTCACGCTACTCCGGCAACATCGGATTTGCCAACTACAGTTCGTGGCAAACTACACTGTCGCGCCGGCTGCATCGCGGTCTCTATTTCCAGGGTGCCTACACTTACTCAAAGACCGAAGATAATGTCAGCGGCTCTCTGAGTACCGACGAGTTGAACGCAACCCGCGCCGGCCAGAATGGTGGGAACATCTATAACGATCAATCCAACCCCGCGCAAAACAAAGCGCGTGGCGATTTTGATCGTCCGCACCGCCTGGTCATAAGTTACGCTTACGAGATCCCGGTGCTGAGGAACAGCTTTATGGACAATTTCGTTTTCAGGGGTTGGACTGTAAGCGGCATCGTCACTTACCAAAAGGGCTTGCCGTTCTCAGTAACCGATAGCACCAGCGGTGGCTTGTTCGGAACCAACCTCGGCACGGCCCAGTTCCTGTGCGGCAGCATTCCAGAGGCATACACTAAAGGAACCACTGAACAGCGCCTCGCACATTACCTGAGAACGGAATGCTTCGGCACGGCGCCGGCTCTGCCCAACAGCGCCGGCAGCGGAGCAACCGGCTGGGGCACGACCCCACGTAATGCGTTTCGCTCACCTTATCAGCAAAACTGGGACATCTCGCTTCAGAAAGCCTTCACCCTGGGTGAATCGCATTCGTTCCAGTTTCGCATGGACACTTTCAACCTGTTCAACCACCCAATCTTTAGTACTCCGAATTCAGTTAACATTGCCTCACCGGCAACGTTCACACAGATTACAGAGACCAGAGTGCCGGCACGGTTGATTCAGTTTGGATTGAAGTACAGCCACTGACCTCGGGTTTCCAGAAACGAACTTTGCCGGGCGGATCGCATCCGCCCGGCTCAGTTTTACCGCCACGGGTTTTTGCGTTAGCCTTTTGCACGAAAGGATCTCCCTGAATCTCAGGGCAACCAAAGTGCTACGCCTTTTTCGTTATCCATCGATCTTCCTCTTTGCTTTCCTGATCAGCTCGCCTGTCCTTGCCCAACGTGAGCGCGATACCTACACGACTCCGTCCGCGAACTCATTTGAAGTCGTCGGTCAAGTCCGCCTGTCTGAGACTGGACTACCGGCCTCCAGGATTCCGATCAAGCTGGAAAGGTTTGGCGGTGGTCTCGTCGACCAGATTGACACCGACGCCAGTGGCCGGTTTCGCTTCGCGAATCTTCAGCGCGGTTATTACAAAGTAATAGTTAACGCGCTCGGCTTTAAGCCCGTGCAACAAGACGCCGATCTGCAAGTCGTTTTCCGCGCCTACCTCGTTTTCGAACTGGCTTCGGAAAAGGCGGGCAGCTTAGTTTTGATCGACGTCATCGATGCTCGCGCGCCCGCCCCGGCCCGCGAGGAATTATTTCGAGGCCGCACAGCGCTTGCCAGGAAGAGCTATCAAGAAGCAATGGGACATTTGCTAAAAGCGATCGCGGTGTACCCTGAGTTCTATGAAGCACATCTTCTGCTCGGCACCGCTTTCGTGGGTGAACGCCAATGGAAAAAAGCTGAATCGTTCTTTCAACGTGCTTTGGAACTGAAGCCGCGGAGTGCGGCGGCAATGCTGTCACTCGGGGAAGTATACTGGCGCCAGCATCGCTATGAGGAAGCGGAAAAGAGTCTACTCGCGGGCCTGAAACTCGACGACAAATCCTGGAACGGTTACTTTACGCTCGCCCGCCTCTACTGGGACCAGGAAAACATTTCCAAGGCTGGGCCAGCCATCGGTCACACGTTGCAATTGAAGCCTGACTTTGCCGAAGCTCACTTGCTGGCCGGAAACATTCTGTTGCAAATCAACCAGCAGGAGCGCGCCCTGGCCGAATACATCGAGTACCTACGCTTGGATCCCAACGGCGAGTTCGCTGCGCAAACGCGCGAGCTGGTACGAAAGCTTGGCAAGGCAATCCGTGAAAATCAGAAAAGCAACAACTGAAGACGCCACAGGCCTCACGCGCATAGCTCATGAGGCGAAACGGCATTGGGGCTATCCGGAACACTGGATAAAGCGCTGGCAGGATGATTTAACAATCACGCCCGACTATGTCGCCGCCAATCGCGTTTGCCTCGCTGAAAGCGACGGCGATCTGCTCGGTTTCTACGCGCTCATCATGCGCAAAGAAAAAGCGGAGTTGGATCATTTGTGGGTGGTGCCCGCACACATTGGCACCGGCGTGGGAAAAGAACTGTTCCTTCACGCGATGCAAAACGCGGCGGGTGAAGGGGTGCCGGAAGTAGAAATTTTGTCAGACCCCAATGCTGAAGGTTTCTACCGAAAGATGGGTGCGCACCGAACCGGCGATGCAGTTTCCGAAATCGACGGCGAAGAACGCGTTCTGCCCCGCCTATCGCTGAATCCGAATCCGTAAAGTCGTTTAAAAACCAGAGGTCCGCCTCGCGCGACCCGACCAAAGGTCATAGACCTTCCCCAGAGGGCAAAGCCCAACCACAACGATCTAGTCGAAATCATTCTTACTGAACAAATCTTTGTCGGTACTCGATTGAGACGAGAAACGCCTTAACCATTTCCGCGTTCACAAAGTTGCCATTGAAGTCGTTGAGTTTGTCCAGCCAGAAGTTGTAGCCGGCGTAATCGGTGTCCGGCGGATCGTTCGGATTCCGCCGCAGGTAGCCGAAGTATTGCATGAGCACAAAAGCCCGCCGGAATTCCTGCTGGCCGAGCGTGGTATTTTCTGCTACCCGTCGCAATGCGCGCCCTCGAGCTGCAGTGTCCGCGGTGTTGGCTGCGCCGCCAAATTCATTAATAGCAACGGTCCGCTCGGATTCAGGCGGCGACGTTACCTCTGAATTCAGGTAGAGCGCATCGATAAACTGCGCCGGAGTAAGCGAGGTTGGCAGAACCGTAGCCAGACTAGAGCGAGCGCCGAACTGTGCCGCGAAAGTCTTCTTGTTGTTTTCCAATTTCAGCACCCAGTCGCCGACGCCTACGATCACGCCTTGCCCAATCTGTTGCGTGTCAGGCACTAGCTCATTGAACCTAACAGGCACGGGCGCTTCGGGTAAATTCCCATAAGCGGCTTTGTAGAACTTGTAGACCAGGTAGCCGGTTTCCTGAAACTCAATCGAGAGAAAGAACGCGGCGGAAACGTTGACGCGCTTGTTCTCAATGCATTGTGCGTCAATTCCGCAACTCGTGATTTCGTTGACCCAAAACGCGAGTCCGCTCGCATCAGGTTCGCGATTGAGAAAATCGCGGTAATGCTGCGCCACAAAGAACTGCGGGTCATCGATCTTATTCGCAGGCAAGGCGCCAAAACCAAGACCACTCAACCCCTGGCTGGTTGCATCATCAACGCCTGAGAAAACTGAGCCGTCGCTCAGGAAGCCATCCTGTAACCGGTCGGGAAAAGCGTCGATCCGAGCGGCGCCGCCATTGCCGCCGCTACCGTCGAACAATCCGGAAGCATCCTCGATCACGTAAACGTTTCCCGCACCGTCGACCGTCAACCCGTGCATCAAGAGGTTGTTGTCGATCGACAAACCCTCGACGCAAACTTCATCGCGATCGGCGCGGCCGTCCGCGTTGTCGTCGTAAAGCGCCAGCAGAACCATGTCGTTGCCGGCCGAATGCGAAAACACCACCCCACGAGAATTAACCGCGACGTCGAGAGGCGCATCGTCTGAGAAACTGTAGGAATAGTAGGGCGTAGTAGACAAAGTATCGGGTACACCGTCGTTGTCACTGTCGCGAATGATGCGCAGTTCGTTGGAGTGAAAGTCCGCGATCAGCAGATCGTTATTAGGCAACAGCGCAAGCCCGTTCGCGTTGTAGAGGGTGTTGTCACCCACCTGCACCAGCCGACGCGCGTTGCCCAATTCGCCCGTCGCCGGATCACGAAACAGCAGAATCACTCCAGGTGAAGGTTCATTGTTCGGATCGTTCGGATCATCCGAGTTGTAGTAACCACTGGATGAGACGACTACAAATTCGCGGCCGGCCTTTGATGTGCCTGTCACAACCGCAGCCGCTGACCGCAGCGAAAAAAGGTCACGCAGGTTGTAAGGGATGAAACTATCGATGTGGTAATCAGCATTGGTGTCGACCGCAACCATTAGCACGCCAATTAAGGTGTTATCGAGCGTCCCCGAAAAGACTTCGTATCGTGTTCCCGATCGACCGACGGCTAGGTCAAACGAGCCGCCCGCCGAATCAAAGGTGGTTCGCTCGTCCGCAATCAAATCACCATTGCGATCCACGAATTGCTCGTCAGTGCCGGCGGTGGATATCAGACTTAGCTGCGAGGTATGGAGCACCTGAGTTAAGGGAGTTCCGGAACGTATGGAATTTGTGGCTAGTGTATTCTCAGATGCTGATGCACGAGGAACAGCCGGCACTGAAACATCGTAGCGCAAGTTTGAGTCACGGCGCCGGATTGCGCTTAACGTCGCTCTCGTTCGTTGTGTCCGGGTTACGCGAGCCGGAACATAACCATTCGTTCGCGTGTTTATTCCGTCTCCAGTCGATTTTGCCTGCGCCGCAAGTGCGCGTCGCAGATCAGGCCG
>DATLBQ010000035.1:0-6983 GCA_035526805.1 Pyrinomonadaceae bacterium
CTTCAGCATGTTCGACGCATCGATGGCACCTTCAGCAGCGCCTGCTCCCACGAGGGTGTGCAGTTCATCGATGAACAATATGATCTGACCTTGCGCGTTCTCGATCTCTTTTAGAACGGCCTTCAACCGGTCTTCAAATTCGCCACGATACTTCGCGCCCGCAAGCATGGAGCCCAGATCAAGCCCAACCAGCCTCTTGTTTCTTAACGTCTCCGGAACATCGCCGGAAACAATCCGTTGCGCCAGCCCTTCAACAATCGCGGTTTTGCCGACGCCCGGTTCCCCGATCAGCACCGGGTTGTTCTTAGTGCGCCGCGAGAGGACCTGGATAGTGCGTCGGATTTCGTCGTCGCGTCCAATCACCGGGTCCAATTTGCCTTTGCGCGCCAACTCGGTCAGGTCGCGTGCGTATTTTGAGAGGGCCTGGTAATTCTGTTCGGCATTTTGATCGGTGATGCGTGAGCCGCCGCGCATTTGCTCGACGACCTTAAGTAGATCGTCACGCTTCACGCCGTGCTGTCGCAGGATTTTGCCGGCTTCGCCATCCTTCTCGTCCACGATCGCCAGCAGCAAATGTTCAGTCGAGTTGAACTCATCCTGCATTTTGTCTGCTTGCTTTTGAGTCGCCGTAAAAACCTGACTCAAACGCGGACTGAAGTATTGCTGCCCGCCTTCAACGCGTGGAAAACGCCCAATTGCCGCCTGTACATCGTTCTGAACTACCGCAACATTCACACCCAGTTTGCCCAGCACGGGCCGCACAATGCCTTCCGGCTGTTCCAGCATTGCGGCAAGCAGATGCTCCGGTTCGACTTGCTGATTTTGATTTCGTTCAGCAAGTTCGATGGCCGACTGTATGGCTTCCTGAGCTCTAAGTGTGAATTTATCCAGACGCATGATTTCTTCTACTTCCTAATACGGCTTGAGAATCTTGAGCGGGGCTTGGTCCCGCAGACTAAAGTCTCGCTGACTACAACCCCGCTCTGTTCCCTTGGCGACTGCGGCAGACTTACTGGCCGCCAGCAGCCTTACTCGATTTTTCAGGGATGTTTTCGGCCTTCGCCTCGATTGTTTTTCCTGAAGTCGCGGCCCCTTCGCCGCTAATTTCGATTCGACGCGCCTTCGTCTCTTCACGTTTCGGAAGAGTCACGCGCAAGACGCCGTTGCGATACTCCGCATTTGCTCCCTCCGCTGAAACAGTTTGCGGCAACGTGAAAGAGCGGGTGAAAGATCCATAAGACCGTTCAACGCGGTGGTAGTTATCCGAGTCTTCCTTCTTTTCGAATTGACGCTCGCCACGCAGGGTGATCACATTGTTCTCGACTGACAGCTCGAAATCCTCCCGCTTCATTCCGGGCAGTTCGGCTTCCAACACGATGTGATCCTTGTTCTCATAAATGTCGACACTGGGGTTCCAGGCGCCTCGGCCGATACCTTCTTCGCCGAAGCCTCTGGTGAGGTTGGTTGAAAACAACCGGTTAACTTCTTCCTGAAGGGTACGCAGGTCCCGAAAGGGATCATAGCGAACGATAGTCATTTTACTTGTCCTCCTTAATATCTTAAGCTCTCAGCCCATTCGACCGGGCTCGTTGTGAGCGCATGCGAATAATAATATCTGAGTCTGTTCGTGTCAAGTTGCCAAAAGGGCGTGCAAACCGCCCGGAATTTGAGCTCCGATATGCTGCTTTCCTGTTCGTGGACTAGGTTCGCAGTGTTATACGGAAGGACTATTTCAACCCGAAAAATCTCTTTATTGAAGTAAGCAGGCCAGCGGATTGATACTTATCTGGGGCGGAGAGGTCCTCACTTGCGGCCAGACCTTGCCTACGCTCGGCGATGATGTGGCTAAGCGATTCAACCAGGTCTGGATTCGTATCGAACACCTGCTTCATCGCGGCATGACCAATCTCCAGCACTTCAGTTTCTTCGAGCGCCACGACGTTCGCCGTTCTTGGTTCACCGGTGAACAACGCCATTTCACCGAAAAAGGCGCCTTCGCTCAAAGTGGCGACCGTGCGCGCGCGACCGTTTTCGTTGAGTTGCACATCAACGCGACCGTTGTGGACGACGAACATAGATGAGCCAGCATCACCAGCGCGAATCACAGTTTCGCCGGGAGCGAAGACATGGCTCGTGGCCGCCCGTGCCAGCATTGAGGTTTCTTGGGCAGATAGCGGAGCGAAGATATCAACGGCTGCCAGCCGCTCGACAATAGCTCCGCCGGTATCGCGCTCGAGAGTCTTCGGCCTGCGCTCCACCAGCAACGTGCGCGTGGGATACGCGAAGTTAAGACCAGCGCGTCGAAACGCATACCAGATTCGTTGCCGCACAAGGGCATCGGTGTCGTTATATTTCGCGAAATCATCCAGCCAATATTTGACTTCATAGTCTACGCCGCTTTCGCCGAGGTTCCGGATGCGAACGATGGGCGTAACCTTCTGCGAAACATTATCAGCTTCGCGCACTGCTTCTCTGACAACGTGGATGGTCTTCGCTGGTGAGTCGGTATACAGCGTGTTGAAGAAAACCAGGCGAGCATTCAGGTTTTCGCGCGCGCAAACTTCTATTGGCTCTCTCGCGGCGGTGCTATTGCTAATGAGTACTACATGATTCTGAAAGGTTCGAATCTTTACCGCCCGCCAGGTAATTTCCTCTACGACGCCGGTATGTAGCTGTACGCCAACCGTGATTACATCGCCAACTTGAAAAGGCCTGTCGGCTTGCAGCGATATGCCGGCAAAAAAGTTTCCCAGCGTGTCCTGTAACGCGAGGCCGAGGATGACGCCGAAAATCGCGGAAGTAGTGAATAATGCCCCGAGATTGGCATCAGGAAATATCAGCGTAAAGATTACGAAGAATAACGCCGTAAACGCGACGATTGAAAAAATATTCCGAACCAACGTTGGCGCGTCAAAACCGCGCCGGAAACGAAATACCAAACCGAAAATGAAAACGTTAAGAGCCCGCACCACCAGGTAAGCAAGAATTGCGAACGAGACGAGCCGCAGGACGGCGACGATGGTGTTCGCTTTGGCCGCAAAACCCATTTGCGCGCTCAGCAGTTCTCGAATTCCCTGATCGAATTTGAAAATAAGATAGATCGCCAGCAGCACTACCGCTGTAGCTATGCAGAACAGGACAACCTTGTTCTTCTGAGGGGGCCGCATGTTGTTGAGTACGTTTAGCCAGCGAGAACAAAAGTCTCTGGAGCTCAGGAGTTATCTTTTATCACTGATCCCTCAGCTTTGCGAGGGCGAATGCCGTGCGCTTGCCCAGCTCGAATCAGGCGTCAGAGAAGTCTCGGAAATAGCGTTACGAGAATAAAGAGCAGCGACAACAAGGTGATGATTACAGCAGTAAGCCAGGCACCCGCGTTATACGCACGATCATTGACGTACGCTCCCATCAAGTCCCGATCGTTTACCAGTTTTAGAACGGCAAAGAGAATGATGGGTAGAAGGAGGCCGTTTATCACCTGGGTTACCAGCAATACGCGAATCAGCGGCAAGCCTGGAATAACGGCAATGGAGGCGCCTACCGCAATCAGAAATGTAAACACGCCAAGAAAAATTGGCGCCTCACGAAAACTACGGGAAACGCCTTTCTCAAAACCGAGCGCCTCACTGATCGAATAGGCGGTCGCGAGGGGCAAGACACCTGCGGCTAACATCGACGCGCCAAACAAGCCTATGGCAAATAATTTCTCTGCATAAGCGCCGGCAAACGGTTCAAGGGCGCGCGCGGCGTCGCCCGCGTCTTCGATGTGCAGCCCGTGCTTATGCAAAGTTGCCGCGGTAGAAACCACTATGAAGAAAACAACCAGGATTGCGAGAACAGTGCCGATCCACACGTCCAGCTTTGTCCTGCCGTAGTCTTCAGGAGTTACGCCCTTCTCCACAACCGACGACTGAACATAGACCTGCATGTATGGCGAGATTGTGGTACCGACGACCGCGATGAAGGTAAACAGGTACGCGTATTCAAAACTGAAGCTGGGCTTCACCAGTCCGACTGCGACGGCACTCCAGTCCGGCTTCGCCAGGAAAGCCGAGACGATATAGCCGAGAAATACCAACGACATCAGAAGGAACGCGCGTTCTACTCGCTGATACGAACCTTTGACGACTAACCACCAAATACCAACCGCCGATAAAGGAACCGAAAGGAAACGCGGTATGCCAAACAGTTCGGTCGCCGCCGCGATGCCAACAAATTCAGAAACCGTGACGCCCGCATTTGCTATTAGCAGCGCCAGCATCACAAACGCAGTCCAGCGAACACCGAACTGTTCACGAATCAAATCGGCTAGTCCTTTACCGGTGACGGCGCCCATGCGCGCGCACATCTCCTGGACCAGTCCGAGGCTAATTGTGATTGGTAAAAGAATCCACAGGAGGCGGTAACCCTGTTCGGCGCCGACCGCGGCAAACGTTGCTATGCCCCCCGCATCATTGCCGGCGCTGGCAGCGATCATGCCCGGTCCAAGGATCGCGAGATACGCAAGCAGTTTGCGTCGCCACCCCGGGGAGGGTTTCAGACCTCGACCTCGCCGGCGCAACAAACGCCGCCCAGTGGCTATCATCGCTGCTCTTGATTCGGCCACTTGGAGGGTCTCCGTCAGTCATAACAAAGTTCGCCGCCGATTTACGCGGAAAAACGCGGGTGAGCTGAAGAATAAAACAAAGCCAAGCGAAGTTTTCAGATTCGTATAATCCGCGAAATTCCGCGGCCAAAAATCCGACCACTATCCAAACAGTCTCGGCAACCGCTGCCGCCAGTCTTTCGGCAACAGTATTTCCATCGCATCGTCTACAGTAATGATTCCAAGAATATCACCCGCTTCATCCATTACCGGTAAGGCCAGCAGATTGTATTCAGCAATCCTTTGGGCCACTTCGGCAGCGGCCTCATCCGGATGGGCTTTCTGAAATTCGGTTCGCATAACCTCAGCCAACGGCATTGCCGGGTCAGCCAGTATCAAACTGCGTAACGCGATCACGCCGACTAGTTGCCATGAGCCCTCGCCTTCAACAACGTAAAGGTAATAGATCATGTTTGGCGTTTCCGCCATCTCACGCAACCGGGCCAACGCTTCGCCGACGGTCAGCGCACGCGGCAGGGTCACGAACTCCGTGGTCATAAGGCCGCCGGCGGTGTCGTCTTCATAAGGCAGCAGCTCCGCGACGTCAGCCTGCTCTTCGTCTTCCATGAGTCCGAGCAGCTCTTCCGCTTTTTCTTCGGGCAAATCACCCAGCACGTCGGCGGCCTCATCAGGCGACATCCATTCAAGAATGTCGGCGGCGCGTTCCTCATCCAGGTCACCGATAATTCGGACCTGTCTTTCGGACGGCATTTCCTCGAGCGTCTCCGCCGCTGTTTCGTCGTCGAGCGACTCGACTACTTCAAAACCGTGGTGATAAGAAAGCGCCTCAGCGAGCCGCGCAATTTCGACGGGGTGAAGCCGTGCCAGCTTTCCGCTCGAAGACTTTAGCTGGACCGTCGCAGCGTCCGTCGCGAGATAACCAACGTCGGCCCAGTCGAGCACCTCCACAGGTTTGCGCGTCCCGAGAAAACCGGCGGGGGCTAATCTTCGATAAAGACCCTGCAGGCTCACGTCGGCGCCGGTAACGCGCCAATCTCCCGCCGCTTCGATCAGCTGCACATCGTTCACCCGCACTACGCGTTTGCCGTCGACGTCGATCAATTGCTTGTCCAGCACGTCGCGCGCGAGCAATACTTCGCCATCGCGCCGCACGAAGGGCCGCAGGTTTAGTTTGTCGGAATTTAGACGCGCGCCGCGCTCGTTAAGATCCGTGATGCGCCAGCGCGACAGGAAGAAATCGCGGCGTCCAAAGCGCGCGACCAGCCCCGTGACCGGCGGATGATCGTCGGCGCCAAGGCGCACAATTACGTCCTTCACGGTCGCCACACGCTCGCCTTCGAGATCGCGAATGGGGCGTCCCAATACTTGCGACAAATAGAGCATTATTTGATCACCAGCGGCTGCTGATCTTCGTCGCGAATCATAACATGGCTGAAAACACGAGGCTGCGGCTTTCGTAAGGGATTTCTTTTGCGCCGTTGATGCTGGTCGGATAATTTTTGAACAGTGAGGCAGGTAGCTTGCATAAACGGGGTCACCGGCGAGGCAGCCCCGCTGGCGTGGTGAAGCGTTAGCGAGTTCGGTTGTGAAAGCCTCTGCTAACTCCGAACCGACCAAACTAACACTCAATGGTTTTGTCTGGTGAGCGACGCTAGCTGATGAAACGCTGCGACCATCGCGCGATCGCGTCCAGCGTAAAGATCCGGTCGCTCCACTATAACCTTCTCATCAGGCTCAAGGCCGTGCCCCTCAAGACCCCGGCCCTGGGCCGTTTGGTAGTTAAGCTCGCTGACATCAAGCAAACCGCCGTCGGGCAACAGGTGTCGGCTACGAACTGCGAGCACGCAGCCGCAGGTTTGTGCGCCAATGATTGTA
This sequence comes from Pyrinomonadaceae bacterium, assembly GCA_035526805.1. Lineage (GTDB taxonomy): Bacteria > Acidobacteriota > Blastocatellia > Pyrinomonadales > Pyrinomonadaceae > PSRF01. The sequence continues at coordinate 6,479 of DATLBQ010000035.1, forward strand.
GCGCGCCGCGAAACCCGCAGCGCTTCGACAAAAATCTCAGCCGCACTTGCCGTGCGTTCGCTGGTTAAGACAATCAACGGCAGTTTTGTTTGCTGGAACGGATTGATTGTCAGTAGAGACGTTGCCTGAGTGAAGATGGTGAAGCTCGTCCCCGCTCGATCGGTAAATTTACCGAGGTCAACTCCAGTTCCAAGAAAGGCGGAGGCGATATCGCTCATCGCCTCGGCGTCCCCGCCGCCATTGGTTCGCAGGTCAAGAATGACGCCGCGCGCGCCTTTTAACTTCTCGCGCAGGCTGCGTGCGAAAGTGGTCGCAATCGGTTTTGTAAAGGCATCAAGATCGACGACCGCATAATCGCCTCGTTCGCGACTAACGCGCACGCCAAGTTCGCGCTGTTGCCAGTAGCGAATAAATCGCGCCGACCTTTGCCTTCCCTCTTTCCCGCGCCAGGCTATTTCGATCGAAGTGTCGACTGGACCATCCAGCAATTTTGCGAATACGCGAA
>DATLBQ010000036.1:0-3969 GCA_035526805.1 Pyrinomonadaceae bacterium
CATCGCAAGTTTCTCAGTTGATCGCCGACCTCCAAATCGAGCGGCCATTGCTCTTGCAGGGTATGTACATCTTCAAGCAACCGAACATCGGTGGCGAAGTCACTTGTCATCAAGACAGCACATTTCTTTATACCGAGCCGCCGCAGCAGATCGTCGGATTGTGGTTTGCACTTGAAGACGCAACGACTGAGAACGGCTGTCTGTGGGCGATTCCCGGAGGGCACAAGCTAGTATTGAAATCGCGCTGGTTGCGCAGTAAGGAGGGAGCAATGCGCTTTGAGATTTACGATTCCTCTCCCTGGCAGGAAGAAAAATTAATTCCCCTGGAAGTATCAAAAGGGAGTGTAATAATTCTTAACGGTCTGCTGCCCCACAAGAGCCTGGCCAATCGTTCATCGCGGTCACGCCAGGCATACACCCTGCACGTAATCAGCGCCGACTGCGACTATCCGGAAACGAACTGGCTACAACGTTCGCCTGACAAGCCTCTGCGCGGCTTCGATTAACACCCGGTCTCGACAACTGAACTCGCGCATCACCGAGATTAATGATTCGCAGGAAAAGCGGCCGACCGAAATTGCAAAAACCTGAGGAAATCGGCTGTTTTATGTGGCGGGACGCAGCAGACCGCGGTAGATACCCTGGACGCGAACCTGTCCAGCGGGCACTCTGATCGACTCCACTGCGGAATTCGCAGCGCGCAACTCAACCTCCGTGCCATGCCGGTACAACCGCTTCAGAGTAACGTGAGTTTCATCGACAAGGGCAACCACAATTTCACCGTCGCGCGCTTCGGGTCGGTTCTCGATCAATGCGATGTCACCATCACAGATGTGTTCGTCGATCATCGAATCACCCTGAACTCTTAATGCATAGACGTTGCCGGCTCTTACCTTAGACAACATAAAGCCCGGCACTGCGATCATGTCGCCATCGCGAACCGCTTCTATGGGATGACCGGCGGCGATTCTGCCTTCAATCCTAATCTCACGAAAATCAGATGGTGGTACTTCCTGTTGGATAATATTGATCGCGAAAGGTTCGTCCTGAATACTGATCAAGCCAAGGCGTTCCAGTGCCTTGATATGTTTGGCGACGGTCGCTCGTGATTTCACGCCGAGGTGTTTGGCAATTTGAGTGTAGGTGGGTATATAGCCACGCCGCTCGAGAAAGCTCACGATGTAATCGAATACTTCTTTTTGTCGCTGCGTGCGTGGGAGTCTCGGGAGCATAGGTTCTTAACCAATCGCGAGCTTACGTTTATTAAGAGAGAAGAAACCCCCGCTTGACGTCAGGCGCATTCTATGGCGCGCAAACAAAAGCGTCAAGTGTCTTGTTGCCCACCATAGACCAAGCGCCACACTGTTGCTACTGCACGTGCGGAGAATAGCGAGCGAGTGTTCGCGGAAAGATGCGAACGCCGGCAGGCATCTGGTTGAGCGTCATCGTACTCTCTGTCAACATTTCCTTCGCCTTCATGTCGTAGACGGCCTCGTTAAGATCATTGTCGGGACTGATTACCGCCCCCTTTAACGCAGCGCCGATGAAGGCTCCCTTGCTGCGAGAGTATGAAAGAATACCGGCATCCAATCTGGGATTAGTCGAAGCAGCAGCTTCGCGCCCGACTGGACCAGCGGCCACACCCACCTCGCCGCCAACTTCAAACTTATCTTTCAACAGTCCGTTGACGCCTTCGTCGTTCATTATCAGCAACACATAATCTGTCTTTGAGGCGCCAATTTGAGCGCCAAAACTTCCGCCGCTCAAATTGAAAAACGCTGGGGCCGACCAGCCGTTTCTGGTGCGCCTGCTGATCAATCCCTGACCGCCTTTACCGCCAAAAATAAACGCCGCCTTCACTACATCCGGGAACACCGCAATCGCTTCCGCTTTGTCCAGCAACTCCTTGGGAATCGCCCGGTCGCGCACATTCATAATCTCGGTAAAAACCTCCGACGCTTGGCGTGAATGGCGCGTAGCATCCTGTAGTCTCGACTTCTTCTGCGCCGGTGTCACGACGGCACAAGTCAGTAAAATTAACGAAATAGCGAATGAACAGGAAATAGAGCGGTAAACGAAATTCCTCATTACTTGCCTCCAGGTATTTATTATCTCTACCCTTGAAGTAATACTAGAAAACAAGGCCAACGGCAATGCGAGACTTTTCACCGCCGCGCTCTTTGCCGCTCATTTAAGTACAGCAACTCGATAGGCCCGTGGTTGTCGTCGCGCCTGAAGCGCCGGCCGATGCCGGCGAAGGCGTGGAGGTTGAGTTTCCCTGTGCATGGCCATCGCGTCACCCTGTATGCCGATTGCTTCCGGGGTAGACGGAACCTCTTTTATTGAATCTTCGGTGGTGGCTGTTTCCACGATTGCCTCCTCGCCAACGGCGGTAGGCAGCAGCGATGACGGATGTCGGTTCGACAGCATCGCACCACTCGCCGCTCCGATAATCAACCCCGCGAGCGCTACTAACGCAACCGACTTCCATCTGGCGCCCAGCTTTCGATGGGCGTCGCGGGCGCGTTGCATCCACCGGGCAGCTCCGCGGATAGGAAGCGGCTGCACGGGTTGCGCGTTTGCGCTCGTGTCCTCGTCAAAGCGCGGCGGCGGCAAATCAACTTGTGCTTCGTCAGTAATACTTACAAAGTTTCTTGTATCGTTAATCATTCCAGCTATAACCAAAACATCGAGTGGAATAGTTCGAAACGCTTTTTGGCCTTGCGCGTAATGTGAAGGCAAATGCGTCTCCACTTATTGAAGGTTCAAGGTTAAGCAAGAAATTCGTCATAAACTGACAACGAAGCGCTTTCCAGTCTGCTTTTCTGCACAGAAGTGTTTGTCTACACAAAGTCAGAACCGGGAGCCGTAGCGACCGGGTCGATACGAATCCTCAATCGTTGTTTTCCTCACCAAGCAGAATTTGTTTTGAACTCTTGAGGTGAATCCTCTCGAAACGATCCGGTCGCTACGGCTCCCGGTTCTGACTTTGTGTAGACAGACAATTCTGTGCCCCTGGTGCTGCTTCAGATCGAAAGCTTTCGCAGCCGCAGCGAATTTGCGATCACGGAGACGGAACTAAAACTCATCGCCGCAGCTGCAATCATCGGGCTGAGCAGAACGCCGGAAAGTGGATAGAGCACGCCAGCGGCGATCGGGATTCCCAAGGCGTTATAGAGGAACGCGAAAAAGAGATTTTGCTTGATGTTTCTCATCGTGGCGCGGCTGAGTCTTATCGCGCGCACAATCCCGCGCAAGTCTCCTTTAACCAGCGTTATCGCGCCGCTCTCCATCGCCACATCGGTGCCGGTTCCCATCGCTATGCCGACATCTGCCTGCGCGAGCGCGGGTGCATCGTTGATGCCATCGCCGGCCATCGCCACCTTATGCCCTTCGCTTTGAAGCCGCTTGATGATTTCGAGCTTCTGCTGCGGCAAGACTTCCGCATACACGTCGTCAAGATTGAGTTTGCTTGCGACTGCGCGCGCGGTAACTTCGCTGTCTCCGGTCAGCATTACTATTCGAATGCGTTCCTCGTGAACTTGTTTGATCGCGTCGGGAGTCGAATCTTTGATGGGGTCGGCAACAGCTATCAATCCCACAACCGCACCGTCCACACTGACCAACATTACCGTTTGACCAAGTCGCCGCAGACTTTCGGCTTGTTCCTTTAGGGCCATGTCGCTGAAATTTTGAACCAGCGCTTGATTGCCCAAACTCACTTTGTGGTCATCAACTTCTCCCGAAACGCCCTTCCCCGTTTTCGATTCGAACGCACTTGCGGTAGTCAACTCGACGCCGCGTTCCTGCGCGCCGGAAACAATTGCCGCCGCCAGCGGATGTTCGCTACCGCGTTCGAGACTCGCGGCCAGTCGCAGCAATTTCGCGTCGTCTATACCAGGCACGGTAACTACTGCGGTTAGTTTTGGTTTGCCTTCCGTCAGCGTACCAGTCTTATCAATCACGAGG
>DATLBQ010000037.1:0-4660 GCA_035526805.1 Pyrinomonadaceae bacterium
CACGGGTAGCAAGTGCTTGTTGGTCACGGCTGTCAATGGACGCAAACGTGATCCCAGTCCGCCTGCTAAAACTACACCCTTCATGAAAAGCCCTCCTGAATTTTGTACTTTGAACTTTGGTCTTTGGACTCTGACTTTGGACTTGAGCTATTTTTGAAAACAGAACATCCAAAAGCGAACTAAGACCTGAGACCAAAGTTCTTCCTTTTCAGTCAATAAACCTCTGGAACCATAGTTCCAGCATCAGCAAAGTCCAGAGCTGATGAGAATAGTCGCGCTCGCCGCCCGTGTGCTGCTCGACCAGGCGCTTGACCGCCTCCGGTTTAAAGAGGCCGCGCTTCAAAGCTGACTCTGCAAGGAGGGTTTCACGCAGGAAGGGTTGTAACTTGCCGCGAAACCAATGGCCAATCGGAACGCCAAATCCCATTTTGCGCCGCCTCAGGTTTTCCGCAGGCAACAGTTGCTTCAGTACTTTTTTCAACAAATACTTCGTAGTCAGTCCACGCAACTTGTACTTTTCCGGCAAGCTCGCCGCAAACTCAATCACGTGATGATCAAGAAATGGGGAGCGCGCTTCGAGCGAATTTGCCATCGTTGCAATATCGACTTTTACCAACAGATCGTTGGGCAGGTACGTCATGATATCGGCAAGCTGCGCCGCATCGACAATGCCTGATCCATTAGCGCGAACAAACCATGGGTCGATGATTCCGGCCGCCGGGTGAGAGCGCGTTTCTCGTTTGAAATTCTCGGTGTACAGATCCTGTTTTGCTTGCGTGCCAAAAACGCTGACCCAGCGCAGATAACGTTCGGCCTTCGGTAACGAGGCCGCTTCGACAAAGCGCTTCACGTCTCTGAGCCGGCTGCGTTTGGTTTCCGAAGACGGCATTAAGGCGATCGCCTGACGCAGCAGCGTGTCCCTCAGCATAGCCGGTATTCGATGATACGTCTCTGCCAGTCGCATCGCCGAATAACGCTCGTAACCCGCAAACGATTCGTCGCCACCATCGCCGTTTAAAGCGACCGTTACATGTTTCCTGGTTTCGCGTGCAACGTAATAGGTAGGAACGGCCGAAGAATCTGCGTAAGGTTCGCCATAGTGCTCGACCAAGATTGGTAACAGTTCGAGCGCGTCCGGACGAACAATGAATTCGTGATGGTCCGCGCCCACATGTTCGGCAACTCTGCGCGCGTGATGCAACTCGCTGAAGTCCTGTTCTTCAAATCCAATCGAGAACGTTTTAACCGGCGTGCTGGATTCCTCGCTCATCAGCGCGACCACTGCGCTCGAGTCAATGCCGCCGGAGAGAAAAGCGCCGAGCGGGACTTCGGACATCAAGCGCACCTTAACGGCGTCGCGCAGAATCTTGATCGCCTGCGCACCAGCCTCCTGCTCGCTTATATCGAGCTTCTGCGAAAAGTCGGGCCGCCAATAGCGTTCGATCGTTATCTCGCCCTTTCGATAACGGAGACTGTGTCCCGGCTCCAGCTTTCTAATATCCCGATAAGCCGTTAGCGGCGCGGGCACGCACATGAACGAGATATAGTGGTTGAGCGCTGCGAAATCGATGTCCTTGCCAATGTCCGGATGCTGCAACAAGGCGCTGAATTCCGAGCCGAAAACAAACTGACCATTAACCTGAGCATAAAGGATTGGCTTTTTCCCCACACGATCGCGCGCAAGAAACAGTTCCTGAGTGCGCTCGTCCCAAATCGCGAACGCAAACATTCCCCGCAAATGTTTGGGGCAGTCTTTGCCGTATTGATCGTAGGCGTGAATGATCGCTTCGGTATCGCTGTTTGTATAAAAGCTGTGCCCGAGTTTTTCCAATTGCGCGCGAAGTTCCAGGTAGTTGTAAATCTCTCCGTTGAAAACGATCCAGGCGCTGCGATCCTGGTTGTGAATTGGTTGCTGGCCACCCTTGACGTCGATGATAGAAAGCCGGCGCATGCCCAGGCCCACGGCTCCACTAAAGTAGAAGCCGTCGTCGTCCGGACCACGATGGCGGATAACGTTGCACATCCGGGCAACCAGATCCTGGTCCACCTGTGACTTGTCGTTACCAACGATGCCTACGATTCCGCACATGAAGTTAGTCTGGCTGGGAATTCTAAACGGAAGATCTGCCCGGGCGCGCCTTGTAAGTGGCCGCCTGTTGGATCGCCAATCCTTGTCGGTCTTCCAGTTCCCGCCGTTTTCTTTCCTCGCGCTTCTCCCTCATCAGCACGAAGCCGACCGCGACGAAGATAAAATAGAACACCAAAAGCTGCGCGCGTTGGCGATACGCAGTTCCAACATTGCCCTGAAACACGGAATACGCAAGGGTAAGCATCACTGTGAAAATTAGAATCGGAGAGATCATTCGTAAGCGGTATTTAATGGTAAACCAAAGGCCCAGGACCAGCAGGGGAAAGGAAGCCCACCAAATTACCATCTCAGGCAATGTGATGCTCTGGCGCAACGAAGTGATCTGCCAGGGGAATGGCGCGAAGAGCAAATAGAGCACGCCCATGGGAATAGTAGAAAGCGCGCCGGATGTACTTGACACATCAACGTCTTTTCCAAAACCGGACTCCGCCGAACGAGCCTGATCGCTTCGACTGGTTTGCAATAATTTGAGATCTCCGTAACGCTCGAGTTGAACACCCGCGGAGCGCGTCACGCCGACATAGGTCAGCGCCAGCCCCAACAGGATTATGGCCACAAACTGCCTCGCGAAGCTGGTCGCAGAAATCTGTTGCATGCCAATTATGAAAGCTCCAGCGATTGCCACCGCGATCATGTAGAAGACATAAAAGCGCAGCGCGATGAGCGCCAGCAACACACAGAGGAGAACGACAATGTATTTTATACTGAGTTTTTCGCCCAGCTTCAGCGTGGCGAGAATAGCTACTGCCAGGCAGAATACAGTCGGGCCGTCTTTGAGTCCTTGCGCGGACCACAGCACCAGTGACGGATAAAAAGCGACGGCTATGCCCGCTATTCGTGCAACTCTAATATTCTGGAATACATGATGCGCGCACAAGTAAATTACGACCGCCGTGGCGGCGCCGAAAACGCAATTCATCAGTTGAGTTGCGAGCATGTTGCGGCCGACAAGTTGGTACACAGCCGCAACCAGGTAGACCATCCCCCAGCCTGAACCCTCTCCGCTGCGAACAAATTGATTGGCAATGGATTGATAGTATTTGTCGCCTCCCCAACCCAGCATTTGAGCGTAACCGAAGTAGTCATAAGTGAGGGCGTCGCCACCAAAGAAGTTCTGGCCCTTAAAGGTGAAAATTATCAGGCCGATAATCATGCGCACCAGTAGTCCGCCGACAAACAGGCGAAGCAAAAATCGTCCATCGACCTCGGTCTTATAAGCGTAAACGCCCCAAATCGTCGCCAGCGCCGTGCACAACAAAACTGCTCTAGCTGCGTCAAATACAGTGAAAAGGCCGTAATCACTTGCAAACGGCACAACCAACGGGGGCACGAATATAACAATCCCCACGCACAACAGCAGATACAACAATGTAAGCAGAGCATTCATGTCTCAGGAGTCAGCCAATTGGCCGACTAAACATCATCAGGCAAATCTATTCGCGTCTTTCGTTCAATTAAAAACTTATCTTCTTCGTCCAATTCCTTAACGGACCTGGCAGGCACGCCGGCAATGAGATAACCCTCACCAGATAGATTGCTCGTAATCACGGAACCTATCCCCACGATACACTTCGATGGCAAAGATCCTCCCGGCGCGATCCGGATTTCAGATCCGATGTAGGCAAAAGAGCCGATGTCGATCGGTTGTGTGCGCTGACGGTTGTGCGTCCACAAAGAGGAATTACGGCCACCCAGGATTGATCTGCGACCGATCGTAACGCGATCGGTGAAGTCTATTTTATGTCCGGCAGTAATAATGCTGCCCTCGCCCAGCAGAAATCGCGGATCGATTGGATTAACAACCTCCGGCTCGGCAATCGAGTTTATCTCATTCATCCGAATGATCTCGGAGTAACGTCCCAGCTTAACTTCGTCACCACCCCTGATAATGTTCAGGTGTCCGATTTTAACGTGATCGCCAATCTCAAGTCTTTTTACTCTGACGACAATATTGAGGTGACCGATGGTTACATCATCATCGATCTCACACTGCTTCGCGTCGATGATGCTCAATCCGATGCGAACTCGTTTGCCAATTCGATAACCAAAAAATAAGCGATAGATTGGGCGCTTTAGAAAAGAAGGAAAGAGAGCGACAATCGCAAGGACCATTAACCTGAATTTGCTCACTTGATGCATGTGTTAGAGGCCACTAAATTACTTCCATCTCCCATCGGCTTCGACTATCGCACCAACTGATGCGTTTCTAATTCGGAGGTGGCTTTAACGACCTGGTCCGTTGGCGTTTGCTCTTTCACCCAGCTTAGCAATTCCGGAATCCCCTGCTCGAGAGTAACGCGAGGTTCATAGCCAAGTAGTTCGCTGGCGCGCGAGATGTCCGCCACGCAATGGCGAATGTCTCCCTCACGATACTTGCCAACAATCTCGGGCGGCAGGTTCTTGCCCAACCCGTCAGAAAGCAATTGCGTGACTTCTCGGATGGAAGTGGCCACTCCGGTCCCTACGTTAACCGGAAGGTAATTGGCTCGTTCAGTTTCAAGAGCCAGGAGG
>DATLBQ010000038.1:0-6124 GCA_035526805.1 Pyrinomonadaceae bacterium
GTTCTGATGGGAGTGATGAAGACTGTGCTCGACTTGCCGGTGGAGCGAGTTCTCGGATTCGCGCTGGTGCCGTTGTTGATTATGCTTCTGCTCGAAGGCGTGTTCATCCGGTTGTTATGGCGTCGTACCCAAGGTACTAAAGAAACAAGCGATAGAGCGCTATCTAAGGGGCAAGCAACGAAAGAACTTGACGCGGCACAGGCGCGGGTCCTGCCTGAACCGATGTCGAGCGTTACCGAGCACACTACCCGCGCGTTTGAACCGATCTACCCCGAGCGAAAGTCAGAATAGAGACTCGTCCCTTACGCGCCGTGCGCATAACAACTCGTAACAGAATGTCTGCTGAACTAAACAAAGCCATCGTCTCGCGGTTCTATGAAGAACTTTGGAATAATCGAAACATTCGGGTTGCTGATGAAATTTTCGCCGCTGATTGCATTACGCATCAACTTCAATAAGGGGCAATAGCCGCAGGAGTGCCCCGAAGTGCCGAAGCCGTGAAGCATCATGTTGCCGAGTGGCTGGAGGGATTCCCTGATTTAAGTTTCAGCGTTGAGCAGATGCTTGCCGAAGCAGACCACGTAGTCAGTCGCAGCGTAATGCACGGCACGCATACTGGCACCTGGATGGGTATTGCTCCGACGGGCAAACAAGTAAGCATACGGATGTTTGTCGATCACAAAATCGTAAACGGAAAGATTGTCGAAGATTGGGTATTGGTAGAGGCCTTAGGATTCTTTCAACAGCTTGAGATTTTGGCATCAACTCAGGAAATTTTGTTAAAGGCTGCAAAATAATCTGCGGCGAGTACGGGAAGTTAACCCATGCGTCCGCGAAGCGTGGGTTGATATTCGGTCTCAATCTAAAATGCAAATATGGAACCGGAATTATCCAGCGATGGGATTATTCTCAGGCGTTACCGCGCCACTGATGTTCCTTTAGTTTATGAAGCAGCTCGAGAATCTATCGATGAGATCTCTCCTTGGATGCCATGGTGCTGTCCCGACTACTCGATAGAGGATAGCGCTGCATTTGTTCTATCGCGTGATGACGCCTGGGCAAATCAGATCGAGTATGGTTTTGTGATCGCCGACTCTCAGACTGGCACCTTTTTGGGCAGTGTCGGGCTGAACTATTTCAATCGAGATCATCAGTTTGCAAATCTCGGCTATTGGGTGCGCAGCAGCCGCACAGGGCGTGGCGCAGCGACAACGGCGACAATCCTGACCGCACGATTCGGTCTGCGGGACCTGGGGTTGCAGCGCGTTGAGATTGTGGTGGCAGTTGAAAATAAAGCAAGCCAGAGAGTCGCTGAGAAGGCCGGCGCGAGAAAGGAAGGGGTGCTGCGTAACCGCCTTTCGATTCATGGGCAACCACATGACGCAGTGATGTATTCGCTGATTAGTGCCGACGTCTTTGGAACAGGAGAAAATCATGAGTGAGACGGTATCTCCCGAACTCAGTTCATCTAATCCGGTTATTAAGCCGCCTACATGTCGCACTACGGCATCCGGGCGCAGCGATTGCGGCAGCGCGGAAGATTAAGTTCAAGCCGGCTCTTTTGTACGACAAGCCTGTTTCAGAGCGCACGCAGTGGAAGCCTTTTTGTGCAAGCCGTGCCTGCTGGGTGGTGTCCAGGTTTGGTTTCTGTAAAAGCAAACTGGTAGTTTGCGCGCGTTGAACGCCATTAACCAAAGCAAACTAACAGTTTGCTTTACAAATTAGGACAGCTCGACGCACGCGCTCGTCACCTGGAAAGGACCTCTATGTATCGCTTCGCGCGAATTTTCTGTTTGCCACTGACGTTAGCAGTTGCTTGCGCAGCTACGTTCGGGCAGAACGATCGTCCGGCGCCGCTCGTTGCTGACAACTTCTATTCGGCCATGCAGTGGCGTTGTATCGGTCCACACCGTGGCGGGCGTGTGCTGGCCGTCTCGGGAGTTAGAGACGAGCCGAATACGTTCTACTTTGGCGCGGTCGCGGGTGGCGTCTGGAAAACCACCGACGCGGGACATACCTGGACGCCGATTTTCGATCGTCAACCCATCGCTTCGATCGGCGCCCTTGCGGTTTCCACTTCGGATCCCAACGTCATCTATGTCGGCACGGGTGAAGCCGACATGCGCTCCGATATTTCATTCGGCGCCGGCGTATATAAGTCCACGGACGCGGGAAAAAATTGGTCGTACATGGGCTTAAGTGATACGCGACAAATTGGCCGGGTGCTGATCGATCCGAAAGATTCGGACGTGGTTTTGGTAGCAGCACTGGGTCACGGCTTTGGTCCAAACGCCGAACGCGGCGTCTATCGCACGGTGGACGGCGGTAAAACCTGGACGCGCGTTCTTTCGAAAGATGAAAACACTGGCGCTATCGACCTTGCCTTTGATCCTGACAACTCCCGCACGGTCTACGCATCTCTTTGGAATGTCCGTCGCCCGCCCTACGTCACCTATGCGCCGATCACCGGCCCTGGCGGTGGGATCTACAAATCGACTGATGGCGGCGTTACCTGGAAAGAGATTGTGGGCCATGGATTGCCGACTGGGACACTCGGTCGAATCGGGCTCGATGTGGTCGCGGGCCAGCACGGGAAACGCGTGTATGCGTTGATCGATGCCGGCAAAGCCAGCGGATTGTATCGCTCGGATAATTCGGGTGAGGATTGGACTCTCGTGAGCACTGAACCGCGCATCCTGAGTCGTGGCTGGTATTTCGGTGAAGTGCGCAGCGATCCGAAAAACCCTGACGTTGTCTACGCTTCAAACGTCTCGCTTTATCGCTCGACCGACGGTGGCAAAACCTTTAAGACAATTAGAGGCGCGCCCGGCGGCGACGATTACCACTCGCTCTGGATTGATCCTGAGAATCCGCAACGAATGATTTCCGGAGTCGATCAGGGGACGATTATTACTCTGAACGGCGGACGCACCTGGAGCACCTGGTACAACCAACCGACCGCGCAGTTTTATCACGTAGCGGTGGACAATCAGTTTCCTTATTGGGTCTACGGCGCGCAACAGGACAGCGGCACTGCGGCCGTTGTTAGCCGCAGCGACTATGGCCAGATTACGTTTCGCGATTGGCATCCGATCGGGGCGGGCGAGAGTGGTTACATTCTTCCCGATCCGGTTAACCCACAATTTGTTTATGGCGGCAGCACGGGCGGAGAGCTCTACCGTTTCGATACAAAGACCGGGCAGGTCCATGATGTTTCGCCGACACCGGCGGAACTGGGAACGAAAGTGAAGCATCGTTACCCCTGGACCACGCCGATTGCCTTTTCGTTCCAGGCGCCGCACGCGCTGTATCAGGCGTCGCAATTTTTGATGCGAAGTACGGATAACGGCAGGAGTTGGAAAGTTATTAGTCCTGACCTGACATTACACCCCGGTGAAAAAGAAGAGGGAGCAATGGGCGTTGTTTACACCATTGCTCCGTCGCCGCTGGTCGCCGGCATGATCTGGATCGGAACGGACAATGGCTTAGTGCAACTGACGCGAAACGACGGCGTAACCTGGAGCAATGTCTCGCCGCCCGGATTGCCGCCATGGAGCATGATCAGTCTTATCGACGCGTCGCCGCATGATGTCGCGACTGCTTACGTGGCGATCGATCGTCACCAGATCGACGACATCACGCCGCACATTTATCGAACGCACGACTCCGGCAAAACCTGGACAGAAATCACCAAAGGCATTCCCGCAAACGCTTACGTTCATGCGGTGCGCGAAGATCCGGTCCGCAAGGGATTGCTGTTCGCCGGCACTGAACTCGGCGTTTACGTTTCCTTCAATGACGGGGAGCTGTGGCAGTCGCTCCAACTGAATTTGCCGGTGACTTCGATTCGCGATCTCGTTGTCAAAGGCAATGATCTCGTGGTCGCCACCCATGGCCGTTCTTTTTGGATACTCGACGACCTTTCACCGTTGCGCCAACTGAATGCTGAAACGGCTGTTGCCGCTGTGCAACTATTTCGTCCCGCCACGGCAATTAGAGTGCGTAAGAACCTGGCTCGCGACACACCGTTTCAACCCGAAATGCCGGCTGGGAAGAACCCTCCGCCCGGAGCGATCATCGACTACGCGCTGAACTCAGTGCCTGCTTTGGTCACGCTTGAGATTGTGGATAGCGGCGGCAAGGTCGTCAGAAAATATTCCAGCAGTGACGAGCCGCGAAAGCTCGATGATACGCAAGCATTCCCAACTTACTGGTTCAATCCACCGGCGCCGTTATCAAGGACCGCCGGGTTAAATCGTTTCGTCTGGGATTTGCGTTATGAGCGGCCGAAGGCTTTGCGGTATGGCTACAGCATCGCAGCGGCGTATGGGGAAGATGCAATCATGTTACCGGAAGGGCCGCTTGTTTCACCGGGCACGTACCAGGTGCGACTAAACGTTGACGGCCGTAGTTACAATTCCACGGTCGAAGTGAAGATGGATCCGCGCGTGAAGGTTCCGGCGCTCGCATTGAGTCAACAGCTCGTGCTGGAGATGAAAATTATTGACGCGATGCAGCTCAGCTTCAGCGTTGTGCAACAAATCACGGACTTGCGTAGCCAGTTCAAAGAAATGCAAAGCAGACTCAGTTCTACTCCCGGGGATAAGTCGGTGCTTGATCTAATTAATTCGCTGGACAAACAAGCCGCAGAGATGGTGGCCGTCGAACAAACCTATCCGCCAGTTGGCATCGTTTCAGCGGCCTCGCTCAACGGCGCACTGGGTTCGTTGTTGGTTCAGGTAGAAGGCGCGGACGCCGCACCCACCGCGCAAGCTGCAAACACATTCGTCATCTACAAAAAATTGCTTGACCAGCAAATCGCGAAATGGGCGGCGTTGAAAACCACGGACATCTCGCGCCTAAATATTCTCCTGCAGCAGCGGCAACTGCCGCCAATCAGAATTCCGTAGCGTTTGCTTGTTCTCTGTGCAACCTTTGTGTCCTCTGTGTCTCTGTGGTAAGCAAACGTCGGAGAAACTCTCACCACGGAGACACAGAGGACACAAAGGTTGCACAGAGGAAAAGCGCATTAAGAAAGTAGTGTGTATGCTGATAGGAACAGTCGAACAAATCTGGCGTTACCCGGTTAAGTCGATGGCCGGCGAAAGGCTGAGCGAGTGCCTGGTGGGACCACTCGGTCTGCCCGGCGATCGCGGCTGGGCGATCAGAGATGAAATTAAAAGCGAAGTCAAAACCGGAACGCGCATTCCGCTGTTGATGCAATGTGCTGCTCAGTATCGCGAAGAGCCGGGCGACAAACACATACCCCACGTCACAATTATTTTTCCCGACGGCTCAAGCGTTGCGAGTGACGACCCCGAAATTAATGCCAGGCTTTCCTCCGTTCTGGGACGAGCCGTCAGACTGTGGCCACGTCAGCCGGCAAGCGACAAGGAACACTACCGTCGGCCCGGCGCTGCGGCGCGAGTCATTGCGCCGTTAACAGAAATTCCCGGCTTTCGCGCCCTGCTTCCGACGTTAATAAAACTTCCCACGCTTGACTCAACTTTACGGGCCGCCTTTAGTCGCACCCCTGAAGAACCGATTCCCGACATCTCGAAACTGCCGAAGGAACTCTTCGAATTTACATCTCCCCCCGGAACTTATTTCGACGCGTTTCCAATCCATGTATTGACTACCGCTTCGCTCGCTGTAATGTCGCAGTCAAATCCAGATGCCGATTGGGATGTGCGCAGGTTTCGCCCAAACTTCTTCGTCAAAACCGAAGATGCTGTTGAAGGTCTAATCGAATCGGAGTGGACGGGCAAGACCTTGCGAATCGGCTCGGCAGAAGTGAAATGTGAAATGCCGGCGGTGCGCTGCGGTATGACGACGAATGCGCAAACCGGATTACCAAAAGATAATTCTGTGCTGCGAACAATCGTGAAACAGGCGCAGCAGAACCTGGGCGTCTACGCAAACGTAACTATCACCGGTCGCATATCGGAAGGTGCTCGAGTCGAACTGCTTTGAGTTAGCCGCGGATTTACGCGGAGGGCCGCGAATCTGAAAAGTTACTAATCTGATCGTTCGCATCTCAGATCAGATCTGCGTTTATCAGCGTTCATCCGCGGCTGATCTGGCAAATTCCAAATCAGAACAGCTCAGCCAGCGCTTCCTCGAC
>DATLBQ010000039.1:0-17882 GCA_035526805.1 Pyrinomonadaceae bacterium
CCCGTTCGGATAGTTCATGCCTTTGACGGCGCCAAACGCGCGATAAGTTAGTGAGCTCGCGTAGTTGGAAACACCGTAATAACCGGAGCCGTTGACTGTGGTCACCCGGCCCGATTTGTCGTACGCATAACTTACCTGCGCTCCCCACGGATTCGTAATGCTCGCCAGTTCTCCCGCGAGATTGTAGCCGTAACTCAGCGTGTAGGACCCCACGCCAGTGAAGTTGCGCACTTCGGAAGTCAACTGCGCGAGGTTGTTGTAGTTGTAAGTCACCGAACCGAGACCGTCTGTCATCGAGGTGCGATGGCCGGCCGCGTCGTAACCGAACGAAACGTTTGCCGTAGCGGCGACGCCTGAGGATGCGCCATAAGTGATTGAAGTAACCAGGTGCCGCGAATTGTAGCCATAGGTCGTCGTTGACCCGCGCGCATCGGTCATGACATTTGTCGCATCATCCGCATTGTAAGTGAAGTTGGTAGTGCCTTGCTCCGGCGTCGTTCGAGACGCCAGTCGACCGTGTCCGTCATAAACGAAAGTTCGCAACTGTCCGGCCTGATTACTCTGAGTGATTTGATCGCGCGCATTGTAAGAATAGTTGGTGGTCGCATAGACACTGCCGCCCCAGTTTAGTTCTTCAACTTTGACCAGTCGGTCCAGCGTGTCCTTGGTCAACCGCTGCTGCCTGCCGTGCTCATCCTGTGCGGTGGTGACTTCGCCACCGGCGCAGCCGCAGCCGCCGTAGCTGGCGATGCGTTGAGTCCCATCGGAGTTTGTTGTAACCGTTGGACGGTCCTTCCAATCGTAGGCTTGTAGCGTGGAGCGCCACCCACCCTGGGTCGATGAAACATAAACGTCGTCGCCCGTCGGGATCCATGAGCCATTGATTTCCGTGGGATTCGTTTGCTCGAAGACGCGTCCCATGTTGTCGAAAGCAGCCAGTTGGCCGGTGTAGCCCCCCGCGCTGCCGGGATGATCTGCGGCCGTAGCGCGCACCCGCCCCGCCCCGTCCATTACCTGCCAGGAGTGGAACTCGTTGGCGGTAGACAGGTCGATGATCGTCTGATACGTGTGAACGTAATTGCCGTTCGTTTCATAAACAAAGCGCACGTAGGCACTATTGGTTTGGTTAGCGGCGCGGTCAAGCCGGCCGTAAATATCGTAAGCGCGCACTTCGTCTACATAGGTCGTGTTTGGCGCTGTGCCGCTGGTTGGCGCATGTGTGCGGGTCACCGCACCGAAGTCATAATTATATTGAACCGTCGAAGAGTTGCCGGCTGCGTCGGTGTACTGCGTAGGATAGGCCAGCGTGTTCAGACTATTTTTGGCAGCATCCGAGAAAGCGTCGGCATAACTCACATTCGTACGATGCCCAAGGGCGTCCTGCTGCCACACATTTGCTCCTGCCATATTGTAGCCCCTTAGGTCCGCCCATATACTCAGGGAGCCATCATATGCAGTAGTGTTGTTGGTGCAGTCGGCTCGATTTACAGCTACAAGATTGCCACGTCCGACAATGAACGACGAGGGATAATTAGCTGAGTCGTAGTTGGTCGATGGCGCCTGCGCCGAGAAATAAGGATCGGGCCAGTCGTAATTGAAGACCAATCGGGAGACTATATTACCAGTTGGTCCATCGTAAACAACTCGTTCATAAGGCAGCCCGATAATTCTGCGGTCAAGGTAAACGGCGTCTCCTTTATAACCAATCGCGGTGAATCGCAAAAACGTCTGGCCATTTGCGCCTCCATACTCCCGAATGTGCGTCGGCAAGCTGAAGCCCTGATTGTATTCGATAGTCGTGCGCCGGCGATTGCCGCCATCATCGTAAATATTTACCTCCGCCACCCTGGGATTCTGCGGGTAACTCAAGCCTGTATTGTCCTGCGTCCAGCTAGTGCTGACATATTTCCTCTTTGTTGAGCCTGACCATGTCTCCGTCAACTGTGGTAGCCCTGTATCCCACCCCGAGGCGCGGGAATACTCTTTGTAAACGGTATTATCGGGAGCGGTCACCTGCACTAACGTGCCCGTTTGTTGCGCGCCGGTTTCCGGCTTCGTCCAGGTCGTGTTGTTGGTTACCGAATAATAGGTGATTGCTTCCTGATTGTTGTTCCAATCCTGTGCATAAACGCGCTTATCTGTGAAGCGTGGGCAATCAGATTGCGATCCCGTCGTGTTGATAGAATAAAAGACGTGTTCAAGCTCGTGCCCATCCGGAGCCTTGTGTCTGATTTGGTAGACCTGGCCGTAGGAGTTGTAGTCGAAGTGATATGAAGTGTTATCTGGAAAAGCCACATAGCGGAGCACTGTCTGAGCCGAATTATTGGTGGCTCCATAAGTAGTCAACCCCGGAAAGCTGAACGACATGGTAAGAGCTGGGTCGTAATGGAAACTCGCCCAAACATGCGTTTGACCGGCCCAAGTCTGCGTAATCGTGTCGAGATTGCCGTCGACTTGGTAATTGAAGTTGATCACTCGGCCGAGCGTGTCAGTAATCGTAAGGATGTGCCCGTTGCTCGTATTGTAAGTCGCCGAAATGTAGTTGCCATTTCTATCTTTGATCTGAGTACAGCGTCGTTCGGCGCTCACCAAAGTGCCGAACACGTATTGTGAGCCATCGCTAGTTTTAACGATTGGAGTCGTTCCGGAGAAGGTCAACTGCGTGTAAGTGCTATCGCTCGATTCATAAACTGCGGAAGTGCCAACTCTTTTCATCTTCACCCGTGCGCCGGAAGATGTAATCATCGTATAAGCGTAGGCGTTATCGTCTGTGTCGAAGTACTGCGCCTGCAGGCGCGGCAGTCCTATTTGAAAACCGGGGGCCGGCGTGCCGTGGTCTGCGTTGTATTGAACCAAGTTGCCTTGCTTAGTCCAGACCAGCGAGTTGTAATAAAGCACAATCGATAGATCTAAGCCGGCGCGTCCCTTCAGTCCAAGGATTGGCAAACTCCAATTGAAGTTTCGGGAACCGAGCGTCTCGTCGGGACGGCCCGTTTCATTCGCAGGCCTGGTCCGCGCGGTGCCAAAATATGGATCACTGCCTCCGGCGCCGCCACCACCGCCTGGATCGCAGTCAGCACACATCAGATTCGACTGGATAGGCACTGAAGGAGCGGTAGTCGGCGAAGTACGGACCTTGCGCGATTGATCCAGATCGGGCAGGTTCCCTTGAGGGGCACCCGACAAACCCGGCGGCGCAGGCACATGTAACCCATCCTTGCCATTCGCCCTTCCCTCATTGTTGTCCTGGCGTAAAGCGGGCGGCACATAGGCCTGACCATTGCCGCCGTTGCCATTGTTGCTGTTGCCGTTTCCCTGGTACGGATTTCCATGTACAGCATTGAGCGCTGCAGTGGCGTCGAGAACGCCACCCGAAGACACCTTACCCGAGAGCGAAGTCACCTGCCGCGCAGTCTCTGTAATTGCCCTTATGACGTTATGCGGACCAAGCGCTGGACTGAATGATTTAAGTAATCCTGCCACGCCGCTGACAAGAGGCGCGGACGCTGATGTCCCGCTGACGGCCGCGTAATTGCCACCCAACTGGGTGGTGATGATGCTATTTCCTGGAGCTGCTACCGTAATAGTTCGCCGGCCATAGTCTGACCATGTTGTTAGTTGATCGAAGTTGTCGGTGGAAGCTACTGCGATGAGATCTCGCGAGCCAAAGGACGCCGGATAGTAAGGGACGGAATCAACATCCTGGCCGTTGTTGCCTGCAGAGCACACAACAACTACGCCTCGGCGAATCGCACGCTCAATTGCATCTTTCAAAGCTAGTGAGGATCCACTTGTGCCCCATGACAGATTGATGACATCCGCCCTATGCCGTACGGCGTAATCAATAGCCTCGACTGCACTGGCGACGTCGCCGGAGCCCGTGCCGTCCAGCACCCGCAAACTCATCAGACTCGCTCGCCACATCACACCTGTAATGCCAATAGCATTGTTACCCTCGGCAGCGATGATGCCCGCTATCGCTGTTCCGTGACCCTGTTCATCCCTGATGACTCCGCTGTCAGTTACATAATCCCATCCATTAATGTCGCCCTCTGTGCCGGGAAGTGGGTTTTCCCAACGATTGTTGGCGAGATCAGGATGCGCAAAGTCAATGCCACTATCAATCACGGCTATTACAGCCGACTGTGAGCCGGTCGTAGTTTGCCAGGCGGTAGTCACGTTGATGTCTGAACCAAACTGCCCGCCACCTTGCCCGGTATTGCGCAGAGCCCATTGTTCGTTGAACTGCGGATCGCTAGTGTCGAAGTCATCTTTGCTGATCAGAAAGTTCGGTTCTGCAAACTCAACCTCCGGGTTCAAACTCAGTTGCATGGCCACCGTCTCAACAGTTTGACCACCGAGCAGCTCGACTTTTTCAACCGTCGACTCGCCACGCAGTTGCTTGTTACGTCTCAGACCATGTGACGTCAACACAGTGTCTTTACTGTGCTCGGATACTCCCGAACGGAACAGGATCAAAAGCTCGCCTTCACGCCTCGCTGCCATCTGTTGATTCGTACGGGTCGGATTACTCACTTTACTACTGCGGCTCCTCGATGCACCGGCTATCGGGGACAGAGGTAACATCAGCAATATTAGTGTGTAACAAACCAGAGCTGACGTAAGCGACGAGAAGAGAGTTCGGCGTGAGAAAGTAGCCATTGTGAACACACTCCTTTTGAGAAAAAAGTGGTGACTGTGAATAAAAACATCTCGTCTCAGTTTTGCTTGATCAAAACTTCAAAGGCGCTCGCTTTTATTCGACAAACCGGCAGCCAGCTTGTCACGCGCCGCAGACTTCTACTGCCACATCTGAGCGCGCGGATTAGATCAGGCAGTTCCAAACCACGCACGCTCAACAGCGCACCTCCCTGAGAACAGGGTTCCCGGCGATGGCACCAAATCTTTATTGAGAGTTTATTTTGGCCCCTTTGAAGGTTGAGCCCGGCGCGAGAACAGCTAACGAGGACGCGATGGGTCAACCGGCTAATCGGTTATCGGTTACATCGCAGACGCGAGGCTTAAACGGTGAGTCTCACGTGAGCTAACAGTTGCGAGAAATTTCGGGGCGGAATCTACCGCAGGGTAATTGATTCGTCAAGCACAATATTCCAAATAAGAAAGAGATATTTCATAAAAGAATTCTTGCATCAAGACAGTTGACCGGCAAAGACCTGCTTTGAGTGGTAATGCCTGGTAGTCTGTTCGCAGTCATTGACCAATCAGGAAAGAAGTGATTTTGAAGTTGCGCAGTTTGGTACGCTCATAAGTGTTTTAGCGTTTACAATTCGATGGTGAGACACGCTTGGGCTTCGAGTGGGGCGTTCTTATGATAAAGGACAGGAAACTTCGAACTTGCGACTGATAAATTGTTAGGTAGCGGTTGACGCACATTCATTTCCAGGGCCAGCCGGAGAGGGTTTCGTTTGCCTGCCAAAAATAACTAAACGTCACGATACAATGACACAAAACACGCTCCAGCCAGGCGCCGAAGAAGATAAACTGCTTGCCTGCATTCATTGTGGCCTGTGTCTGGAAGCTTGCCCGACATATGTGATCACCGGCGACGAAAATGACGGACCGCGCGGACGGCTCTACCTGATGCGCGCCGTCGGCGAAGGCCGCCTTGCAAGTGACTCAGCATCTTTTGAACGGCACATCGATCGCTGCCTTGGCTGCCGCGCGTGTGAGCAGGTTTGCCCTGCGGGTGTCGAATACGGGCAACTTCTGGAAGCGGCGCGTGGGGAATTGTTTCAATCCGGACCTGAGCGAGGATTTAGTTATGGGGTATTGCGTTTTGTGCTAAAGCATGTGTGGCTGCATCCGGCGCGGTTGAAGTTTGCTTTTGCAATGGCGCGTGTATTTCGCGATAGCGGCGCAGCACGACTGCTACGGAAATCGGGATTGGCAAAACTAGTTTCGGGACGCTTGGGATTCGCTTTGGCACTGCTGGAGAGCTCCGGGCCAAATACGAATCTGAGAGCCAACGCAAATGATAAGCGGCGTCTGGCGAAAGCGTCGTCAGACACTTCACAAAGTGACAAGGTATTTCTTTTTGGGGGATGTGTGGGCGCGGGACTCTTCTCGCGCGTGAATGACGCGACCGCGCGCGTTCTTAAGGTCAACGGTTTCGCCGTGCAGACACCACGCGAACAAGTTTGCTGCGGAGCCCTCCACGCGCATGCAGGTGATCTCGAAGGCGCTCGCATATTGGCGCGCAGGAACGTCGCAGCGTTTGAGCAGAACGATCCTAATCAAAGCTCCCCCGTTGTGACGAATGCCGGCGGCTGCGGGGCCATGCTCGCTTCCTATGCGCATCTGTTGGCCGAGGATGCCGCGTTTGCGGATCGGGCGCGGCAATTCAGTGCAAGGGTGCGCGACGTCAGTCAACAATTAGATACCGTACAAATAAGACCGGCGGCAGACGCATCCGGAAGATCAGTCACGTACGATGCTTCCTGTCATTTGCTTTATGGACAACATGCCGGTGAAGCGCCGTTGAAGGTGCTTGGGGCACTAGGCGATCTTAAATTTGCGAAGCTTGAAGGTTCTGAAAGATGCTGTGGCGGCGCGGGAATCTACAATCTGCTCGAGGCGGATTTGTCTGCACGCGTCCTTGAGGAGAAACTCGGGAATATTCGAGCGACCCGAGCCGACATTCTGGCGACAGGAAATCCCGGATGCCAAATGCAGATAGGCGCGGGCGCACTCTTATCAGGAATGGACTTGACGGTTTGTCATCCGGTGGAGCTGCTGGACGAAGCGTATGCGCGGGAGGGTATGTACGAAGAAGATTGAAAAGTGATCAATCCGATAGCAGTCAGTCGTCAGTAGTCAAATCGTTATAAGCTGTGAGGTTGGTAATTCGTTTTGTTTCGCGTGGTTTCGTGGTTGTTTGTTCGGAAACCAAAGCAATCACCACGAAATTACACGAACCGCTGAGTCAAGAAATTACACAAAGAAATCTCTAAAAACTCATTTTCCATCACTCCATCCGTTTCACGGGATCAAAAACAATCTCGCCCCCAACAATGGTTAGCGCTACATTGCCTTTCGCGTCCAACGCCACGAGATCGGCTCTCTTCCCTGCTGCAATCGAGCCACGTTCGTCATCTATTCCCAGCAGTTTTGCCGGATTGCCCGCAGCCATCATGGCAACATCGGTCTCAGTGGCTCCGAGGGACAGCATCATGCGCACGGCATCGAGCATAGTGATTACGGAGCCGGCTATAGCGCCGCGCTCATTCGCTGTGCGTCCGTCTTTAACGGTTATGGTTTCTCCCCAAATCTCATAATCGCCATCCCCCATTCCGGCGGCAGCAACCGCGTCGCTTATCAACGACAAACGATCTGCACCCTTCGACTTCAACAGAAGTCGCAGCATTTCACGATCAAGATGAATACCATCTGCGATCAGGTCACAGGTAACGTCGTCTCGCAATAGGCCCCAGCCCACCGGTCCCGCGGAGCGATGATGCAAAGGCGCCATCGCATTCATGAAGTGTGTCATGTGGCGAGCCCCGGCTGCGTACGCTTCTTCAAGCAGTTCGAAACTCGCGCGGGTATGGCCGATTGAAACTATCCAACCCCGGGCGTGAAGCTCACGCACAAGCTCGAGGCCGCCATCGATCTCCGGCGCGACGGTAATCATATGTCTGGCCGCTTGCCTGAGCACTGGCAGGTCGTCAAGCTCGGTTGCAGTTGAAAACGATCGAAAAAACTGCGAGCGCAATGCGCCACATTGGTGGGAATTTACGAATGGTCCTTCGTAATGCACACCCAGAATGCGCGCGCCCGTGGCCGAGCTCATCGCACCGGCAATCGCTTGAATCGCGCCTCGATAATCAGCCGTGGTCGCGGGCACCAGTGTCGGAAGCCAGCCAGTCACACCTTTGCTCGCCAGAAACCGCGACACACGTTCCAGATCCGGTTGGTCCGCAGCCATCGTGTCGACACCCACCGCGCCATGGATGTGAACATCAATGAATCCCGGAAAGAGGGTAACGCCGTCGAGGTCGATTGTTGCACAGTCGGTTCCCCGGTACTGGGCAGCGCCCTCTGTGATTCGCGCGATTGTCCCCTGTTCGATGAAGACGTTCGTCGCATCAACCAATCGTTCAGGCAAAACGGCGCGAACATTCCTGAGAAGCAGCGACTGTGGATTTGATCCCATCGTAACTGAAGAACTCCGGCTGGTTTCCGAATACGCGAGCGGTTAATTACACTCTTTTTGAAGGGCCTTAGCAAGACCGTAGTAGCGGCGCCATAGCTTACGTGGTGGTTTCCGAAGTGAGCGAGTTCCTCCTGCTGCGCAAAGCCAAAAAAGGCCCGAAAGTCCTTCATTTTCTTTCGTACCGCTTGACCAGCTTCATTAGCTGATACAGCATTTGACGATGAAGATGCATTGAGTTCACGACAATCTCACACGCAACGTCGTTGAGCATGAATGACGCGGCGAAGGGCCTCGGCGCTCGATGATGCTCAAAAGCCCACGAGCTGTTTAGGCGACGTGGGCATCCGAGTCTGAGCAAACGATTTACTAAAGAGACGCTAGAAGATGAACTTCGCGCCGAGCTGAATCGTGCGCGGATCGCGCACCGCCGTTACCGTCCCGTAAGTCGCCAACGTAACGTTGGTACCGATCGTACGGAAGTTAGTTTGGTTAAAAACGTTGAAGGCCTCGGCGCGAAGTTGTAAGCGAGTAGTCTCACCGAAGGTAATGTTCTTAGTCATCGTGAAGTCGACACGTTTGGTGGATGGGCCCTGGACCACGCCGCGGCCAGCAGTTCCCGGAATATTAGGTACAGCCGTCCCCGCTGCTGGATTAGTCTGGAAACAAGCCGTGTTGAACCACTGCTGAAGAGTGTGCGGTGCGTTCGCGTTTGGATCGCAAAGTATGTTGGGTCGATTGCCCGCGATAGCCGCTGGATTATTTCCCAAGCCTGCGGCGTCGAAGCTCGACGTGGTAATGGTGAAGGGCAAGCCGCTGTTGTACGTCACGATGCCGGAGGCCTGCCAGCCGCCCAAAAGCTTTCCGGTGAGACCCTGCTGCGATTGAAAGAAAGGCAGCTCATAGATGTAGTTCATTGTAAATATATGCCGTCGGTCGAGGGTTGCCCGGCTGTATTCACTACGAATATCCAGGGTATTTTGCGGTGCGTTGGACCGATCGTTTTGGCTATCGGTCAGGTTCTTGGACCATGTGTATGACGCGCTTATTTGTGATGCCCCGGCAAAACGGCGCTGCAAATAAAGTTGCATACTGTGATAGTTGGAGTTGTACCGCGGCTGCAGCATGGTAATTGATCGATAGCCACGATAAGGACGAAGTTGGTCTAGAATCGCGTTGTCTGTAAATGGGTTTTGCCCAGGGACTATATTCGGATTTCCCTGTGCCGCCGTAGTGGCGCTGTTACGAAAAGCGTACCCGGCCGGCTGGCACCTCACCAGCGTCACACCCGGTGTCGAAGCAGTATTGTTCCCCGGCGCGCAAAATGAGTTCAAGGCTAATCCCGGCGGAAGTTCATTGATCTCGGTCACTCCTACCAGATGGGTTCCCTTCGAGCCATAGTAGCCGACCGAGAAGACCATATTGCTCTGTAATTGATGTTGGACATCGAGAGACCAATGTTGCATGTAAGGTGTTTTCCAATCCGTGTCCATTCCGCGGATAGTCGACGCCGCCGCTGAGGGCGGGTTCGTGGCGCTTCCGGCCGGGTTATCGAGACGCGTGTTGCTGATGGTGAAGTTTTCCTGGTATGGCGGATTCACACCGATGATTTGTTCTGCAAAGCCCACCAGAAACTGCTCATGATAAATTCCATAGCCCGCACGCACCGAAGTGCTGCCCTTGCCAAAAGGATCCCAGGCCAGGCCCACGCGTGGGGCGAAATCGCGATTGGGTGTTCTTGCAATCTCATCTCCAAAAGGAGAGGTGCCAGGCGTGCAGTTCGTGGCGGTTTGGACGTTCTGCGAATTTACAAACATGCCGTTGCAAAAATTTCCGGAACCGGAAACGCGATTGCCCGCGCCAGTCACCTGAGGCGCACTCGCGGCCGAGTAAAGAGCAGGGTCGAAGTTTGATAGCCGGCCATTTCTGTCATTTGGCTGGCCGAAACGCGAATAGCGCACGCCGTAATAAAGCGTCAAATTCGGTCTGAAGCGCCATTCATCCTGACCATAAGCCTCTATATTGGCTTGTATTAGGTTTGCGGTGTAGTCAAACCTGCCTTGCACAAAGCTGGTAGCGTTGCCTACCAGGAAATTCGCCCAGCGCTGTACGTTCTGGGCAGTAGTTAGCGACACTCCGGCAGGCAGGCTCTGTCCGGCCCCGGTACCCACGTGTGCGGGCAAGCTGGTTCCAAACGCCGTGAAGACGCCCTGATTACCTCCGGTAGTGTCCCCAACCAACGCATTTTCGTTCTTACGATACTTGGAATAAGCTCCGCCAAACTTCAGAGTGTGGTTGCCATTGATGAGCGTGAGATTGCTGCCAAAAAGGTTCTTGTTGGAAAAGTTGTCGTAGGGCCCAAAACTGATCAAGCCGCCGTTTGCGCCAGTGGTCGCGCTTCCAAAACCGTTACCAATAATTGAGGTAATGCGATCGCGCGTATTGGTAAATGGCAACGACACAGGATTGGACGAATTCACCAAGGCCAACAAACCGATATTCTGGCTGAGAATTGCGCCGTAGGAGTGCGCATAGCGCGCTTCGATGATCGCTTTTGGACTAAGAGTGAACGTACCTTGAACTGTGTGCGCCTTCCCAGGCGAATCTGTTTCGGTGGTTGATACGCCCGGCAGGCTGCCACCGCTGGAGAATAACGAATTGACATCCAGGGTCGGGATCTTGTCGTTTTCGTAACGGTAGAAAGCTGAAAACCTTTCCGTAAAGGTGTGGTCAATCTTGAGAATTTCCTGGCGGAAGTTTGATCTATTAATTGCCGCCGAAGTCAAAGCGAAGTTGGGCCCATTCGGCAATGGAAGTTTATTGTAAATCTGATTGAGGTATGCCACCGCGGCCGGATTAAATAATGCCGCTGGCAATGGCGTGTTTCTCGGCAGAATGTTTGCACCCGTACAGGTGGCGCCCACAATGTCGTTGCGATTGATGCAGACGTCCACCGGCAAAATGCCTTGGCGCAAGGCTGCGTCAGGTACTGTCGCAGTCAACGTGGGATAGCGCAGGTCCCGACGCTGCTCTTCCGAGAAAAAGAAGAAGGTGCGATCAAGTTTTGTCCAGAAGCCGCCCGTGCCCTCGCCAAAGTTAGGAAAGTAGATGGGACCGCCTATCGTGCCTCCGAAGTTGTTATAACGGAACGGCCCGCGTTTGGCTTTTCCATTTTCATCTCGTCCGAAGGGCGGACTAGTCGACGCATTCGTCAAAAAATCGTTCGCGTTCAATCTTTCGTTGCGGACAAATTCAAAAAGTGAGCCATGAAAACTATCGCCGCCCGAGCGGGTAATAACGTTGACCTGGCCGCCCCCGCTATTTCCGGACTCGGCTGGGTAGAGACTGCGCAAGACACGGAATTCGCCGATTGAATCAATGCTCGGATAAGCCTGGATAGTAAGATTGGAGCCGCGATCAGTAATGTCGGCGCCATCAATCAGAAACGTGTTCGAACTGCTGCGAGCGCCGTTCACTGAAATGTTGACAGTGTTCGCTTGCCCGGCAGGATTGGTTGTGCCGACGTAGACTTGGTCAGCGAGGTCATTGCTGACCCCGGGCGCGAGGGTAACTAACTGCACAAAGTTTCGGTTGTTTACCGACAACTCGCGGACTTGATCACCGTTGATAACGGTCGAGGCAGTGGGTGTTGTCAATTCCACCGCCACCTGATCTGCGGCAACGGTCACGACCTCGGCGATGTTTCCCGCCTCCAGTACGACATCCACAGCCCTGCGCTGATTCACGTCAATCTTCAGCCCAGTTTGAACAGATTTTTTGAATCCTGGCGCTTCGATCGTCATTGAATAGTTGCTCACCGGTAACTGCGGAGCAGAAAATTCTCCTTCTTCTCCAGTAGTTAATGTGCGCACCACCAGATTTTTATCTTCGTCGGTAATTATGACGGTGGCGCCTTTAACGGCTGCACCACTGGCGTCCTTAACGGTTCCGACGATGTTACCGGTGATCTCCTGCGCGACGGCCACCACGCTCAGTCCAAGCAAAAGAGCGACAGTCAAAGACAGTAGTGGCAAGTTAAATCTCAAAAGCTGCTTCATCGGGGTGTTCCTCTCGTTTTGAAAAATGGCGGCTGTGGTTTCTAAAGTTGATGCAGAGCTTACTTATACACCGGCGCACGCAAGTCCAACAAGATTTTTATTGTAGCGCGAATTTTCAAATATTCATCGTGCTGCCGTTCTTCGCGAACTCCAAGCGTCGTGTGACTGACCCTTCGGATGCTAATTCGCCTTAGCTGCCTTAACGAAGGCGCTGCGTTGGACAAGCTGTAAGTAATCGCCGGCAGGATTAAATTCGCCGGGTCTGCTTGTAAAATCGTAGGAAAAGAGAATTATCCCATCAGCTCCAAATTCTCGAGCGACATCAATTTTCTCAATCGGTGACGTGACTGGTATTCGATACGCTCCGATCCCTGCCCAGATTTGGCGACCGGCGGAATGCGCAATCGTGGTGGCGGTTTCTATCTGCTTTTTGAAAACCAGAGTGTCGGTGGAATAAGCCATTGGACACACGACATCCAGAATTCCCAATGCGAGCCAGCGTCGCCAATCCTGAAAACGTCGAGTAAACGCATTCTCATCATTTGCAAAAACCGCTGCCGAAACCGTGACCTCCGGCTTCCTGCTCTTAACAGCGCGATAAATGCGTTCGACGAGCCTGGTAATTTGTTCCCGTTGAAAGTCAGCAAACCTGGACGCGTAGGTCTCAGCGGCAAACAGCGGGTGTTCTTTGAGCGACTGCTTTAGTTGACGACGCTCAAGAACGGTTAGCTGAGGCTCCAGCCACTTGCGGAAAGCTTCTAACGAAGTGTGGCTGTAATCAAAGTCCGGGCTGGCAAGGCGAACGTAGTCGAAATGCAAACCGTCAACCGCATAGTGTTTGAGAACATCCATCCAGATCCGCAAGATGTGCTCGCGCACCCTGGCATTAGCCGGACTCGTATAAACGCCCTCGAGCTCGCTACGGTTTGCCTTCGACCATTCAACAATTCGCGAGCGATAAACGGGATCCTTTGGGGAGCGATGGTAAAGTTCGGCAGCAACGGCGCGCGGGACGGCCAACCACTCCGGATGCTTGTTGTAGACGTGATTTGGATCGGTGGGCAGGACATCGAGATTCGCCAGCAGGCTGGTATTTATCCAGGCATGTACTTTCAAGCCTTCGCCTTTTGCGGCAGCGATAGTGACCGCCAGCGGATCAAAAGTTGTGGGCTGGTCTTTCAATTCAATCGCGCGCGGCTCCCAACGCGATTGGTAATAAGCATCGCCACGGCCGCGCACCTGCACAATTATTGTGTTGAACCCGTTTTGTTTTGCCGACTTCACCATCGCCAGAATTTTTTCCGGAGACGACAGTGTCGTGCGCACGACCCACAACGCGCGCACCTCGCTATTTGAACTATCCCCCGACGTCCGACGACCAATCGATTTTTCTTGCGCGCAAACAGGCAACAAGAAAAGGAGAGCAATGCTCGGCAACAGCGCAAGACGACGTATAGGTATTAGCCAATCCATAATCGCCGATAACGTTTCCCTCGCCACTGCGGAGGGGTTGCCAGCTCATCCTACGAAAAGATGCGGCGGAGCTGGCGAATCTGATTCAGACAATCAATATTGATAGCGCAGCGAAACCTGAATATTCCGCGGCACATGCACCACGACTGTCACGCCCGGAACGACGGCAGCCTTGGTGTCAGTGACAGTGCCTTGCAAGGTTCCGGTAACGGTTTGTGCCGACGTCGCCTGCGGAGCCAGGATCAGACAACTCACAAATACCCATGTCAGAAACAAAAATCTATGTTCAGACTTGCGATCGAACATAAGGCGGCTTCCTGCGGGCTCGGGGTCGAGATGGTGATCGCGCGTGAGAACTTCTCGTAGCAGAAATCTTCTCAGCGATCATTCTTGAAAATGCTAAAGCGCGCACAACGTGAACTAGCAAAGGCGGGCGCTTTTACGTCCTTGTAAAACCGCCCGCTCTTGGTTCGATGTGGTTGACCCTCTGAAGACAATAAATCAAGCTTCCAATCCAGGAATCAGAAAAGGAAGCGAATACCAAAGCGAACTGTACGCGGTGACTGAAAAGTATTGGGCTGTCCGTAGCGTGCATCCA
Organism: Pyrinomonadaceae bacterium; assembly: GCA_035526805.1. Taxonomy (GTDB): domain Bacteria; phylum Acidobacteriota; class Blastocatellia; order Pyrinomonadales; family Pyrinomonadaceae; genus PSRF01. The sequence goes on from DATLBQ010000039.1 coordinate 14,300, forward strand.
GTCGGTTAAGAATAGTTGGCGTCCCTTGCAAGTAGGTATTGATCGGATCGAGTAATGCGCCCGACGTATACGAATTGACAAAGGTAGAGTCGTTCAGTCTCGTGACCCCAGCCAGAGCAGAAGCGGTTATGACGGACGTGTTTAAGTTCTTCACTACATGCAGTTGGGTCACGGTGTCCTGGTCAAATAGGTTAAGGACGTTGAAATCACCCGCCAGCGTAAAACGACTGTCATTGCCGAACCGGTAGCGATGAGTGACATTGAAATCGGTTTGGCTATAGGTCGGACTTCTTCCCAGATCACCACGCTTTAGAAAGATTGCCGGCGTGACAGTCGAAACAAGGAAAATTCTTGTCGTCTGCGGAGTGCCTGACGTGATCGTCTGAAAAGCGGAAAACTCGGTCGAATTAGTTTTGCCACCCAACCAGTTCAAGATGTAAGCACCGTAAGCATTAAAGACATGCGGGCGATCGGTTTCGAGTCTGCCATTATCCGGTTCACCAGTAGCTGTAAACCCAATAAATGGAAGATCGAAAGCCCGCGTAGTACCCGGTGCTAAACGTCCGGTTGGAACATTAATTTCGTCAGAACTTGCCAAACCCGAATAGTTGCCGAATAAGCGACTAAAGGTGTAATTCGCATTGAAGTACCAATTGCTTGACAAACGTTTTTCTAATACGAATTCCAGCCCGTCGTAGCGGCGTTGCGGAGTCGCGGATTTTATATAGCCAAGATCATTCAACACCTGAAGATGGAGGCCCTCACCCGGATTCCCGATGATATACGCTTCACTATCCTGTGCGTTTCTTACGCCTGCATCCTCAACAGCATCGGTGACATTCTTAAACGTATAACGTGTGCGGAAAACATAATCGCGGTTTAGTTGACGCTCTGCTCCAATCGTAAATTCAGTTTGACTGAAAGGTTTCAGATTCGGGTCAACTTTTCCGTTAAGAATCGATGCGCTCGGGTCGTTCGAGGCAACTCGCAGGTTGCGTTGAAAACGACTGCGACCGCCGAGGATGTTTTCGAGCGTGAATTGCGTATAAGTTTCACCCGGGAGAATCTCAAAGAAGTCTTCTAAGAAGAGTTCACCGCCGAATAAGCCGCGGGGAAGGTTATATTTCAAGCGATCGTTAAATCGTCCGTAGCTGCCGAAAATCTTTGTCATGCCGTTGCCGAACAAATCGTAGGCAAAGCCGAGACGCGGAGCTATTTTATCAGTCCAGCCAAAGTTGATCGGCGGTGCAAAACCATTGAACGATGGGAGATTTTCTTTTTCGAGACGAACGCCCAAATTCAAGGTCAACCGATTTATGGGTTGATACTTGTCTTGAATATATAGACCCTGGTTAGTATTTGAAGCTGTTCCGAATGTGCCCTGGCGCCGCAGAATACCTGACCCGAGAGCGCCTGGCGTTGGCGTAACTGTTCCGGCTCCCAACGAACGAATGTCGACGCCATATGAAAAAGTAATTCTGCCTTTCAGCGCAAACCCCGCCGCCACATCGTTGAAGATCTTGGCACGTTGATATCCGCCTTTCAGTTCGTGTCTTCCGCCCAGGCCAAAGATGTAAGTACCATCGGCTTCAAAATTAGTACGAACTGAAACGTCTTTGATAGTTTCCGAGTTTGCGGCCGTGGAGTCCCCTGTTCGGCAAGCACCCGGAAACGTAGGAGCAGCGGGCGGGGCTGCATTGCCGACCGCGCATACTAATTGGACCCCAGGTGGAACAAAATAATTGCCTAGTTTTTCGTTCAAAAAGCCGCGAGAGAAACGCCCGCTGAACGCCATGTTACTGGTTGGTGTATAAACGCCTTGCAGCGTGAAGTTGTTTGAACTCTGGCGTCCGCCCTGACGATCGGTCAATTGCCGTCCGGTTAGAGTACCGATTGCGCCGCCGAAATTTGTAAACGGAATCGTGCCGCCAAATGACTGAGGCGACGAACCAGTATTAAAGAGTGCAACCGGAAGATTACCTTCGTCTATGATTGGGCTCCAGAGAAAGGTACTGGTCAGATGTAACTTGTCCCACGGTGTCGCATCCAATCGCAAGAAAGCATATTCGTAAGTTCGCCTCAATCGGTAGTTTTCCGCAGTAACAAATGCTCGAGTCGCCGCGGGAGCATTCGTAAAATAATCAGTTCTTGTTTCGATATCAAAAACTTGTGGTGAGTAGCTTCCGAAGAAGTAAAGTTTATCCTTGATAAAAGGACCACTCAGATTAGCCGTCGGAAAAAGATTTATGCCCCCACTCTTCCGAGGCTGGATATATTCCGTGGATTGCACAAAGGCAGCCCCCGTCCCACTGGAGAACCGCTGTAAAAATTGACGTGGGTTACCGCTAAATCTTTGAAATTCAGCCTGCGCCCCGAACTCACCATGCAGACTGTTGCTGCCGCCCTTTGTTACCGCGCTGATAACGCCACCTGTCGCACCACCGAATTCAGCTCCAAAACCGCTTGATTTAACTTGTACTTCCTGGAGAAGCTGAGTCGGAATATTGTTATTACCATTTAACGTACCGGTGCGAAAGTTAGTAACTTCCTGACCATCTATAACAAATACATTTTCCGCTCCTGAGGCGCCGTCAACTGAGAAGCCGCCGGTACGAGTTTCGGGGCGAGTGCCGGGAACAGCTTTTAGCAAACTCGTAAAGTCAACTCCTTTAGGAAGCAACTCAATTCTTTGTGCGGTAATGCTCGATTGAATAGCGCTGTTGGTCGTATCAACCGGGGCAGTCTCTGAAGAAACAATATCAACGGTAGTTACACTGCTCCCTGGATTTACCGTTATGGCTAACTGGGTATTTTGTCCGATAGCCACCGTAACGTTTTCGTATCTTGCCTCGCCAAATCCGCTGGATGCTGTTGTCACCACATCGTAGATTCCCGGCGGAACCTGCAAGATGCGAAAAAAACCTTCTTCGTTAGTTGTGATCGTGCGCCGAAAACCAGCACCGGTACCCGTGGTCGTGGTACCGCTTACTGCAGCTTTCGCATTCGTAATCGTTAACGCGAGGTTCGGTACGAGGGCGCCCGCGGGATCCTTAACAGTGCCTTCAATACTGCCAGATGTTTCTTGTCCGAGAGCAAGCGTGCAGGCGGCGAGGACGATCGCGGCGAGAAGAAATGCCGTTGGGGGATTGAGCTTGTGCATGGGTAGACTCCTTTATTGAGAAACGACGCAGACTTAGGTAAATGAAGGGCAAGCTTGATTGCTCGAAGTCGACCTTCCTATTCGCGAACAGGAGTTCAAATGGCTGGATCGATAAACCCGCCCGCCGTTAGATCTCGGGTTGTCATTGATAGGCTTCCAAGGAATCTGGACGCCCGGCTGAATCGCTGAAACGGCGTTATTATACGCAGTCCGACAAATAACAAAAACTAAAGATTCTTATTGTTGAGATAAGCTCTACTAATACCGGGATTGACTTTGAGTGACAATCAGACGGCGGCGTTGGCCGTCGTCGGCTCCGTTTGTAAGTAGGCGGCCGTCACTCCGTCGAGAAAGTGCCAAAGCGCTTTTGCACTCTCTTGGGCGGAAGCAATTGCTTTTTCTTGCTCTGCCGGTGAGTGGCAT
>DATLBQ010000040.1:0-51168 GCA_035526805.1 Pyrinomonadaceae bacterium
ACATCAAATAATTTGCTCAATTTCGAAAGTTGAACTTCTGGCCGGTCGCTACCGCTTCCGGTTCTGAGACGGCCACTCCGACTCGTTTACTACTTTTTGTCCAAAGCCTGAATCCTGATTTCTTCACCTGATCACAAAGGCTATTCTGAGCGAAGATGCTATGAATCTCGAAAGCAGGGAAGCTCAATGAACGTGGATTTTCCTGAACACTTCAACATGGCCGACTACTTCCTCTACCACAACCTTGAGGAAGGCCGCGAGAACAAGGTCTGCCTTTACTTCGAAAATCAAACCTACACTTACGGCGAAACTGTGCGCATGTCGAATCGCGTTGGCAACGCGCTGCGTGAACTCGGTGCCGAGATGGAAGAGCGCGTGCTGATCGTTTTGCCTGACTGTCCGGAGTTCGTCTGGACCTGGTTTGGGTCGGCACGCATCGGCGCTGTGATCTCCATGGTGAATCCGCTGCTGCCGGCGGCTGACTACAAATACTATCTAGAGTACACACGCGCGCGCGTCGCGATCGTTCATGAATCCCTGCTCAACACTTTCAACGAAGCCGCTGCGGTTGCGCCTCACTTGCGTGCCGTCCTGGTTGTAGGCGCCCACGAACACGATCACGACATCGACTTCACGAATAATTCCGTCGTGTGGTCTTCCTTTGACGGTGCCGTGCTTGCAGCCGCTGATGAGTGCGCAGCGGCGGACACGCATCGAGACGACATCGCGATTTGGTTGTTCAGTTCCGGTTCGACCGGCAACCCAAAGGGGGCTGTCCATTTGCAACACGATTTACCTTTCAACACAGAAGTGTTTGCGAAGCGAACCATGGGCGTGAATGAAAACGATCTGACCGTTTCCGTGCCCAAGCTTTTCTTCGGTTACGCTACCGGAACCAATCTCTTATTCCCTTTCGCGGTGGGCGCCGCCACCGCGCTTTTCGCGGAACGCTCGACTCCGGAAAAGCTTTTCGAAGTCATTGAGCGTTATCGGCCCACCATCCTCACCACCGTTCCGACCATGATTAACTCGATGCTCAATGCGTCTGACGCTGCCAGTCGCGACTTGTCGAGCCTGCGCTTTTGCTATTCAGCGGGCGAGGCGTTGCCAATTGAACTTTACGAACGCTGGAAGGCGAGCCTCGGGGTGGAGATTTGTGACGGCATCGGATCGGCTGAAATGTTTCACATCTACATTACGAATCGTCCCGGCGATGTTAAGCCTGGCAGTCTGGGCCGGATCGTCGAGGGTTACGACGCGAAGATCGTCAACGCCGAGGGCGCGGAAGTTTCTACGAATGAGATGGGCACGTTAAAAATTAGAGGTGACTCAGCCGCGCTGTGTTATTGGAACGCTCATCAGAAATCGAAAGAGACCTTTGCCGGTGATTGGTGCACCACAGGCGACCAATTTCACGTCGACGAACAGGGCTATTATTGGTATCACGGCCGCACCGACGATATGTTGAAAGTATCCGGCATCTTTGTTGCCCCGGTTGAGATTGAAAATTGTCTGCTGCAGCACGAGGCGGTGCTTGAATGCGCCGTAATCGGCGCGAAGGCCAGCGACGGTCTCGTCAAACCAAAAGCTTTCATCGTGCTGCGTGAGGAATTTAGAACCGGGAGCCATAGCGACCGGGTTGAAGATGTCCAACGTCCAACGTCCAATGTCCAAAGTGGGATAGAGCAGGGCAGTAGCCCGACCGTCAGGGAGGGCTTCGAACACAATTCAGAAAATGCTCTTATCGAAGAACTGAAACATTTCGTCAAGTCGCATCTCGCGCCTTACAAGTATCCGCGCTGGATTGAATTCGTTCCTTCGCTTCCGAAAAACGATCGCGGCAAAATCGATCGAAAGAAGCTGAAACAGGGGTAAGCTAAACTTATTACTGGGACCGCGGGCGTCGCGCGCGCGTGGAATGCCACTCTGTCAACCCGATCTAATTTAGTTCTAGCCTCAGTCAAGTGAACTCGTTGCTTGAGTCGGGCGGTACGCCCGCGGTCCCAGTAATTACGTTCTTCTGGCTAGAGAACCAATTGCCGCACTGACGCGTATACTCTCTCCACGTCTAATCAACCACACTAGGAGTCACACGTAATGCATCCATTTTCTCGGAACGAATATAAACACCGCGCTTTTTTCGCCGGTGTCCTGTCTATCGCCCTCGCGATTAGTCTGTTCTCAGCTTCAGCCTTCGCATGGCAACAGTCCTCAAGCTCCTCTGCCGCGTCAGCCGCGGCCGCAGCCAGGAAGCCGGTTGCAACCCTAACCGCGTCCGAGCGAAAAGCGGCTGCGCGCGTCAAACTTGAAACCATTCGTGAGGTGACGACTACTCTGAGCTCGCCGCAGTTTGAAGGCCGAGGCACCGGACAACCAGGCGCTGACCGCGCGGCGCAGTACCTGGCTGACCGCTTTGCGAAAATTGGCCTTAAGCCGGCGGGCGAGAATGGCACCTATCTACAGCCGATCAAATTTAAATCAGCGCAGGTGTTGGCCGATACATCGGTGAAGATTGGTGACGTTGCGCTCAAGTATGGCGAAGATTTCGTCATCCTGCCGCCGTACACTTCCGACAAGGTGGATGCCTCCGGCAGTCTAGTGTTCGCAGGCTTCGGCGTCGTTTCGCCGGAGTTGAAGCGTGACGATCTCGCCGGGCTTGATTTAAAAGGCAAGGTGGTGGTCATTACAGGTGGAGAACCTGATGGTGTGGATGCGGCAGCGTGGAAACGCGCGACCAATCCGCAGGCCCGCGGGATGAACATCTTCGGGCGCGGCGCAGTGGCGCTGATCGTCGGCAATGCGGGCACGGCTGCACAACCTTTTTCATTAATTGCCAATTATCTTTCCCGCCGGCGCGTTAGCCTGGCGTCTCAGCCGGCTCCTCCTTTTACGATTCCCCCGGTCTTGATCGTCAGCGATGCAGCGATGGAAAAAGCCTTCGCCGGTTCAGAGTTGACCTACGCGCAAACGTTGGCGAAGGCCAAAGCCGGCGAAACAGTTTCTCGCGAACTCGGTAAGACGGCGCGCCTCGCCTTGCGTATCAAACGCGATGAGACCACCAGCAGCAACGTGGTGGGCGTGCTGGAAGGCTCGGATGCAAAGTTGAAGGAAGAAGCGGTTGTCTATTCTGCGCACTACGATGCGTATGGGATCGAAAGCGACGGCCGCATTTTTCCCGGCGCCGCCGATAACGCCCTGGGTGTAGCTACCATCACGTCTGTGGCTGAAGCGCTCAGCAAAGCCTTTCCGAAACCCACTGAACGTCCGCGTCGGTCAATCATTTTCCTGGCGGTGACGGGTGAAGAGTACGGGTTGTTTGGTGCGGAACATTGGGTGAAGCATCCGACCTGGCCCCTCGAAAAAATTGCCGCCGATATAAACTTCGATGGTATCGGTACGGAGATTTACGGGCCGGTGAAACGCGTCGTCGGGTTCGGAGCGGAGCACTCTGATCTGGGAACGATTTTCGAAGAAGTCGCCGGCGCGACCGGAAACGTTGTAACGCCCGACCCAATGCCGGAAGAGAATGCCTTCGTTCGTTCCGATCATTATGCATTCGTGAAGAAAGGTGTGCCGGCGTTGATGCTGCTGGGCGCTCCGGCGGGCGACGAAGCTGTTTGGATAGCACGCGCAAAGAAATGGATTGCGACGGATTACCACGCAATCAGCGACACAGTAAAGCCGGACTGGGATTGGACTGGTCCACAAACGCTGGCGCAATTAGGAATGGTTATCGGCCTGCGCGTCGCAAACGCCGACGCGCTGCCCACCTGGAAGGCGACATCGCCCTTCAACAAACCGCGCAATCCAGCGAAGGCGCTGCCGGCGAATTAATAGGCCGCGGATTTACGCGGATAAGCGCGGGTCTGCAAAGAGATGTAGAAAAGAGCAATCACGATGTTTCGTTTGCCCAACTGATACGAACCCGATTTGTCTTTTCAGATCCGCGCATATCCGCGTGAATCCGCGGCGTAGGTTTCAGCTGTTGCGGTGTTCGAGGTTGTAGTCGCGTAGGCGGCGATAGAGCGTCGATGGCGAAATGCCGAGGATTTCGGCGGTTTTGCCGCGGTGCCAGCCGGTTTGCTCGAGTGCAGCCAAAATCTGCTGGCGTTCCACGTCACGAAGCGAAGTAGGCGATGACGTGGGGCTTGCAACAAAAGCGCGAGTGCCGAGACCTCCATCAGGCGGCGCGCCCGGTTGCGTGATGGCGGCAACCGCTATTGGAACTGAACGTCGCACCACCTCAGGCGGCAATTCATTTACTGTAATGCGGTCATTATTGGAAAGAATCACAGCGCGCTCCAAACAATTCTTTAGCTGGCGCACATTCCCAGGCCAACTGTAAGCGCGGAGCGCCTCCAGCGCTTCTGGTTCGAGTTGCGGACGAGCAGCGCCGCCGACGTCATTCAGCAGATGGCGTGCCAGCGGTTCGATATCCTCCGGGCGTTCACGCAGCGGCGCCAGGTCAATCTGAAAACCGTTGATGCGATAAAGAAGATCCGAACGAAACGATTCATTGGCGACTACCGATTCAAGATTGCGATTCGTTGCGGCCACAATGCGCACGTTGACTTCAACCTTGCGCACTCCACCGACGCGGAAAAATGTTCTGGTCTCAATTGCCCGCAGCAGTTTTGCCTGAAGTTGGGCGGGTAGTTCAGTGACCTCATCGAGAAATAACGTTCCACCATCAGCCAGTTCAATCAGGCCCAGCTTGCGTCCCTTGGCGCCGGAAAACGCCCCCGCTTCGTAACCAAACAGTTCCGACTCCAGCAGCGACTCCTGAAACGCAGCGCAGTTAATATCGATGAATGAGCCATCGGCCCGGCTCGACAAACGATGAATAGCATGGGCGATAAGTTCTTTGCCGGTTCCCGACTCCCCTGTGATCAGGACCGACGCCTCTGAAGGAGCCACACGCTCTACCAACCGCACGGCTTCAGTCATGGCCGGCGAGACAGACACGATCTCAGGCAAACCTGACTGTCGCGCCAGTTGCTCGCGCAGGCGAAGATTGTCCACGCGCAAGCGACGCTTCTCTGCCGCCTGCTTCACGCGCACATCCAGTTCGGTGATGCTGTAAGGTTTCGTGAGGTAATCGTAGGCGCCAAGCTTCATGGCTTCGACAGCCGTTTCGACCGTCGCCTGGCCCGTCAGCATGATCACTTCTGGAGGGTTGGGCCGTTCATGAACGCGACGCAAAACTTCCATACCGTCGATACGTGGCATGTTGATGTCACACAACAACACATCGACATTGCTCTCTTCGAGCTTGCGCAGCGCCGCTTCGCCGTCGGGCGCAGCCTGAACGCGATAACCGAGCCGCTCCAGTTCCTTCTGCAGCACCAAACGAAGGTTGGCTTCGTCCTCTGCGATTAGAATTCGTGCTGCTCTTTGTTCGCTCAATCCTGCAGTTCTCCGTCGTTGCTTATTGCGGGAAGCGAAATCGTGAAAGTGGTGCCGACTCCGGGAGTAGATTGCACGTCAAGACTACCGCCGTGTTCCGTTAAGATACCATAACAAACGGCCAGGCCAAGACCGGTGCCTTTCCCAATTTCCTTGGTGGTGAAGAACGGCTCAAAAATTCTTGAAATATTTTCCTCGGGGATACCCACTCCACTATCACTGACTTCTATCAGCACCGCGTTGCCATTTGTTTGGCCGCTGATTCTTAACAAACCTCCGTCGGGCATTGCATCGATGGCGTTGGTGGCGAGCGCAATCACTGCCTGCTGTAATTGTCCCGCGTCGCCGGAAACGTGAGGCAAGTCGTCGGGCGCCTCGATTTGAAATTTCACCTTATCGCCGCGCTGTTGGTGCGACAGCAGGCGAGCGGCTGATGCGATCACGTCGGCAAGGTTCACCAGCGCGTGCTCGGTCGCACGCGTGCGACTGAAGTCCAGCAGGCCGTTGGTAATCATTTTGCAGCGGAAGGCTTCGCTGCGAATTAATCCCAGGTACTCGCGCAGATCGTCAAGGGCCTTCGATTTTTCAAACTCGCCCTCGCTAACGCGCGATTCGAGTGCTTCGGCGCACGCTGAAATCGTGGCCAGTGGATTGTTAATTTCGTGAACCACTCCGGCCGCCAGGCGTCCGATGGCCGCAAGTTTTTCAGCGCGCGCAACCGCGCGATGTGCTTCGACGCGGGCCGTTGTCTCTTCACCGATGGCTATTACATGCGACACCTCGCCGCTGCGATTAATCCACATGGGAATCTTGCTTATCAACCAATGCTTCATCTCGCCGGTGGGCGTCACCGTCGCATGTTCGAGCCGCTGAATTTCGCCCGTCTGGAAGACGCGAGCGAATTCGACTTCCAGCAGTTCGCGTTTCTGGCGCGTCAACACACCGAAAATATTCTTGCCTAATACTGCGCCACGCGGAATTCCCAGTTCACCGAGTTCACGATTGCGGTTCCAGGCGACAATCTCGTAGTTGCGATCGATTGCGTAAAGCGACAGTGGCAGGCTGTCGATGATCGCCTCGATAAAGCGCCGCTGGGCTTGCAATTCGGCGGTCCGCCGATCCACTTCGATGGCGAGATTGGCGGAGGAATCCCGCGCCGCCTGATAAAGACTCGAGACGTGGGCAGCGAGCGCGGCTTGTTGTGCGGCTGCATCAACGAGGCGGCAGACAGTGTCGTCGCAGTCTTCACGCTTATCAAAGCCAACTATCAGCGCACCTTTGGCCCGACCGCCAAATCTCAGCAGCGCCGCGTATTCCACTGCATGCCCTTCGTCGTGTAATAAAAATTCGTTCGCCTTATCCACCAGTAAGGGCGCAAGGGTCGAAGAGGTAGAGCCGTTCAGCCAACTCTTCAACCGATGGAGCCTCAGCAATGACGCACCCTCCGCGCTTCCCTCTCGATCGAAAACACAAACCGCCTCGGTTGTATCCGTGACGCTGAGATAAGCAGCACACAGCGTGGCGCTGGTTCCCTCGTACGTTGAGCCGGCGACGCGCCGCACTAACTGATCGGGATCGAGCGTTCGCAACAGTCCGCGACCCAGATCGGCGAGAAACGTGAGTTCACGATTGCTGCCAAGCAACGCCCATTCTCTCTGTGCCGCGCGCAAGTGGGCCGTGGATCTGGAAAGAATTTCCGCGTCCGGAGAAGACTTGACGATGTAATCGTCAGCGCCCGCCGCGAAGGCTTCCAACTTGCTGCTTTCTGTCTCGTCGTGGGAAATAATGATTATCGGCAATTTACTGGTAGCCGGCTGAGCGCGAAGCAGCCGGCACAGCGCAAGTCCATCGACGTCAGGCAGCGCTACATCGATCACGATAAGATCGCAAGGTGTTTTCTGAAGTAAGCGAAGCGCCGCGGTCGTATCCTCGGCAGACAACGCGCGATAGCCGGCAGCCTCGAAAATACTGCGAAGGTGTTCGCGCGCGTTGCCGTCCTCGTCAACTATGAGAACAGCGGCACTCTCTTGAGAATTTTTGGCAGAAGGCATACTTCGATTGTAAGAAGCAGACAGCAAACAGTAAACAGCAAACAGCAGCAAACATTAGAGGGTCGCGGTGTCCGCCGTCCTCTACCTATCCTACTTGCTGTTTACTGTTTGCTGTTTGGTGTTTACTTCTTGCCTTTACAGCGCTCTTCTGCGATCAACTCCCAGGCGTCGTTGTACCAGCCGTTCAACTTCCAGTGGCACGCCGTCAGCTTTGGCTTGCCGAATAAACGGCGCGTCGATCTTAAAGATTTGTAGCTTTACCAGATCCTCAATTGACAGATCACTTAAACCCTCGTTGCGCATTTCAGCGATGAACTCCGGCGTAACTTTGAAAATGCTCAGCTTAACGAGGTCTTCCATGGTCTGCTTCCCAAAACCCATTTGATTTACCTGCCTGACAAACTCCGCGTCTATTTTGAAGATGCGCGCTTTAACCAGATCTTCCATGCGAAGGTTGGGGAAGCCGGTGGCCGCCATCTGGCGCATGAAATTGGAGTCGATCTTGAAGATGGCTGCTTTGAACAGGTCATCGATATCGAGTTTGAATCCGGCTGAGGCCAGGTCATCCGCCAGGGCGGTCGTGACGTTCAACGCCGCGGCCGCAAAGATCTTATTTTCGCGTGCCGAGCCCTCGTGGTCGCGCGAGTACTTTTCAAAGTCGAACCCCCGGCTTTTCATTCCGGAAACAAAAGCCGGATTCGGCGTAAAACGAAACGTGCCCGAGCCCTTGCTGTTTTGAAACGTACCCTCACAGTCAATCGTGCCGGCTTCGCGTGCAAGGGTGAATTTGACCGGCCCGCCGCTTACGACTTGTTCACGACTCAAACCTAACTCAGCAAAGTCGTAAGTTTGACCAAACTGATGTTTGTTGGTTTTTTCCGCTTTTTCGTCGCGGAGACCAAAGTTCAGATTAATCTTGTCACCCTTGTCGACCAGCGAGGCGGTCCAGTCGCCGGTCACGGCAGTCTGTGCTGAGAGCTTCAGACTCGACACTGAAACAATAAAAGCCAGGCTGAAAACGAAGAGCAGCAACATTTTCTTCGACATGATGAATCTCCTTATTTGCGGGATCAATTATCAACAAGTCATGCAGGCGCAGCAAGGGTGTCCGGGTTGTCACTGTTCCACGCGCGAATGAATGCGCGGTTCCCAAAAAATTCGTGCTCGGTTTCATGAGGTCGGTACCACCTCGCGGTAGCGGGTGGTTCTTGCCGGTAGTTCGGGCTTCGCGAGTATCTCAAAATTCTTCCCATTCGCGTGGCTCTAATGTTATTTACAGTCCGGCTCGCTAAGGACTTCTTTACAAGTTGCGGAGGTTACGTCGATGAATTTGCGGATCGTCGGTTGTTCTATTCTCGCATTCTTGCTGGGTGTTGTATTAGTCGCCTCGATCACGCCGGGCGTCAGCGTAGTAAAAAAGGCTGCCGCAATGAATATCCAGGACGACCGTGCAGCTGATCGCGAGGCAATTCGCGCGCACATCGACAGCATCTTCCAGGCCTTCCAGGTTTATGGGAACACTGCTGTCGTCTATTCTAATTATGCTTATGAGCTTGAAGCAGGCGGTCAGCGCTTCAATCAGACCGGCCGCGTCACTGAAGTGTTCGTGCTGCGCAAAGGTGAATGGGTAAATCCGGGATGGCATATGGATAGCGGAAAATAAGTTCAATTTGTCTCAACACAGCGGGTCCACAATAGGCCATCACAAAATAGGCTTGGCACAAAATTAAATAAGCGAATCAGAGAGGGCGCATCAGAACCGGAAGCGGTAGCGACCTGCCAGAGGTTCAACTCGAAATTGTGTACATTAATCTAATGAAGGCAGCCACAGTCAGCACCGCCACGAACCTCATGCAATATTTAATGGGTCCTCATCTACGGGGCTTCAACCGGCGGCTTCACCGATCGTTTGCAGCACGAGCCCCGCAGTTGCCTTTCTGGCCGGTCGCTATGGCTACCGGTTCTGATACATGGGAAGCCTTTTTGTGCAAGGCTAGCCGGATATAAGTGTCGCGCATTCAACGGAGATCGTTATGTCTCGAAACAAGAAAATCAAGCTCTTGTTGCTGGTAACTGCGACGACATTTGGAACCGTCGTCGCGCAAAAGCCGGCCAAACTCGAGGACCCTGAATGGATCAGTGAGATCGCTTCAAAGCGAATTGTTTACAACGTTCCTCTCATGAAACGCGTGAGCGTACGAAAGAACCTGACGTACAAGCGTGTTAATGGGGCGGAGCTCAAGTTGGATGTTTATTCGCTTGCAGCGATGCGCCGCGGACGTCGACCGGCTGTCATCTTCATACACGGCGGCCGCATCCCTCCGAACTTGCTTACTACGCCGAAGGAATGGGGCGCCTTCGTTTCTTTCGGGCAACTGGTGGCCGCTTCTGGGTTCGTCGGAGTGACCTTCAACCACCGCTTCTACGCCTGGGAAAGCCTGGTCGACTCTCAAAACGATCTTATGGATCTGATTGCTTACGTCCGGGCGCATGCCGATGAGTTCGGCGTCGATGGCAATCGTATTGTGCTATGGGCGGTTTCGGCGGGTGGCATCTTCCTTAGCCAACCCTTACGGGACAGACCTCCGTACATCAAATGTCTGGTTGGCTATTACGCGGAATTAGATCTGAGAAATGAACGCGCGTCGGCGCCTACTTCGGTCAGCGATGAAACCTTGCGGGACTTCTCGCCCGCGTATCACCTTAGCAAAGGCAGTCGTGGCGTCCCTCCGATTTTCATCGCCAGGGCGGGCCTCGACGACACGACTCTGAACGCCGGTTTGGATCGGTTTGTTCAGGTTGCGTTATCAAGCAACGTAACTCTCGATCTCGCAAATCATGCTACGGGTCATCACGGTTTTGATGTAGAAGACGACGACGAGCGTTCGCGCGAGATCCTCAAACGCACGATTGAATTCATTAAGTTGCACAGTTAACGGGCCGGGGCTTTGCACAGAAAGAGTTCACTCCTCGGCTGTGAAGACTTGAGTTGTGTCGTTATACAGAGTCAGAACCGGCAGCCGTAGCGACCGGGCTGTGTTGGGTACGCATATCCCAGCCAATAATCAAAAATTTCTTGTTCAAAGAAGGATTCAGGGCTCGTATCGACCCGGTCGCTACGGCTCCCGGTTCCGACTTTGTGTAAACATCAGTTTCCGAAACCCCGCCGGAAACTTTTTGTGCAAGGCGGTGGCCGTGAGACGAACGCTTGGCTGAACGGCTGGGCGATAGCGACTCAGCGTCTTACTGGGACCGCGGGCGTCTCGCCCGCACACCGTGGAATGCCATTCTGCCCACGTTAAGTTTTATTGACTCGAGTGAACCTGTAGCTTGATGCGGGCGTCTCGCCCGCGGTCCCAGTAGGTAACCGTTTCAAGGCTGCAGCATGGGTGGCGGAACAAAAGTTTGTTGGAACCCCAGTGCTGCCGGGAAGAACGCATTCGTCGGCTTCACTCCAGTTCGCACCCACACATCTATCGCACCCACCGCGGTAAGGAATTGCGTTCCGGTGAAATTGCAGTGTCCGTTTCCATTTGTATAAGTCTGAAATAGCTGGTCTTCTCTGCCGGCAGCAGTGATGAGTTCAGCATAAACTGATTCGTTTGCTACCACGACCAGCGGATCGATAATGGTGTGCATTAACGGGAACAGCAAACTAACTACGAGCAAAATGGCGATAGTTAGAAACAACGCGACTCGGATGGCGGTTTTCATGTGTCTTGCTCCTGTAGGAAAACGCGTTGTTCATTGGGAAAAACGGAGAATGGGCGGAGACTATCACTTCGCGTTGTTAGCGGCAAGTGATTGGCTGAAAACTAGTGAGCAGCTAACGTACAGAACCGAGCGCGGTAGCGCCGGATCCTTAAGCAACTTCAGTAACAAACGTGCTGTATGCTTCAGTCATCACTAGAGTAGACTCCAACATCCGGCGCTCCCGCGCTCGGTTGTGTAAGGGCCTTCATCTCTTGCGAACCCATTTCGTAGTAAGGAAGAAGCGGCTGTACTCACCGAAGTCGTTGAACATTTTCTCGGGAATTTCCTGGTTATCATACCAAGGGCCGGCGACTTTCAAAATGGTCATGTCTGGAAGTTCCAGCCAGCCGCGCACGACATACTTTGCAGTGCCTTTGTGCTTGATGGAAATAAGCCGACCAACTATGGAGATCGTGCCGGTCGTAACATCGCTCAGCTTCTTACCGTTTCTTACCTCGAAGAACAATGCCCAACTTATCCGTCTGACCCAACGCCGTCTGGGAAATGAATAAGAAAACTAAAGACAAAGTCCACAGGCGGAGACCATTTGGGTGGAGGTATTGGGAGAGCGTCATGAACAATTCCTTTCATTGAGATAGGCCGAGCGGATGCGCCGGAAGCGAGAATCTAACAGCATCTTGTTCTTCTTTTCGATAATGTGCAAACGGCTCACGTTCAAGCATTGTTTTATCGTCTGCGCAATGCCGGCATCGACCTTACCAAACCGGATGCAGCACCCAACCAGGGTCAATCTCAGGTACTGATGCAGTTTAGAGTTCAAGCTTTAGCTTGCGTTTTCGATTGAGAGCCAAAACTGCAGCCTAAAGGCTGAACTCTGAACTGCCAGCCTCAAACTGCATCAGTACCCAATCTCACACCCTGGTACTGAGCGACAAAAACTCTTAACTCCGCTTACTGCTCCGGTGTACACTTTCCACCGCCCAGAATCCCAAACCGAAAGGAAAATGCGCCTTGAAAAAGATCACCGTAGCCCGCTGCTTCGTCTTTATTGTTTTGCTGTTCGCCACTAACAATCGCGCGGGAGCTCAGAACCAACCCACGATCGCCAAAGACTCGGTTCAAGTTACGGCGTTCACCTTCAACGTCTACAAAGGTAACTTCGACGTCTGGAGTTGGGTGCCGACAATGGAGTATCGCGTCAATGGACCGATCGAAAGCGGCAGTCAGCTCTACGTGGAATTCGCGCTGCCTACCGGGCCTTGGGTGAAGTTTGATTGCCCCACCGAGAACACACAGGCCGGTTACTGGTGGAAAACCAAGTGTGGTGGACGTGACATTCCGGAAGACAAAGGCTCGCTCTACACCGGGCCGGTAAGTTTCGCGATAAAGCTGCGTAATGAATTACAGGGTACAAATGCAACCCTGTTTACCGGCAAAATGAAAGTTGCAAAGGCGCGTTCCAACGAGCATGGGCCAAAGGCCGCGAACAAGTTTGTTTATTTCGTGGACCACGATTGGAACCTCCCAATTGGTTACGTTTACCTAACCGCCGACGATTTAAAGGGATGGGATTTTCCGGCTTTCAATGTTGCGTTTTGGGTACGCGGCGAAGGGGTGAGAATGGAACCGCACCTGTTTTACCAGGGCAAAGAAGTTGGCAAGAAGTTCTACGATGGTATGGAAGTCGGCACAGCGGGTTGCGACTCCGAAGTAGACAACAACACCACGCATTACGTTGAGGATGCGCTGCCGCAAAAGGCAAAGTGGAGCCGCATAAAATGTAGCTTCCCTAACGTGAAAGGCCGGGACAGAACCGGACAAGAGTACAGCATGTGGGGACCACCGCATATGCTGGCAGATAATCCCGGTGAGTATGAATTCAAACTACTCTGGAACAACCGTCTGGCGAGATCGATCAAGTTCACGGTCGCGCCCGGTGGAAAATTCGACAATGGCATCGCCTCCGCCAACAAGCTCGGCAGCGATCGCATCATCTTTCCGGTGCAGATAATTGGAGACCAGGACGGACAGTGGGATCGAACTGCGTGGAAGACCGACGCCTTCTACGGAAATCCGCTTACTGGTTTTACGGCGCTGCCGTAGAGGACAGGAGTCAGTAGTCAGTAGGCAGCAAAAGGAATCACGCCGACGAGCATCCATTGATACCAACAGGCCTGGTTCTGTCTCATTTCTACTGTTTACTGTCTACTGTCTACCTTTTCCTCCATGATCACCAAACAAACCTTCGATGTCGCGGTCGTTGGTGCAGGAGTCTTTGGCGCGTGGACAGCGTACCAACTACGAAGCGCGGGTGCTGAGGTCGTCCTATTGGACGCGTATGGGCCGGGAAATAGTCGGTCAAGTTCAGGTGGCGAGTCGCGCATGATTCGCATTGGGTATGGGCCGGATGAGATTTACTCGCGTATGGCCCTGCGCTCGCTCACGCTATGGCAAGACCTATTCAATCGTATTGGCGCCACGCGAATATCGCCTCGCCTCTTTCAGCCGACCGGAATCCTTTGGTTGGCACAGCAGAATGACCCCTATTGTGAGGCGACGCTAGAAACGCTTCGCCGATGCGAAATCAAGTATGAACGCCTGGATCGCTCCGAACTCGTCCGGCGTTATCCGCAGCTCGAGTTGGGTGAGATTTCGTGGGGCATTCTCGAGCCTGATAGCGGCGTCTTAATGGCGCGTCAGGCAGTGCATGCAGTGGTCGCCCAAGCGCTGCTCGCAGGCGTTGTTTATCTGAATGAGGCCATCTTGCCGGACATTCCCGCCGGTAAAGCCCCTCGGCTGGACGACCAGCAAAATTGGCAATCGGCTAAGACTGTTTCAGGGGAAGAAATCTTGGCTAAGCAATTCGTTTTCGCCTGCGGACCATGGTTACCAGGGCTCTTTCCTACGCTGTTGTCCCAGTTAATTCATGTAACTAAACAGGAAGTCTTTTTCTTTGGTGTTCCTGAAGGCGATGCCTCACGTCGCTTCGGACCGGAAAGATTGCCGGCATGGATCGACTTTAACGATCTCGTGTACGGCATTCCTAATCTTGACGGACGCGGTTTCAAGCTTGCGATCGATGCCCATGGTCCGCCATTTGACCCTGACACCAGCGACAGAATGGTATCTAACGAGGGCCTCGCTGCAGCGCGCGCCTATCTGGCGCAACGCCTGCCGGAGCTCCGGAACGCGCCGGTGATTGAGACGCGCGTCTGTCAATATGAAAACACGGCGAACGGCGATTTCCTGATTGACCGCCATCCTGCGATCGAAAATGTTTGGCTGGTAGGCGGTGGGTCCGGCCACGGATTCAAGCACGGGCCTGCCGTCGGAGAGTATGTAGCGGCGTTGATTTCAGGCGACGTTAAGATCGAACCGCGGTTTACGCTGGCGACTAAGGAAAAGGTGCAACAACGAAAAGTGTACTAATCACGGCCCGGTAAAGGCAGTCTCACGTCTTAGGTGACAAATTCTCTGGGTTACCATATGCGATTAACGGCGTTTACGACGCCACCACCAATCATGTAAGCATTTATTTTTGGTCAGCTCACGAATTGGGCGGCAGAAGTTATAGATACCACACCTAAAATCCATCGCCGATTTATTTCGAGATTCAACATTCGTCGTTGCAAGAAGTCTTTGATTAACTGAATTGATCGTCGCGCTGTTCCGGCATGTTTTATTTTTGACCGTTTTGTTGACGGGCTCTCATCATCGATTTAGACTCCGCTTCATAGACTTGACTGTTGCGCGTGGGTACCAACGTGAGACATCGGGTTAAAACGACGGCGCAATGTTTTTAGGGCGATCCCCTAATGGCATTGCGCCGTTTGCATATCTGCGCTCCATGTATTTTTTTGAGGCGCGGACGCTTAGCCATTCATCTCGCGATAGCGAGAGGCTCAGCGGGCCGGTTTTGCAGACTTCTGTAACGCAAACTCTTAGTTTGCGCACGCGTTGAACGCCATTCAGCAAGCAAGCTAACAGTTTGTTTAAAATTAGAACACTGCCGATTGAAATACCTCCCTTGACTAGCGACCCGGACCGACGTAAGCTCCGCGCGTAATCCGAACCAACAACTTGCCAACGTCTTTAATCTTCAGACGTACATACCGTTCATTCAAAACAAAGAAGGGAGATTCCAGCCATGGGTCGAATCCTTGCTTTCCTTTACGGAGTGATTTGTTACCTGATCTTCCTCGTAACATTTCTCTACGCGATCGGATTTGTCGGAAATGTTTTCGTTCCGAAGGCGATCGATACCGGCACCTTAAACAGCCCCCTCAGCGCGGCACTAATCATTGACGCTGTGCTACTAAGTTTGTTTGCGGTGCAACACAGCGTTATGGCGCGACAATGGTTCAAACGCTCCTGGATCAGGATCGTGCCCCCGCCGGTAGAACGCAGTACCTACGTTTTGCTCGCGAGTCTTATGTTGCTGCTGCTCTTCTCGCAATGGCAGCCGATGGGACCCATCGTCTGGGACGTGCGCAACCCGACCGGCCACACTCTTCTTCTGGCCCTGTTTTGGATTGGCTGGGGAGGTGTGCTGGTTTCTACTTACCTGGTCGATCACTTCGCCCTGTTCGGACTGAAGCAGGTCTACAACCATCTCAAGGGTAGAGAGGAAGCAGCGATACCCTTCAAGTCTCCCGCGCTTTACAAGATGGTGCGGCATCCGCTCTATCTTGGATTTATTGTCGCGTTCTGGAGCACGCCGCGCATGACTTTTGGCCATTTGTTCTTTGCGATAATGACCACCGGCTACATTCTCGTGGCGATTCAGTTTGAAGAACGAGACCTGATTAGATCCTATGGCGACACTTATCGGGTTTATCGTCAGCGAGTATCGATGCTGATTCCTATCCCCAGAAAAAGATAGGAAGCTCGGGTCAGACTCTTCGTTTCCCTGGCTTTGCCCTAACCGTCCTCCGTGGTGCGCTTTGGCTTTGCCGCCCGCTGTGCGGCAAAGCCGAACCGGACACTGATTATCGCTTTCGAGGCAAAGCTCATCCGTATCACCACAAATATCAGGATGAAAACAAAACTGCCGGTATTGCTCATGGCCCTGGTCATGTTGACTGCCACAGTCATCAGTAGTAGCGGGCAAATCCCGGATGTCCCCGTGTATGAAGTGTCACGCACAGCAACGCCGATTAAGGTGGATGGAAAATTGAATGATGCGGTTTGGACCAAGGCGCGCCAGTTTCGTGACTTTCGCTTGAATCTCGATGGCTCTCTCAGTCCCTACAAAACCGAGGTCAGGTCGCTGTATGACGACACATTTCTTTATTTTTCATTTCGCACCCTTGATGACAATATTTGGGCCACCTTAAGAACGCGTGACCAGCATCTCTGGGAGGAAGAGGTGGTAGAAGTGTTTCTGCAAGCCGATCCTCAGCAGGCTAACTACATCGAGTTGGAAGTAAATCCCCTTGGAACGATGCTCGATATTTATCTGCTGGATATACGCAAGCCGCTGCGTTACGAGAGTTGGAACAGTCAACAGCTCGAGTGGGCGGTACAGGTCTTCGGAACGGTGGACGGGAGGAACGGCGATCGGGAGTGGACCTGCGAGATAGCGCTGCCGCTGGCAGATATTGTGACCGCAAAAAATCTTCCGCCTAAGAATGGGGATCGCTGGAGGTTGAATCTATACAGAGTGGAAATGTTGCCTAATCGCGTGTCACTGGCGTGGTCACCAACATTCAACGATGACTTTCATCTCCCCGGAAAATTCGGCGAGCTCGTGTTTACTGATCATCTAATTCGGTAGCTACGCACCTTTCGCTCTTTTCTATTCACGATTTACGATTTACTCTGCTCCACGATTTTCTTGTTAAGAGTAGATGAACGAAACCGCACATTCCCTACTCACGGCCTGGGAAACTTTCTACGTCATCGTCGGCTCCTCTGGCGCGGCGCTTACTGGATTGCAATTTGTGGTGATTGCGCTGGTCGCTGAGTCCCCACGGCGTGCGACCACTAGAGAGATAGAGGCGTTCGGCACCCCGACAACGATTCACTTCTGCGCGGTGCTGCTGATGTCCGCAATCCTCAGCGCGCCCTGGCAGGGGCTATCGCGCGTCGCAATCGCCCTCGGCGCATGTGGACTTACCGGCGTGCTCTACGGCCTCATCGTTGTCCAGCGCGCGCGCCGTCAAACTACCTATCGTCCTGTAGTGGAAGATTGGATCTGGCATGCAGTGCTGCCGCTCATTTCGTACGCGCTGCTGCTCTTCGCAGCCATCATCCTTCCCAGCTATCCGCGTCGCGTTCTTTTCCTCGTCGCAGCCACCGCTTTGTTACTTCTCTTCATCGGCATCCACAACGCCTGGGACACCGTAACCTACATCGCCATCGACCAGGCACAGCCTGACAACAAACAGACTCGCAAACGAAAGCGATAACCTGGACTTTGCGGTAGTGCTCTTTAACTAGAATTGATCTTTGGCCGAAGTTTCTCCCGCTAGCGCTACTCGCTGACAAGAAGGCTGGGTAGCAAGGTAGAATTGAAGTGCCTTTGGCGAACTTATCAGATATCGGACGAGTGTAATTGAAAGTCATCTCTGTGAACGTTGGGCGGCCGCGAATAGTCGAGTACAACGGCGAGCCGGTGGCGACTGGTATCTTTAAAGAGCCGGTGCCTGGACCAGTCATGCTGCGCCGCCTCAATCTTGACGGGGACGCACAGGCTGACCTGACGGTTCATGGCGGTGTGAGCAAAGCGGTCTATGCCTACCCTTCCGAGCATTATGAGTATTGGAATAGAGAACTGCCGTACGATTATTTGAAGGACGGCGAGTTGCCTTATGGAATGTTTGGCGAAAACTTTACAACCCTTGGACTGCTTGAAGCTGAGGTGAATGTAGGCGATCGCTTTCGTATAGGCGCGGCGGAGTTGATGGCGACTGAGCCCCGTCTGCCTTGCTACAAGCTGGGGATTAGATTTGGCCGCGCGGATATCATCAAGAGATTTCTGCAAAGTCGCCGCACCGGAATTTATTTTGCGGTGTTAAAAGAAGGTGAGGTCGCAGCGGGCGACGCAATCGAAGTTATTGAGCGCGATAAAAATAAAATTACTATCAGCGACATCACGCGCTTGTATGCATTTGAGAAGGACGACCTGGTGACATTACGCCGCGTGGTTAATTTGGAGACTTTATCCGCAAGTTGGCGCGAGTATTTTCTCAATCGGCTGGAAAAACTCGATCATTGACTCGAGGGAACCCTCCCTCACGGTCGGGCTACTGCCCCCTCCACACTCATTTTCTCTTGAATCGTAGGGCGTCGGCCATTACGTAAAAGATCCAGTTCTGCTCCATCGATCCATGGACCAGGTAGGCATTTACTCCGGTCGCAAATATCGCGACGTCTTCCCCGCCGTGCGTCTCACTCTGCAGAGGAATGGTCACCTCCTGAAGGTAGTCGGGATCAGTGGTGTCGACTTCCGACAGATCCGGACGTCCGCTGGTTATGCCCGCGAAAGTCTGCGGCTCTTCGCAGCACTTCTTAGGACCCGCCGGTTGGTCGTTCGAAGCCCCAGTGTAACCACGGCCGCTCGTGTAGTGCAGGGTTGTAAGAGGCAAACCCAGGCTGTCTCTTTTGTAGTCCGGTGCCGGCCGGCCGTTTTCGTCAACTTGCCTGACGAGTCCCAGGATGTTGTTTCCGCGTAGCGGGTAACCCTGCATGGTCAGGGTATGACTGTGATCCGCGGTGACGACGATCAGGGTTTCATCAAGATTTACTTTTCCCAGGGCGGTGCGGACTGCAGTTGAAAGTTCAATAGTTTCCGTCAAAGCGCGAAACGCATTCCCGTTATGGTGCCCGTGATCAATGCGTCCGCCTTCTACCATTAAAAAATAACCCTTCTTGTTTTGCGCCAGAATATCAATGGCCCTGGCGGTCATTTCGGAAAGCGAAGGCTCGCCGGCTTTGTCCTTCGGCCGGTCGTAGTCGAATTGCATATGCGAAGGCTCGAACAGACCCAAAAGATGCTTTGTCTTGCCGATATCAATCGCATCAAACTGCTGCTTGTTCCAGACGTATACCGAACCATTACTCCTCTGCCGCCACTCCTGAGTGAGGTCTCGCTTATCCAATCGCTCGCCGGCCTGGTCGTCGTATTCCGGATCGCGCGTTTCTCGAGGTAAGAATTTATTGCGGCCGCCGCCCAGCGCCACCTCCAAACCATCGCCATAGGAAAACTCGATCAACTGGCGGGCGATGTCTGGAAAGTTTGCCTCATAAGCGTCTTTAGCGCCGTCAAATATATCCTTGTCGGATTCCCAACTGCGTTCAGGAGTGTGAGAGTAGCATGCTGCCGGCGTCGCGTGGGTCAGGCGCGTAGTGGTGACGAGTCCGGTCGCGAGGCCATTCTCCTCGGCCATCTCGAGCAGCGACTTTGCTTCATTACCTTTTACGCTGTGGTAATCTTTTCTGCGAACGTTTTGATTGACTGACAAAACTCCTTCGTCAGTTTTGACGCCCGTGACGATTGCAGTGGCAGTCGGCGCCGAATCGGAAACCTGCTGGTCAATGCTGTAGGTTTTCGAGAGTGCGGTAAAGGGAAACCCTTCAAAGCTGAGCCGATTCTCCTCACCGCTCTCGCCGCGCAATTGGCCTTCCAGAATCCTGGCAGCCGTAAACGTGGTGACCCCCATGCCGTCGCCAATGAAAAGAATGACATTCTTCGCTTTGCCCTTGCGGATTTTTTCATTTTTCGCGCGGTCGATCGCCTGCCAACCGTCGCGTCGCCAGGTTTCGGCAGTTTCGTTTCGCTTGACGGGAAATGGCGGCCTAACTTTTTGCCCGTTCTGGCTTCGCGCGCCGGCACCGGAGTTACGAAAACATGACGTAACAACCAAACTAAACAAAACAAGTAAGCTCAGCTTTTTCATGCTTCTATTTTAAGTCCGCTTCTGAAAATTAGTATTAAATCCGAGTAGTGACCCGGCTTGAAAATCTCTGTGCGTCCTCTGTCCTCTCTGTGCATGGTTAGTGTTTGTCGAGTAAATTAACCACTGAGACACAGAGGACACAAAGGTGGCACAGAGAAAGTCTGCCCGCAACTTTGGCACTGCCGCTTACCCGGGGATATTATTTGCAGGTATCACAGTCTGATTGAGGAGGAGACTTATGACGCCCACACTCAAACACGCTCTCCCGACATACCGCAGATCGTATTTGCACCGCCTGATTTTTTTCGCACTGGTTCTTCTATTGGCCTTGGCAATAACGCCTTCGCGGCGCCTTGAAGTCGGTTTCGCCAGGGACGATAAGAACGTAACCGCCGAGTCGCACTTTACAACGCTCGACGGCGCGCGCATCCATTATGTGAACTACGGCAAGGGCAGCGAGGCACTGGTCCTGATTCATGGGTGGTCGATGAACGTGGATAACTGGCGCGACCAGATGCCGGCGTTTGCCAAGCGCAATCGCGTGATCGCAATTGATCTTCCCGGCCACGGTCAGAGCGACAAACCACAAACTACCTACAGCATGGATCTCTTTGCCCGAGCGGTCGATGCCGTGATGCGCGATGCCAAGGTGAAGCGCGCGGTGCTGGTGGGCCATAGCATGGGAACGCCGGTAGCCAGGCAATTCTATCGGAAGTATCCGGAAAAGACACTCGCCATTATCATTGTTGACGGCGTGCTACGGCCCCTCGGCGACAAGGCAATGATGGAACCCATGCTGGCCGCCTTCCGCGGACCAAACTACAAGGACTCTGTGACCCAGATGCTGGCCAGAATGTTTGGTCCTGGTCTTTCTGTCGAAGCGCAAGAACGCATTAAGACTTCGACCCTAAATACGCCGCAATACGTTTTAGTAAGCGCTATGGAAGGAATGATCGAACCTTCGATTTGGGTGGAGGACAAAATCAATGTGCCGGTGCTGGCAATCATGGCGAAGAATCCGTTGTTCCCCCCGAACATTGAAGAGGCCGCTCGCGGCACTGCGCCAAACCTGGAGTTTCACATGTGGGATGGCGTGGGCCATTTTGTAATGATGGAGAAGCCGAAGGAGTTTAACGAAGGGGTGTTGGCCTTTTTGGATAAGAATAAGTTGCTGAAATGAATTGCATTGGTAGCAGTCACAATTTGAGGTCGAAACGAAGGTCTGTAGGAGCAGCTTTGCACCAAATATAAAATAAACGAGTCGGACCGGCCGATCAGACCCGGGAGCGGTAGCAACTGGCCAGAAGTTCAACTTTCGGAAATTCAGCAAATATTCGATGTTTGCTGCCTGACCTCCTATAGTGCCTCTGTGGCCGGTCCTACAGCTCCCGGCTCTGATACAGGTGGGGCCTTTGCGCAAAGCCTGTAGGAGCCGAATGTTTTCAGCCAGGGACACAAAGTCACTACTCAGAGAATTTTCGATCAGATCTATTCAGGCATCCTCCCAGTTGAGAGGAATCGCCAACGCTTCGCCTTGCGAC
Source organism: Pyrinomonadaceae bacterium (assembly GCA_035526805.1). Lineage (GTDB taxonomy): Bacteria > Acidobacteriota > Blastocatellia > Pyrinomonadales > Pyrinomonadaceae > PSRF01. Next base: position 21,613 of record DATLBQ010000040.1, read on the forward strand.
AACTCGCCGCATAGTTTTCCATTCGCAGCCTGGGCATCTTGCCATGCACAACATTGGAAAAAGAGAGAACTGAAGCCTTTGAGGAACTGCCTCGCATTAACGAGGCACAAGAGTCTTCCGTGACGGTGCCAAAGTCTTCAATAATCCGTACCCGTCCGTTTTGAAACTCGAGCAGCGCTGCCATCTCGATGAGCGTGCCCTGATTCATGTCCCCGCTAGCCATTAACAACTCGTTCACGCCGTCGCTGTTGAGGTCCGTCATGCGCAGAATACTACTCTTGAAATCGACGTCGACATCGGCAATGAGTCGTTGGCCAGAGAATATTCCGACTCGCTTGGTTCCGAAGTTCTCCGCGTGCGAAGCGTTACATTCGTTTACGGAAATCACATAGGCTGTCTCCGACTTGCCCGGACCGGTAAAACTTCCTGACGCCAGATCTAAGATCGCCGGAACTATTTGGCCGGCGTTACGCGCTGCCTGCAATGAGTCGGTGCTGCTGCACTTATTATCGTCAGTAAGATATTCCCTAAACATCTTTGACAACACGGTCCGCTGAGTTGCTAACGGAATTCTATGAGGGGCGTTTCTTCGCTCGGCTCTAAAATCGAAGAGTATCTGGCGCGCTTCCCCCGGCGCTCGCGCCGGTTCTTTTTGCGCCACGAGCGCGGTAGAGGTAACAGCAAGCAGCAGAAAAATGAAAGGAATTGTTCTTATTGGGGCTCCAGTTCAGGCGTCGTCTGAAATTGCCGGGATTGTGAACCTCTCGGCAATCAAAGACAAGCAGTAGGATCCGCACAGCTTGGCCTAAAAAGCCGTGATCAATGTCCGGTTCGTTTCATTTGCGGCCTCGTTGAATTAGAATCGCGCGTAGTCTTGTAAGCTCTCGTCAGGAGTGTCGTTGTGCCAAACAAAACTTTTCATATGTTAATAACTCTACTTCTATTCGCTAGTGCAATCGCCCTGGGACTATCGACAACGGCGATCGCGGAAGACTGGCCGCAGTTTCGCGGACCAAACGGAAGCGGCGTTTCCACGTCTACTGGTCTCCCGATCGAGTTCGGGCCGGATAAGAACGTAATGTGGAAGACAGTACTTCCTCCCGGCCATTCGTCTCCCGTGCTGACACGGGACCGCATCTTCGTCACCGCGCATACCGAGATTACAAAGAAGGACAAGGAAAACCACAAGCTCCTGGTTATTGGGCTCGATCGCCAAAGCGGGAAGCTGCTTTGGCAACGCGAAGTGCCGCGTTCGCACACCGGCCGCCTGCAGCTCGTCAATGGGCCTGCGTCGCCGAGCCCTGTTACTGACGGCGCGAATGTATACGTCTTCTTTCAGGAGTTCGGGATTGTTTCGTACGATCGCGACGGCAAAGAACGGTGGCGTCTGCCGATCGGACCATTCAACATGTTCTACGGGTTCGGTGCATCTCCGATCCTGGTCGACGACAAAATAATTCTCCCGGTCGATCAAGACAGCCCCAGTTCATACCTGATAGCAGTCGACAAAAACAGTGGCCGCGTGCGCTGGAAGGTTGACCGACCGGTAGTTATTTCCGGCTACTCGACGCCGATTGTTTATCAACCAAAGAAGGGCACGAAGCAGATTGTTATTCCCGAATCCTTCCAGCTCTCGGCCTATTCGGTGGCCGACGGCAAAAGAGTCTGGTGGGTTCGCGGCCTGGCATGTGAGATGAAATCGATTGCCAGCAACGATGGTGAGTACCTTTACATCAACGGTTGGGGCTTCCCGACGAATCAACCTGGCGCGCAGGTTTCTACTATTTCGTTCGAAGACGCATGGACAAGGTATGACAAAAATGGCGACAAGCTGATCGCGAAGTCGGAGGTAGCCGGCGCGGAACAAATGGACAAGATGTTGAATTCAGCATTCGAGGCCTTTGATATGGATCGCGATGAGAAGCTGAACGCAAAAGACTGGGATGTTTTCCGCGCGATGATGGCTTCAGAGAATGGGCTGCTGGCGATCAAGTTGGGAGGCAAGGGTGATCAAACCTCGACCGCAATCCGTTGGCGTTATTCCAAACCGGTGCCACAGGTTCCTTCCACTCTTCTCTACCAGGGCGTGCTTTACATGATCAACGATAGCGGAATTCTGATCTCATTTAATCCGTCAACCGGCAAGGTGCTCAAGCAAGGGCGCCTGCATGGCGCGATCGACAAGTATTTTTCTTCGCCGGTCGCCGCCGACGATAAGGTGTTTCTAATTGGCGAGGGAGGTCAGGTTTCGGTGTTGAAGGCCGGCGGCGAGTGGGAGGTGCTCAAGGTAAATGAGCTGGATGATGAGGTCTTCGCAACTCCGGCAATAGCTGATGGCCGGATCTACATTCGGACCAGGAGCGCGTTATATGCGTTCGGAAATGCAGCTTTACAAAAGAGCGATTAGCCGCGAATTAACTCGGATAGACAAGGATCAGAAGGAGTCCGGAAAGATTCAACCTCTTAACTGGGACCGCGGGCGTCCCGCCCGCGCTCCCAGTGAATACTTGATCGGTATCACGACAGATTAAGGCTGATGGGCAGGTGCTTGGTGCGCCAAGTTCTTGTAAACCACGCCTCCCTTCATCACAAACACAACCCGCCGAACTGCTGTAATGTCTTTCAATGGATCACCATCAAGAGCGATTAAGTCTGCCTCCAAACCCGGTGCGACCGATCCGATCTGGTTGGCCATCCCGAGTGCTTCCGCCGCTAATGAGTTAGCAGAGACCATCGCTGCCAATGGATCCATGCCGCAGTCGCGGACACGCTCGATGAACTCTTCGGCGTTGCGGCCGTGCGATCCCGCCAACGCGTCTGAACCGAAAACGATCTTCAGTCCTGGAATCTTCAACGCCTGCTTCATGAATTCGCGGTACACCGGGATGATTTCTCTAATGCCCGCAAAGCCCTCAGCCGGAAAGCCGGGCGTGCCGCTAAACTTTTCCTGGTTTAGTAGATAGTTCTCCATTACCAGACCGGCTTGCGGATCAAGCCAGGTACCCTTCGCGGCCATCAGTTTCAGATATTCGTCGCTAGCAAGCATGCCATGCTCTATCTCTGTACAGCCGGCGAGGGTCGCGACGCGAACTGCATCTTTGTAAGCGTGCACAAGCGTGCGCAGACCCTGCTTTTTCGCTTCGTCACAAGCGGCGTTCAGTTGTTCCTGCGAGAGCGTCGGCGCATTTCGACGAATACTGTTCGCTGCGAAAATCTTGATGACATCCGCGCCTGCTTCTTTCTGCTTTCGTACAAAGCCGCGGATTTCATCCGGCGTGCCCGTCTGCTCGCCTCTACCAAATAGCGGTTCGACCGCCGTTAATATCCGTGGACCTGGAAGCGTGCCTTTTGCAATCGCGTCACGCAACGGAACATCGTTCGGTGAACCCACGCTTTGCACGGTTGTAAAGCCCGCCATCAACGTGACCCAGGCGTTGGAAGCCGCTTGATACGCGGCCGCTGGGGTCGCTCCTTCCGCACCGGCATTTTTGCCGTCCGGGCCGAAGCTCCAGGTGATGTGCACATGTGAATCAATCCAACCCGGCAGCACCGTCAGGCCGCGCAGGTTGTAGTCTACCGGTCCAGCCTGTGGATCCACGGCAACAATTTTCGAACCCTCGATCACGATGCGAGTGTTGCGAAGCACTCGGCCCTTGCCATCGAACACCCTGCTTGCGGCAATTACGGTGCGTTTCTGAGCGGGAACACTGCGTTGGAAGTTAGCGGTCGGTTGCTCCGGCGTTTGTGAAAGGCTTTGTTGTGAATAGTGAAAGCTGGCAAGAATACTAAAACATAAAAAAACTCTCGCTGCCATCAATCGTTCCTCCGTTTGGGATTTTCATATTAGCCTGCTGAGCAGGCGACAGCATAAAGACTGGGGTGGAGCGCTGCGTAACGCCAGGGACCGAGAATTCAATTGACTCAGAGCCCACGGAGTGGGCGACAGTCTTCATATCCTCGGTGACTCTGTCGCCCGCTCCTCGTGCTGGCATTGTTTTTGGACCATTAGACCTGGGGTTACGCTAACGCTGCACCCCAGTTTTTACGCTATCGCCTGCTCCGCAGGCTGGGAATCAGTTCGCCGTCCAACCGGTGCGTCCCGTACAATCGCGGATTCAAGCTCTGGAAATTGTCAGTCAGTCACAAGCCTGGAAACGTTAACACGAATGATCGTTCATCTGGTCGACGGCACGTACGAATTGTTTCGTCACTTCTACGGAATTCGGCGCTTTAAGAAAACCGATCCGCCGCTGGGCGCGGTTGCGGGTGTCTTAAACGCTGTTGCAAAAATGATCGAGGAGGGCGCGACACACATCGGCGTCGCGACTGACCACGTCATTGAATCGTTTCGCAACGGTCTGTGGGCGAACTATAAGACGGGCGCAGGCATCGAGCGCGTGTTACGCGCGCAGTTTGAGCCGCTTGAGGAAGCCCTCGGCGCGATGGGCGTAGTTGTTTGGGCTATGGTCGAGCTTGAGGCAGACGATGCGCTTGCTTCAGCCGCCAACCTTTCGGCCCGGGACGCGCGCGTGGAAAAGGTTTGCATCTGGACCCCTGATAAAGACCTGGCGCAATGCGTGGTCGCAGATCGAGTTGTGCAGATAGACGGGAGACGAGGCGTGATTCGCAATGCTGAAGCTGTGCGCGCGAAGTTCGGTGTTGAGCCCCGATATATCGCGGACTATCTGGCGCTGGTTGGCGACGCTGCCGATGGATATCCGGGCATTGCGGGCTATGGACCCAAGACAGCGGCTTCGCTGATAAACCGCTACGGTCCAATAGAAGAGTTCCCGACCGACCTGCTCAAGGACAAACGCGAATTGGCATTGCTTTTCAAGAACCTCGCGACCCTGAGAACTGATGCGCCGTTGTTTGACGATGTCGAAGAATTTCGCTGGCGTGGCGCGACGCCTAAGTTTAGATCGGTGGCTCAACAGCTGGGCGACGAACGTCTGACGGCGCGCATTGCCAAGCTCAAGAAACAACTTTCGTAGCAGGAAACTTGATTCTGCGAAACTTATCCACAGATTACACAGATTACGCAGATTCAAAGGCAGAGCTGCAAATATGAACCTTCTGTCATCCTAATTTTTCAACGCCGCCTTTACGTGGCTGGAGGCAAACATGCTGGTTGGACATCTTGCGGTAGCGTTGACCGCAAAAAAGATTGAGCCGAACATTTCATTGGGCACATGGACACTGGCCGCGTTCCTCGGCGATCTGGTTGCCTTTCTTCTGCTGATCGCCGGCGTCGAACATTTTGATCCCGTCCCTGGCGCTGAGCTGAATCGCACAATCGGAAGAGACATCGTCTATAGCCATAGCCTTCTGATGGATATTGTTTGGGGCGCTGTGTTCGCCGGCGTCTATTTTCTACGACGCCGTAACCCGCGCGGCGCGTGGATGCTCTTCGCGGTAGTAATTAGTCATTGGATTCTTGACGTAATTAGTCACCGTCCTGATATGGCGCTCGCACCGGGAGTTCGTCAAGTCTACGGTTTCGGCCTCTGGAGTTACCTGCCCGCGACCCTGATAGTCGAGGGAGGCTTTTGGTTAGTGGCGCTCGTCCTCTATGCTCGTTCGACGCGTCCCGCAAAGTTCGCGGGCAGGTACGTGTTTTGGATAGGCGTAGCGCTCATAACGCTCGTGTGGTACGGAAACATCCACGCCGGCATGGATCCAAAGCCAGTGAAAGCAGCAGTCGGCGGATTAATCCTGTTTTGTTTGATGGTGGCCTGGGCCTATTGGATTAATCGCCTGCGTCTAACGAAAATCTAGTTTGAGATAATAGTTTCACCGTGGGCCGACGAATTCAGAACCGGGAGCCGTATCGACCGGGTCTGTCTTCGGCTGGAGATCAGTTAAAAACAAACTTATCAACGGTGAAATCCGATCGCTTGCTACTGATCCTATTTAAAACTAAAAAAGTTAACGAATGGCCATGACAGAACCCACAACCCGACAACTTTTGGAGAACACCGCTCGACGCGCCATTTCGTATCTCGAGAACCTGGACAACCGCGGGGTTGCGCCTTCTAACGATGCGATTGCGAAACTGACCATCCTGGACCAACCATTGAACGACATCCAGGCTTCGCCGGAGGTCGTGATCGACTTACTTGACGAAGTTTGCTCGCCGGCAACGATGGCGATGGCCGGCCCGCGCTTTTTCGGGTTTGTAATTGGTGGCGCCCTGCCGGTCACTCTCGCAGCGAATTGGATTGCCGGCGCGTGGGACCAGAACTCCGGACTATTTACGCCCACACCGGCGACCGCCCAACTTGAGCAAGTTGCCCTGAAATGGCTGCTTGACCTTTTCAAGTTGCCGCCCAATTGTGGTGGAGCCTTTGTTACCGGCGCCACCATGGCAAATTTCTCTGCGCTAGCCGCCGCGCGTCATGCGCTGCTGAAGCGCGCCGGCTGGAACGTCGAAGCTGATGGTTTGTTTGGTGCGCCGTTAATAACTGTCGTGGTCGGCGACGAAGCGCACCCGACGCTGTTCAAGTCGCTGGGACTTTTAGGACTGGGACGAAATCGAGTAATCAAAGTGCCGGTAGATTCGCAGGGGCGAATGCGGGCCAATGCCACTCCGACGCTTTCGGGCCCCACTATTCTGTGTGTCCAGGCAGGCAATGTGAATACAGGCGCCTTCGATCCGTTTCCCGAGATCTGCGAGCGGGCACACGCGGCCGGTGCCTGGGTCCATGTTGATGGCGCCTTTGGTTTATGGGCGCAGACCGCTCCCTCAACGTCGCCACTCGCCGCAGGTCTTGCTGCCGCGGATTCGTGGGCCACGGATTTTCACAAGTGGTTGAACGTGCCTTACGACAGCGGCATAGCCATCGTGCGCGATGCTGAGGCGCTGCGCGCAGCCATGGCGATCACCGCCGACTACCTACCGACCAGCGAATTTCGCAACCCTTCCGACTTTACGCCCGAACTGTCGCGCCGCGCGCGTGGAGTGGAAGTGTGGGCCGCACTACGATCGTTAGGGCGTGCCGGCGTCGCCGAACTAATAGAACGCAACTGCCGTCAGGCGAGACGCTTCGCCGCAGGGTTACAGACGGCCGGGTTCAAGATTCTGAACGATGTTGTTCTTAACCAGGTATTGGTATCGTTTGGAGATGCGGCGACAACGAATCGCGTGGTAGCGGAAATTCAAACTGACGGGACGTGCTGGTGCGGTGGCACAGTGTGGCAAGGACAAACGGCGATGCGCATTAGCGTGTCATCGTGGGCCACGACCGACGTGGATGTGGACCGTAGTTTGGAGGCGATAGTTCGTATTGCGCAAGCATGAGCCGCGACCGTAAGGAAAAAGGCTACGTCAGCAGTCTCCACAAGACAATGCCTCCGTCAGGAGCTACGTAAGACAAAGGCTCCGTTAGAAGCCAAATGTTTTTAGAAGGAATCCTCTTAAAGATTCTTTCCTTCGTTTGGAGCGATAAACTCGCTCCTGACGAAGGAAATTCTGGGAGAGGGCGCCAGGCTATAAACATCTCGTGCTTACGGCACGAAGCAGCCGTAGGCTACCGCTACGTTCTGACTTTGTCTATTGAGACCAAATATAGCTTAGTCGAACTCTTCGCATTCCTGGTCGCTGTTGTTTGCAGTAACTCCACTTCATATCAGAACCGCATTTATTGACAGCCTGTACTGGCGAAGCGTATCTTGCCTCCGTTTTCCTGCCAACGACTCGAGCAGCCTTCGTTGGTTCCGGATATTCAGGCAACTACTCACATTGGTTTGCTTCCGTTTCCAAATCCACTCTGAAGGAGAAAGATCATGCTCACAGACGATGAACTCAGACAAATAATGCCTAACCTCCCGGCAGCAAAGCGCGCGGATTACCTTCCTTTCATACAACAAGCGATGGCGGAATTTGACATTACATCTTATCTGCGCGAAACAGCTTTCATTGCTCAGTTGGCACACGAATCAGCGGAACTGCGTTACATGGAGGAGATTGCGTCCGGCGCTGCTTACGAAGGCCGCGCCAGCCTTGGCAACACGCAACCGGGCGACGGGAAGCGCTACAAGGGACGCGGACCAATTCAGCTTACCGGCCGCGCTAACTACACGAATTATGGTCAACTGCTTGGTCTCGATCTCGTTAACAATCCAACGATAGCTGCGACTAAGGAAGTTGGTTTTCGCATCGCCGGCGAGTTTTGGAAATTGAACGGCCTTAATGAACTTGCCGACAGGCAGGATTTCAAACAAATCACGAAACGCATTAACGGTGGCTACAACGGGCTCGACGACCGGATTAAGTATTACGAGCGAGCTAAGAAAGTCATGAGCAAGGATGACGTGGTTACGGCGGCTTTTCCCGTCGAGTCGTCGGGCGGCTCTGTGTCGTCACCCGCTTCAACTTCGACCACCGGAATTGCCGCGTGTCCGAGTCCATACTTGCGACAAGGCAGTCGGGGAGATGCGGTTAGAAGTATGCAGCAACGATTGATTGATCTTGGCTACAACGTTTCGGTCGATGGAAACTTTGGGCCAGGGACGTGCGCTGCGGTGAAAGCTTGTCAGGTGAAGAACGGCCTAAGTGATGATGGCGTCATAGGTCCGAACACTTGGGCGGCTTTATGGCGCAGTTAGAATGGCCGCAAGATTCGGTCGCTATTACTCGAGGTTCTGACTTTGTTACTGTTAACTGAGGACGCATCGCCGAAATAAAAACAATAGAAACAACGGCGACGAGTCTCGTAAACGCGCCTTTTTTGCGCCGACTCCGTAACCATGAAAGCAAAACGCCCGCGACCATAAACGGCGCGGGCATTTGTAGCGAGTTGACTTCCCCTCTCTCTTCCCTCTTCCCCTCTTCCCCTTTTACCCCAAAGCGGCGTCTCTCCGGCTGATCTCGTTATTTTAGTGATCTTAACAAGGCCCGCGAGTTTGCGCGCCTCCATCGCACAGCGCCGGCTTGACAATAATCCAGGTAACGATCGCGCCGACCGCGGTCGCGCCCAAAATTAGCCAGGTCTTTCCTGAGACACCGCTGCCCGCTTTCTTCACCGATGAAGTGTCCGCATAGGCCACACTGTTGCGCGAGCCCGTGTTGCTGTCCACGACAGTGAACGAATCCTGATCCGCGTCGCTGATATAACCCTTCAGCTTCGTGTTATCGCGCAGTTTGACCTCGACGCGCGCGTTTCCGCCTACACCAATTTTTTCAACCTTAGTCCTAATCTGTTCTGTAGCTCGCGCATCGTTCATGCCCTGCGCTCCAACGGATTGCAGACCCAACGAGGTGAGTAGGACCATTACTGAGAGCATCATTGCGAAAGTTCGTCTAAACATTTTGTCTCCTCTTATCTAATTATCTAAGTTGCTGGCTCGGCCCAAGAGCAATCACCATTCCTCTATACCAGCTGACATAGATTCAGTGAAAAAGGCTTTATCAGTGGTTAGGAAAGTTCCGATTACCGCAAGGAAGACAGGGACTCTTCGATCAACGGTTGGAGATTAGGACTTCTCTTGTCGTCTTTTTCCTGCACGGGCCAATTGTAGCGGGGATGGTCAGGGCTATCAGAGCATCGCAGACAAGGACATGCTTGCCGCTACGGTGAGCCACTGCCAATTCAACCACCGAAACAATCCTTACCTCTTCCGCGATACGTTATTGCGCCTTTTGCAAACATCCAATATCGAATACAAAACGCTGACAGCTAACGATCAGGCGACATAAACAACTTCCCACCTTTCAAAATCGCCTCCAATCAATTTTGGATGGCCCATAGGTCCCCTTGGGAAAGTTTTGTAAAAGTTGGTCAATACTCTCAGCTGGCTGCACTAGGGATACAGTGCGCCTATTTGATTCCCCGGCAACTTGAAGCTCAGCTTCTTTGGGAAAATCAACCTCAGCATAGTATGGCGATTGATTGACGATGTAGAAGACAAAGGGTTTTCCTTGCTCAAGGGCAGGAATTCCAACCTGATGTGTATGATGAGATATTAGCTTTCCCTGATTCGATGTTCCCTCATAAAAGCTGATTTCATAATTCATAACTAAGTTTAGCAGTGCGGTTTCACTGTAGTTCTTGAGTTCACAACGTGACGCCATTTCAATGGCATAGCCACCTTTCTTTAATTCGCCTTTCTCGGCAGGCCACCACATTGATTTCGTGGTGAAGTTTCCAAGGCTAGCAAACCCCTCCGTAAACACTGGGTTAAGTGGGAGAAAATAGCCCGTTTCGTTAATTGCAATTGAGATGGGTAAGGTTGTAATTTCGTACCTTGGCAGGATTGCTACTGCCCGCTGATTTCCTTCGGATGTTGTCTTAGCAGGGATTTGAGAAGGCGCGCTAGTCTTTAAGGTGGCTGTTTCTTCCCGGCGCGGTTTAGGCAATTGTGCGCCGATAACAACGATAAGAATCACCAATCCATAGATCGCGACGCCTGACCAGAAGAATATTAGACGCTCTTTTGTTTTAGCAATACGTGGCCATTGCCAAATGCAGAGACCCAACACGATCCACAATGGCAACGTGAGCCACAACGGAACGTGCAATTCGTTTAGTATCAAGGTACCTAACACTGCAAATACCGAAGCGAGAACTGGATGCCGTGAAGGGTCCTTTGGTTCAGTGTGAGTTGGACCATCGGGCGGAGGCTTGGGTGATTTTGGTTTCGACTGATCAGAACTACTTCTCGAAAACGGACCAGCAGGATTCCCATGCGGGTAAAGTGGCTTAGGGCCGCTTCTGATACCGGGCGTAGCTCGTGGCCCAACCTCTTTTGTCCGGGAATTTCTAACAAAGTTTAGTCCCATCTCACTCTCAGGCGGATTGCCATAATCAGGTCGATCTTGAGGCTTCGACATTTCTTCGTACCACTTATGAAGATCGGCCAACGAGGCGTCAGCGGGCGGCAGTAGATGAGCCTTACTAGGGTCTTCTTTAATCCTTTGCAGCATGTCCAGGGCATGGGCTGTGAGTTCCTCTTCAGCAAGTAGCCGTTGCTGCTTGCGCCTCTCGGCCTCGTTGAACGCTCGTTCATTGGCGTCCCAAAGCATTTCTCGTCGTTCAGAGTCTGCATTCTCATATTCTGCCCGGATTTGTTCCGGCATAAACCGACGCAACTCATCAACGTATTCTTCTTGTGCTGTTCGACCGCGCGTCTGCCCCGGCACACTGATGCCTGTAGGCTTTGTCTGCGGATCGTCAACTGACGTTGACTCAGAACCTTCTGGAGCATGAGTGCCAATAGGTCGGACGTCGTCAAACTCACCGGGCGGCGTTGGGTGCGGCGAAGTTCGGGACGGTTCAATATCCTGAAATACTCCGTCAGTCGGCTCGTCTTCAGATGGAGACTGTGAAGCAAAGTTCGTAGCCGTCTCCAAAAACTGGCGCGCATCTGCCTCTGACAGATTGAGCATTCGTTGAACTATTTCGATTCGGGCGGGAGTGAACGACGGCTTAGGGACTTCTGGTTCTGCGCGTGGCGGCTGCGGCGATTCCGACTGTTTTGCCTCTTGGCGTATCCTCTCACGTTCACGGCGCTGCGCGTTCTTCCAGTCACGAACGTGTGCATCCCAGAATTGCTTTCGCTGTTCAGGGCGCATATCAGACATCTCGTAAGTGCGCCGCTGATTCTGACCCATGAATGTGAAAAGCTCTTGATCTGTCGGTTCGCGGATTTCTTCTTCCGATGGTGAAGTGTCGTCGGGCTTAGAGGGATCGGCCATGCTGCAAGTCTACGCACACATCCCTCCCGCATCAAAGTAGATGGCGTGCGATATTTGTTGCGCCGCCAATTCAAATCTGGAGGATAATGCCCGCGCTTTCAGTCGCCTTATCATCTGGTCCTGCCTACCAAAGGAGTTGCGCATGCCCCAAAGGATCGGCCTGGCTCTGGCCTACGCGCTGTTGATTTGGATTACGGGGTTTTTTGGGGCATGGTGGTCTTTATGACACCAGCACTCAAGGGCGTCCCGGCGATCCCTTTTGTCTCGCGCTATCCCGCAATTAGTTTCCCGCTCCTGCTCGCGTGGCCGTTCGTCGGTTACTTGCTGGCGCGAAGTTATTTGCGGAGAACGACTGTCGATAAAGCTCCGGAAGGCTTGAAGCTCGGGCTGACATTCGCGTTGGTGAATTTCGTCCTTGATCTGCTGGTCCTGGTTTTATTATTCAAAAACGGATTCAGCTACTTTGCCTCCTTAACTGTTTGGGTCGCCTACTTCCTTTTGTTGATCATCCCCTGGTTAACCGCACGTTCATTAGCTTTGACAACTCACCCGTAGCCGCACAGCGTCGATGCCCCACTCAAGGACACGAAGGAAAGGACGCCTGGTTTTCATTTCGCTGCTGCTGCTGGCTTTCGTATTCCGTTTGGCCTTCGGCTTGTGCTCTCAGTTCGTTGACGAAGATACGAAACAGATTTATTTGCTCGGTCTAAAGTTTTATACGACTGGAGCCTGGCCCTATTTTGGTCCGGATGTTGTCTGGGGGGAGATTCAAATCCCCGGCGCCTTACAAGCGCTACTCGTCGGCGGTCCTTTCTTTATCCTGCCCATTCCTGAAGCGCCCTACATTCTGCTGAACCTGCTGTCCCTTGCCGGCCTTTGCGTGCTCGCCTGGTACTGCTGTAAGCGTCTTCCCGAATTGCCGCGCTGGTTCGTTTGGTCGTGGCTGCTAACGGCGCCGTGGGTGCTCAATCTCTCGACTACTATCTACAACCCGTCATACGTCTTATTCGGCTCCATCCTTTTCTTTGTCGGTGCGCTGGAAATCTATCCGTCGACTAGTAAGCAAATTATCTCGGCAGGGCTCGCTAACTTCTTGATGGGGTTTGGTCTTTGCTGGGTGATGCAACTGCACTTGTCCTGGCCCGTGCTCGTGCCTTTCGCGTTGGTAGCTTTCTACTTTCAAACGCGGCAAGGTATCGGCGCGTTTGTGCGCGGGCTGGGATGGTTTGCCCTCGGTACTTTGGTTACGGGTTCACTTTTGTTGCCAACCTACCTTAAGTTTGGCTTCGGGAAAGGCTCAGGTGGGACTACTTCGGCAATAACACTTAACCCCGAAAATATCACCGCGCTCTGGGGCATACTCATTCGCTTACTTTCGTTTGCCAGTTTCGAAGTGCCTCGACTTCTGGGCCCACACACGGCAGAGAGAATCGCCTTCCTCAAAGCCGAACGCTGGCTTATTCCCTTCGCCGCGTTTCTCTTTTTGGTAGGAACAGCACAAGTAGTCGCACTGATTGTCTCGTGGTTCTTGCGGGACCAGAGGCACAGCGATTGGAAAGCGATCAAGTATCTGCTGCTCTTCAACGTCCTAATCGTTTACGCGAGCTTCCTGTTCTCCATTAAGCCGCCGCAGTCGAATCATCTCTATGTCACCCTACCGATTCCGATAATCTATAGCCTGTATTGCTGGAGCAAACTGTTGCAGAGCAGGCGTTGGCAAATGTTCGGAAAGATATTCATCGCCTGCGGGTTAATCTTTCATGTTGGTCTGGCGGCCAGCAATCTCAGAACCGTATCAATCTACCTTGAGCGCAACAAAGTTGTAGTAGCAATTAAAATTAAGGATTATCGACTGCTGGGTGAGCGACGGGCGGGAGCCAGGTACTAAAGAGGTAGACCGCAAACAGTAAACAGCAGACGCATGAAGACACGCGGAGGCGGAAGATGAATAACAACAGCTCAAGTTGTCCGACTGTCGACTTCACAACACAGGCCTGCGCTTTTCAAGATCGCCATTGTTGTCTAGAATCTGATCTCAATTAACCGACAAAAACGATTCCCCTGCACGTAAACGATCCGAAGACGGAGAAGAAGTATTGTCTGAATCTCGACAACGCGAGTCGCGGCGCGGCTACCTGAATCCAAGCCTGGTGAGAAGCGTCTCCTTCTGGATTACCAGCCTTTGTATTCTCGTTGCCGTGCTGGCATCGCTGTTGGCGATTTGGAAGTTCGCCGGAACTGATATCTTATGGCGCACGGTCGCGACGTGTGCGGTAATTGGCAGCGGCACCGTTGCGTTTTATTGGGTCAATGTGCTCTTCGGGAAGACACTCGATTAATGCCATGAGGTCAGCCTCTGTGGAGATGCCCGAATGAAAACGGTCGGTATCGTTGGCGGCATCGCTCCGGAGTCGACCATTGAATACTACCGCCAGATCATAGCCGAATATCGTAAGCACTCCAGCGTTGGAAATTATCCTTCGATCATTATCAACAGTATCAACCTCACTAGAATGATCGAGTTGATCACGGCGAATCAATTGGCTACGGTGACTGAGTATCTGCTGACCGCACTCGACAGACTTGCCCGCGCCGGAGTTGACTTCGCTGTACTCGCTTCAAACACGCCGCATATTGTGTTTGACGAAGTTCGCGCGCGCAGTCCGCTGCCGCTCATCAGCATCGTGGAAGCAGCTTGCGCTGAAGCTGAGACGCTTGGATTGAAGCGCGTAGGTCTGTTCGGCACACGCTTTACAATGCAGGCAACTTTTTACAGCGACGTATTTTCTCGTGCCGCAATCAAGCTCGTCGTGCCCAGCGAAACGGAACAAGACTACATCCACACTCATTATATGGACGAATTAATCAATGGAATTTTTCTTCAGGAGACTAAGCAGCGACTGCTGCAGATCGTCGATCAACTGAAGGAACGATCTCAGGTTGATGGAATCATTCTTGGCGGCACCGAGCTGCCTTTGATTCTGCGTGAGGCTGAACACAACGGAGTTCCCTTCCTGGATACGACGAAGATTCACGTCAATCGCATCGTCGCAGAGCTGGTGGCGTACCCGGCGTTCAGCTGATTACGCCAAACATTAGCCGCGGATTAACGCGGATTCACGCGGATACGGAAACCGCGTAAACGTTTTGAGACTGCTGCGCTGTCGTTCGTATGAATCTTATCCGCGCAAATCCGCGTTAATCCGCGGCTAATTAATTGAAACACTATTGGCCCGGCGAAGCGGCTGCTGCGGGTGGCTTGTTGAATTTGGTCTCATCCACCGGCACGTTCACTTTGATTTCAGTAAACGTCCGCGTCGAACTAAAAAATGAATCGATGGAAGTGACGCGAATTGTAAACGGCAACTTCATACCATCGACGTCGCGATAGTCTTCATAGTCGACTTGCTCAGGAATTAGTCCCACAACCGTAGTAGTAGACGTAATCCTGCGCAGCAGCAATCCAGTCTGCGCATCGAAGTAGAGGCGCTCGCCACGTCCGTCTATGCCCAACCCTCTCAAAACGTAAACGTCTTTTCCGTCTATCTTGTCCGTGCCGCCAAAACTCAGGCGTGTGAACTGTTTCTGCAGTTTGATGTCTTTGAAAAGATCCGGATAACGCTTTAACTGGACTACCTCGATGCCTTCGAGCTCGCGAAGTCCGCGTGCGCTTTTTTCCCAGGCGCTCGTGCCGTTGAAACCTCTTTCAATGACACCTTGTTTGGGCGTGTTCAAGACGCTGTAAATTTTGTCAGGGGCTATTTGGTAGACCTCATATCCAAGCGAGATGCCATTCGAAGTACGCCAGGTTCCCTTCATGGATCGCGTTTTCAGTTTTTCTATTGCGGCACTGCCGCCCAGCGCCTCGGTGTATTTAGCCAGGATCTGATCTGCGGTGGGTGGCGTTGGCTTGGGAGTGGCCGGGGTATCAGCGCTTTCGGCAAAAGGCGTCGGCGCGGCAATCGGCAATTGCGGAACGCGAATCGGCTCGTTCCTGCCGCGATGACACGTAAAACAACCGACTGCGGGAGTACCCTTGAAGTTGCCTTTATTAATACCCTGCACCATCTTGATCATTTCGCGCGCAGTGGCTTTTTCCGGTTTCTCATCAGAAGGAAAGTCCCACTTGCCTTCCTTGTTTACGTGACAGTAGGTGCACTTAACGCCCAGGGAAGAGCCGATGTAATTCATCACCGGAATTAGTTGTGACTGCGGCAGGCCGTTCAAGACTTGAATATTTTTTTGGACTTGTTCTACCGTTTTCTCCGCCGCCACGGCTGGAACAGCGGGCGCTGTTTGCTGTGTCGATTGCAAGGTCCATCCAGCGTTAACTGACGACACAATGCTAACGGTCGACACACATAGCAGCGACACACAAAAGATGAGCACGCGGAGAGGCGTTGGGTGTATAGCGATCCTATTCTTCATGCGAGCCTTTCAGGTAAACAATGTTACGAAAATTTAAGTTTGAGTAGTGGCTTAATTTGATTTCGTCTTTTTCGACCAGACACAAGTGAACCACGAAATCACACGAAAACTTTCGAACAAAATAAGCCGTGAAGGTTTCGTGTGTGTTAGTGGTTAATGATTCTGTCTGGTAGAAAAGGACACGAAATCAAATTACGATACTGGCAGATTCCAAGGCGAGAACTATGACGCGTCGCCAACAGTTCGCGCCGGTTTGGCCTTCCGTTGCGCGGTGTTGGTCTCCGCTGGCGGTTTGTGCGGCATGAGCGCTTCCACCGTCTTATATATCTGTAGATACATTTGCGTCTCGCGCGGAATCAATGTTTTCCACGAGGCGCCTCCGCGACGGATATAGAGTGGCAAGCGAGCGGCGTTTGAATTGTAACCAGCGGCTAACAATTCGGTCTGCGTCGCCAGTTTTGCGCTTAGCGCATACTGCACATCTTCATTTGCCGCTAGATCGTTCCAGGTATCCTGCATGTATAAGAGCATCGCCTGAAGCGCGTTTGCATGATTGCGCATGCCGACCACGAAGTCGGGCACGAGGCCTACGCCGGGGTGCCGCTGCCTCACCAGGTTATAGGCCCAGGGAATCATTTGCACCATGCCGCCGGCACCGGCTGAACTTACCGAATACCGATAAGTGTCGGGTTCGTTCAAAGCGAAAAGAGAATAAATTTCATCGAACAAAGCCACCCGGTTTTCCGATCGGAAGCGTTCATGATCCACATGTTCTACTAAACAAAGACGCTCGGCCACTGCAATAATTTCCGGCGAAATGAAGGCTCCTTTTTCGCGCAAGCGCTTCGCGGCTAGATCAAGCATCCGGTGTATATACGCGCGACCGGACCGCGACAAGTCAGGCGAAAGCAATGCAGGATGCGCTGAAGTGTAGTAAGCCATCTCGCGAAATACGCCGCGCTTCTCGATAGGAAATTCAACTACCAGCGGCACGAGCGATTGGCCCTCGGTATCGAAGATTGCGACCGCCGTATTCACGCCGTTTGCACGTAACACGCGGACATTCAAAGTTGTCCCCAGCGAGCTCGGCGCTGTGAACTCGGATCCTTTTGTCAGAAATGTTTCTTTATAAACTGTGACCAGATGGATGCGAGAACTATTACGATCCAGAGCGGCAAGTGTAACCAAATCTATCGCCGGTGAAGTTTTGGCGGTCTGCATGGGACGCGACTTTAAAAGCCGCTCAGCTTCGGAGATTCGCGATTGGATCTGAGACGGTGACAGAACTCGCGGACCGGCAGCCAGAGGGTCGCCCCGCCGTTCGGTGGCCGCTGGGCCAGCCACGTCAGGCCGGCTGTCTGGCTTGGCGCCAATAACCACCCCATGCGTGGTCGGCTCTTCAACATCGTCAGAGTTCAGTTCAGGCTTTGGACTCGGAGTCGCGGCCGGAGGCGGAGTGCGCTGCGGCGAAACTACTCGAGGCCGCGATTCTGTACCTGACGAAGGATTTTTGGTTTCAGGCGTTTGCGCTTGCGCGCCAGAGAACGAAATGACTAACAATAAAGATACGAGGGAAATTCTTTTCATAGGCAATACCGAGCTGCTGTACAACACTTGTCGGGAGGGACAAGTGCCGCTTAGATTCGCCGATGCCCGTCGCGGTTGTCAATAACTTTTCTGCGCCGATCGCATGTCGTGGCAAAAGCACTCGCCCCCGAAAGTCGCCATCTCGGGAGCGATGAATTCCACGAATAAGCCGCCGCCGATGATTGGATGCAGGTAGCCAACCAGCCGATCTGTTCGTGTAGTTTCTGGATTTTCGTGTTCCTTCGTGGTCAGGATTGGTTTAGCGTGGAAAACGTAACCACGAGACTACACGAAAAAAGACTAACCCTACACGAAGAATTTTTGCTTAGTCGTAGCCCCCGAATGTCTCGGAAACAGCGACTCGGACTTGAAACTTGAAACTTGAAACTCAAAACTCACTCGCCGTCGAGCCAGTCGCGAGTCACGTCACACCAAAGCGCCAGGCCACGCCACTCATTGAAGCGCGAGTAATAGCGAGCAATTTTCTTATCTGTGGTCTGGCGTCCATTATTTCGTATCGCAAAAAATCTCGCCCGCGTCCAGGAATCGAGTGCCAGCCCATCATAACGACCAAGGAGTTTGAGCAGGTTCTCGGCGGCATAAGGTCCGACGCCTTTGACGCCTCTCATCTCCTTGACTAAATCGCTGGTGTTCAGCGGGCTCTGGAACCATCCCTCGACGTCAAGCGCGCCGGCAGCGACGCGATCGGCCAGTTCCTTTAGATATTCCGAACGATAGCCCGCGCGCACCTCGTTTACATAAAACTTCACAGGCATGAGGGCCATCGCTTCGGGAGTGGGAAACGTGCGGCTCCCCTTAGTCGATTCGCGTCCAAGATTTTGAACGAGCCCGGTCACCATCTTTTCCGTGAGTGCCCAGGAGCAATTGGTGGTGCAAATCATTTTTACCAGATCCTCAAACACCGTCGGCGACCGCAGCAGACGGCCTGCTCCCTGTGCCGCAATCCAATTAAAGTCGTTGTCGTCGGCTATTAATCGATAAAATTCCTCCATGTTGTCGTCCAGCCGCATCATGTGACGAACATCAGCAATTACTTTTATTGTCGCCGCGTGGCTTAGCCGACGAGAGGCATCGATTACCAGCGCTCCTTTGGTCGCCCGAATCGAGATGGTTACCGGACTGGCGCCGTTGAGATCGAGCGTTCGAGTTAATCGCCACTTTTCTCGGTCGATTGCAAACGGCAACAATTGACACCAGCCGTGACTGATAACTGTTCGCTTAAAACTGAATTCGCGCGGGACCGGTATGGTGATTTCCATGATTACCGCAGAACGTAACAAAAAGAGTCTAACAAGTGACGAAATATGGCAGCCCAAGATTATGTGTTGCGGAATCCGGGCGCAAACGCCGAGTCGCAACCGGTCCGAATCGCTCGTGACAAAAATTTTAGATTTGATTCTCCAGGATCATTCACTGCTAAAGGAACAATTCATAGCGCCAACTCATAAAAATTGGCGAGATTATTGTCTAAGGATCGTCTTGTACGCTTCGGCTACAGTCAAGCTGCACCTTGACAGCGAAACGACCTGAAGTCTAGACTGGCAGCACGTTGAAAACAGAATAAGGAAGGCTGTTCTGATCAGCCCCTGACACTTGGGGAAACGGTCAGTTGTAGAGTCCGACACTGGACTCTCTACAGTATTTCGGTGAACGTACGCACCGCTTCCGACGATAATCGAATCCGGAGCTTTCCGGTTCATGCCCCACTTGGCCCAACAACAAACCCTGTGGGGCATTGTCGTATCCAGGAGCTGGTGTCTGCCGTCGTTCTAAGAGTCTGAGATTTTTCATTTCTCATTTTCCATTACTCATTTGTCGTCGGATCTGCGTTTATCCGCCTAAATCTGCGGCTAATTTACCGCACATAGATCGGATTCGAGATAATCCACGGCTGATCGCCTACCGGCTTTGGAAGTTGCGGCAAATAAACTTCGACGCGATAACTTCCCTTCTCTCGTGCCCCAAATTCCAAGTGATTGGTTCCACTAACGTTCTGGATCTGCCCGCCGTCTTTTAGCAAGACAATACGGGCCGGAACGGGAACGCTGACCGTCAAGTTAATCTGATTCTGGAGCGTTATCTCGTCACCCATGACTTTCTTTTCGTCTTCATCGCCGGCGGTGAACCGAAAGCCCGTTGAGTCTCCGAAAAGATCGAACCCAATAAAGCAGTGTCCCGCTGCTATCGCTGCCAGCAACGTTTGTTCGTCCAACAGCGTGTGCTGAAAAGGAGCAGCCAGAACATGCAGACGGACCAAGCGAAAACTTCGTTCATATGGATCGAGTTTGAAGCCAACCAGCGTTTTGCCCGAAGAGTCGTTCAGACCCATTCCAACGTTCGCATGCGCATCATTCCCGGCCGTCGCCGCCACCCTGGTTCCTTTCTGATTGATTAGTTCGTCCCACTTTCGTAGATCGTCAGCAGGTCTGCGGTAGAAGTTGGCAAACAAGAGATCAGGATAGCTTCGATAAGACCAAAGGGCGTCGAAGAACATCACCAGCGGATTAATTCGTCGGGCATTTGTGTAAACGTTATAGACTTCGATCGCGTCGTAGCCAGTGGCCTCCCAGCTATGGAACTCCGCCGGATAAGCTATTAACTCCAGGCCGCTCGTCCCCTGAGCCCGTCGCGATAAAACTTCCGAGGTTGTCCGTTCGCCATCGGACCCGGCTTGTTCATCACCCGGGACAAGCAGCAGCCGATCTCCATTAGATGTTCTGACCTCATTGCCGTTGATGAATAGAACACCCCCATGCTCGCCCTTAAGTGTCATGGCAGCGGTGTTGAAGTCCCTGGCGGTGTGCTCGGTCATCACTACGAAATTAAGTTGATTGGATTGGGCAGCGGCAATGATCTCTTCAAAGTTGCCGGCGCTGTGGCCACCAAGAAATGAGTGGACATGCGTGACACCTTTGAACTCGACAAAACCGGCGTTGTCGTTGACTGCAGTATGCTGTGAGTTGAGCAGTTGTATGGCCGCGCGAAGGCGGCCCAACTTATAACGACGATAGGCAAAGGGAACCTGCGTCAGCAGCGCAAGTGAGAGCAATAGCAGTAGGAGCTTTTTCCAGCGCTTCATAACGGAGCAATCAGCTCTCGAAATCAACCGAGGCCACCTGGTCGCTAATGGTGGTTCCGAATGCTGCGACCTTTATGTGTTCCGGATGAATGGTGTAAGCGTCGAGCGCCGCTCGATCCCTGAAAATAGCAACCAGACCGGTATCGAAGGAGCGCGGCAACTTTACGACATCGAAGCCGACCGCCAAACTCTCGATCTGTTTGATTACCGATGCCAATCTTTGCAACAGCCGCACGTGTTCGCGACGAACTTCGGGATCCACGTCTGTTCGGTATTTCCAAATCACAATATGTGTAAGCATAAAATTAAAGTGAAAAGTGAAAGGTGAAAAGTGGAAAGATAACTCAAGCCTCGGTTAGATTTTTCATTCTTACTTTTCACTTTTCACCTTTCACTTTTCACTGTCCTTCGCACCAACGCCGCGTTACTTCGTGACGATGATTAAAAAGCTTTTCTAGTCGACCGGTAATCAGTGTCGGTGCGAGTGCGCGGCCGACAAAACCCAGCGGCGGTTCGTAATCTATTTCATCACGCAGCACGGCTCCCTCTGGATGCGGCTCAATAATATGGCGATGACGCCAACTACGAAGCGGCCCCTTCAGCTGCACGTCTTCAAACAGGTGCGGCGGATCGTAGACGGTGTGTTGTGCAATCCAACGCGCCGTGAACGGTCCAAAGATTCTTGTTTCGATGATCGCCTGAGCGCCGACTTCTGAAATCTTCGCTGGCTGCACCACGCGCGCCTTTTCCCAGGGCGGAATGAGCAGGTTCAAAACATCCGTTTGTTCATGAAAAGAAAAAACGCGCTCGGGACTGGCTCGGATAATGCTCTCTTTTACAAATCGCACTTTGACTCTTGGAGTGCTACTTCAGAAACCGATCAAACCAGCCGAGCGTGCGTTCCAAAGCGTCCACCCGGTGCTTCGGCTCACGCAGCCCATGCCCTTCTCGCGGATAACGCACCAGCATGCTTTCAACTCCGCGACGTTTCAACGCGGTGTACATTTCTTCCGCTTGCGTTATGTGCACATCGTTGTCCTGTTCGCCATGAATGAACAACGTCGGCGTCTGCGCCTGCTTCACGTATTTTAGTGGCGACCACTGCCACAGCAGATCGTAATTGTCCCACGGAAAGCCGCCAAACTCGGCGTGGATTAAATCCTGATACAGCGACGTGGAATAGAAGCTAATGAGATTGCTGAGACTCGCGACTGAGACCGCGGCTTTGAAGCGTGGCGTCTGCGTGATGATCCAGTTGGTCATGAAGCCGCCATACGATCCGCCAGTGACGCCCATGCGGTTCTGATCAATCCAGGGATATTTGCGCAGCGCTTCATCAACACCAATCATCAAATCTTTGTAGTCGCCGCCGCCCCACTCGTTCAATGTGCCGTCGCTAAACTTTTGTCCATAGCCACTCGACCCGCGCGGATTCAAGTAGAGCACGGCGTAACCGCGGGCCGCATAAACTTGAAAGGTCGGGTTGAAAGCCCAGCCCGACATGCCATGAGGTCCACCATGAACGCTGAGAATCAGCGGATACTTGCGGTCCTCGCGCCAGGCTACAGGCCTGATTAGCCAACCTTCAACCGGCGTCCCATCAAAGCTCTTGAAAGTGAAGTGCTGTGGTGGACTCACGGTCCAACTGCGCGCCACAGCTTCGGTATGATTAGTAAGTCGGCGCAGTCGATCATTTCCAGGTCCGGTGGCAATTCTGCCCAGCCAAACTTCCGCTGGCGAATCAGAATCGCTAAGCGTCAACGCGAGATAAGCAGTTCGGGTGCGACTGACGAAAATGCTAAAGCCACTAACTTGAATTTCACCGCGTCGTGGTTCCGGCAGTTCAAATGACTGCACCGGAAGCTGCGGAAAAAAGTAATAGTCAAACAAATGAATAGGGGCGTTGTCCCCCGTTACGTTGACGCTATAAATGACACTTTGGCCGGCGTTTCCCGCCAAAAACAAAACCGCTTTTCCCAGCGGTGACCACTGTGGATCGCGCGCTCGTCTATCCAGTTTGCCGGAAAGTTCCCGCCCGGTGCCGCCGGCTGCATTAATTACCCAAACGTGCGCATCCTCAGCGATGCTGTCGATCGTTGTCACCTCGCGTTTGGTTGCGATGTAAGCGATCCACTTACCGTCCGGGGACCACGCCGGTTCGTATTCACATCCTGTGGTCGCAGTGATCTGGCGCACCTGGCCAAGCAAATCAACTGCGAAGATGTCGGAATTATTATTCGCATCGGGATCGGCTTCGTGATTGGAGACGAAAGCGATTTCGTCGCCACCGGGGCTAAAGTTGATTGCATGATCGTAGAAGTATCCGGAGGTAAGTTGCCGGGGCTCCGGTTTATCGATAGTAGTAATCCAAACGTGAGTGCGTCGCTTATCGGAAAAAGAGGTGCGCGATTTGTATTGAATTCGATCAATCACACGCGGATCGTCACGGTTCGTAAAACTCTCAGGAACTTCCGTTATTTCTTCAGTCGCGGAGACGTAGGCGATTCTTTTCGAGTCCGGGGCCCAGGCCAGCGATTCACCCGCGTAAGTTATGAAGAAGTTTGTATCCTGAACCTCGGCGACGAAACGCGGCTGCCGATTATCCAAATTGACGACCCAAATCCCTCGGCGAGCGCTGCGATCGCTCAGAAAAGCTATCTTCGAACTGTCTGGCGCCCAGCGCGGATTGGAGCCGGTCCAATCGGAAGCAAGCAAGGGCCCCGATGCAGACCTTTCGTCGGAACGATGTGGGGCTGTTTGCGGCAAGGTGCTGGTGGGTATGTTCGGTACGTCCTCGAGATTTGCGACACTGAAACCCAGGGGCATTAGCCAGAGAGTGCTTTTAATGCCGTTGCCTTCGACAGTTGAGACTGTATAAATCACCCACTGGCCATTTGGTGAGATTTGCGCATCGCTGACGCTCGCAATTCGCAGAATGTCACCCGGTGACATCGTTGCCGGCCGTCGCGTTTGACATTCAGCTGAGGGCGACGCTAAAAAAATTGCCGCCGTGCTGATGGAAAGGAAAATACCCCGTCGCCATGCGTTGTGTTTCAGCATTCGTAGTTGATTTACCGGGTTGTCACGGTGGAAGATCAGTTTCCTATCAAGCTTTAGGAAATTTGAAATTGTAGTAATGGTGCCGCGAAGCGCAGCAACCCTGGCCTAAGTTACATAACCGCTTCGCGGTAACAGCAAGTCCAAAATTGATCAAAGCTCCTTCAGTTCGTCGCGGCGCGTCGACAAGTTGAAGCTTATCGGACATCAAACTGATCTCTACGTTCTCTATTGCGGGCTGGAAGTTGGTTTGATCGGGGTTTCACCGGGGGTTGAACTGTTGGTTGGGCTTTAGGCTCAATTTTAGGTTGGGGCTCCTCAACCTTGATGCTGGTGCGAATCATGTCCCAGGCCGGCGCAGCTTTGACGAGCGCTTTGTCTGGCCCAAGGAAAGTCAAAACTACCAGTCGCTGTCCCACGACCGCAGAATGAATTTCGGCTACTCCCGGTACACCATCAAGCGATGCGCGAATTTTGACGCCGTCGGACTTAACAGTCCCTATCTCCGTCGATGTGGGCGCACTTTCAGGACGAGCGCCTGCCTCTTCAAAGGATTTTGTAGTCGAGGCAATGTACTTATCAACCAGTACGCGCTTCGCCTCGGCCAATCTTTCCGGAGTAGTTAGCGGAGCGCGAAACACAAAAACCGTGATCTGGGCATCGCTATCTGTTCGTCCAAAGGTCATCTGCTGCGCGTCTGTATTGCTGGTGTCGTTGAACGCCCAGGCTGAAGGATAACTAAAGCTCAGGCCATCCTTGGTGAACTGCTTCGCGTCGGCCGGTGTTTGTGCCGATGCTGACAAACCGAAAACAAGCAAACAAGCAAACAAACAATAGTTGATGGATAATTTCATATTGTCCTCCCGACAGGAATATTCACGAATCTAGATCAAGCATCCGCCGATTACGCAGATTTCTCAGATTCAAGGGTGTTCAGCTATGAAGCCCGTATTTCGGCGCAGTAACTTTAGTTGCTCATTCAATAATTCCCAAACCGCGCGCACATTTTTCTCGGTCGTGCGAATATTGCCGATCGATAGCCGCAGCGTGAGCTTGTCGTTTAGTTTTGTATGCGAAAGGAGCGCCTTGCCGGTCGCATTCACACCATGCATGATCGCTTCGTTTAGCACATCCAGACGCCGATTGCGCATCACTTCCCCATAGTCGGGCGGACTCGCGCGAAAGCAAACGAGCGCCAGCGGCAGCGGCGCCATTAACTCCCAATTAGGGTCGGCTTCAACCCATGATGCGAACAGCTTTGCCAGTCGACAGTGTTCGCGAATTCGCGCGGCCAGTCCTTCATGGCCAAAATAACGAATGACCATCCATAACTTCAACGCGCGAAAGCGACGTCCGAGTTGGACACCGTAATCCGATCCGCTGCGCACGTTCTCCTGCTCGGGCGTACGCAGGTATTCCGGGACCAAAGAAAAAGCGCGCCGCAGGAGATCGAGGTGACGGCAATACAATACCGACAGGTCAAACGGCGTGAACAGCCACTTGTGCGGATTGACTACCAAAGAATCTGCGCGCTCGCAACCGGCTAATATGGATCGGAGTTCTGGAACCACTGCCGCTGAACCGGCATACGCCGCGTCAACATGGAGCCACAAGTTGTGTCGCTCGCCAATGGGAATAATCTCGGGAACCGGATCGATGCTGGACGTCGACGTAGTGCCGACCGTGGCGACTACGCAAAACGGCACCATGCCCTGTGCTTTATCCTCTTCTATGGCCGCAGCGAGCGCCGTCGTGTCCATGCGAAATTCACTGTCGGTGGGAATCTTGCGCAGTGCTCGCTGGCCCAGCCCGAGCGTTATTACGCCCTTCTCAATTGATGAATGCGCCTGTTCAGAAACATAAACACGCAAGAGGGGCAGATCTTTGCGGCCGCTCATTCCTTCTTCACGAATGCGCAATTCGACTCCCTCGCGCGCGGCAGCGATCGCATGCATGCTGGAAACTGAAGCAGTGTCATAGATGATGCCGGTCATTCCCGCATCGAGACCCATCATCTGCCGGAGCCAATCGAGCGTAACTTCTTCCAACTCCGTGGAAGCCGGCGAGGTGCGCCAAAGCATTGCCTTATTGTCGAAGGCCGCGCTAAGGAGCTCTCCAAAAATACCAGGCGCTGACGTGGAGGTAGCGAAGTAAGCGAAGAACGAAGGATGATTCCAATGCGTAAGCGCGGGAACTATCAAGCGATCCACGTCCGCGATGATTTGTTCCATCGCCTCGCCTTTTTGTGGAGGCATCGCGGGAAGTTGCAACTTTAGATCGCCCGGCTCGATTTGCGACAACACCGGCAATTCCTCGACGTGATCGAGGTAGTCGGCCACCCAGTCGATCAACTCGTGGCCAAAGCGACGAAAGTCTTCCCTGCTCATGTCGCCCAGGGGCGGCGGCAGTTCTGCTTGAGTTTTGCTCATTGGGCGAAGTCTAGATTAGGCGCAAATTAAATTCCATGTTTTTGGTTGTCCGGCTCACGAGCGCGATTCATATTAGCCGCGGATGAACGTCGGAAAATACGGATATGATTAGAGAATCATTGGTTCTAAGTAATTCACTTTTTCAGATTCGTGTAATCCGCGTTTATCCGCGGCACTTCAACGCTGCACCGCTTCCCAACGCGCTGCCGCCGCCTAAGCCGCGAACGCTTTAAAGTTTGCGTCATTAACGGTCTCGACGCTATTATTCAGCCTCGATTTTGAGCTTAGAGTAATAGTCGCCCGATCAATCAGACGGAGGCGCCATTCCGGAGCTTCCCGTCACCTGTCATCGCTAACCAAATTTGCTGTGAGGAAAATATGAAAAGAATTCTTCTTTCGCTTGGAATAATTGCATCAGTCGCGTTCGTCTTTGCTTGTGAGCGCAAAGGTGGGCCGGGAGCCGGCGGCAACACTGGGCCGATCATAGTGGGTTACTACGGAGATCTTTCGGGCCGCACGTCTAACTTCGGCCAGTCAACCAAGAATGGCGTGGAGATGGCTGCGGATGAGATCAACAAAGCAGGCGGAATTGACGGCCGGCAAATTACAATTCTTTCGGAAGACGATGAAGGGCGTCCGGAAAAAGCAGCCACTGTCGTAACCAAGCTCATCAATCAGGATCGCGTGGTGGCGTTGCTCGGGGAAGTGGCCTCCGGCAACACGCTGGCGGCCGCGCCCAAGGCACAGGCTGCTAAGGTTCCTATGATCTCGCCATCGTCGACGAATCCCGCAGTCACTCAGGTCGGCGAATACATTTCACGAGTCTGTTTTATCGATCCATTTCAAGGCGATGTTATGGCCAAGTTTGCGGCCAATACCCTGAAGGCAAAAAAAGCGGCAATCATGCTCGACTTCAATTCGCCTTACAGTCGCGGCCTGACGGAATTCTTCGAAGCAAGCTTCAAGAAACTGGGCGGCGAGATCGTAGACAAGCAGTCGTATACGCAGGGCGACCGCGATTACAAAGGACAGCTTACCGCAATTCGTTCAAAGAATCCGGATGTGATCTACGTGCCTGGCTATTACGGCGAGGTTGGTGTGATTGCCAAACAGGCGAAGCAGCTTGATATTAAGGCCCCGATGCTGGGTGGCGATGGTTGGGACTCAACGCAACTGTGGGATCTGGGCGGTGACGCATTGAATGGCGATTTTATTTCAAATCATTACTCGGTCGACGATCCTTCACCGGCCATTCAAAAGTTTGTAGCTGACTACAAAGCGCGTTATGGCAACGTGCCCGATGCACTTGCAGCCCTTGGTTATGACGCAATGAAAGTATTGGCCGATGCCATCAAACGTGCGGGCACCACAGAAGGACCACAACTCAAGGATGCCATTTCCGCAACCAAAGATTTTGCCGGCGTTACCGGCACGATCTCCCTCGACAAAGATCGGAATGCCGTCAAGCCGGCGGTGGTGCTCAAACTTCAGGACAAAAAATATATCTACGTTGAGACGATTTATCCCGAGGGCATGAGCGCACCGACAACGGCTCCGGCAGCAGCGGTCACACCGGTAACCACAAGTACCTCGCCGGCGACCGCACCGGCTTCGTCGCCGGCCAGAGCAGGGGCCACAACGTCTCCAGCGAGAGCGACTTCGCCTGCGTCATCGGCATCGCCACAATAACGCCCAACAAAACATCCGATGGACACTTTCGTTCAGCAACTGATTAACGGCCTGACGATAGGCGCGATCTACGCGCTTATCGCTCTGGGTTATACGATGGTCTACGGCATTCTGCGCCTAATCAACTTCGCACACGGCGACATCTACATGGTCGGCGCGTTCGTTGGTTATTTTTTGGCGTTCCAACTTGGATTTGCGACCGGCCCTTCGCTCGTCGGTCTTTCTGTAGTGTTGGTCGGATCGATGATCGCGGCGGCTCTGGTGGGGATGGCAATCGAGAGATTCGCTTATCGTCCCATTAGAAAATATGCGCGCATGACAACCTTGATTGCGGCCATCGGTGTTTCACTATTGATTGAGAATATATTTGTAGCCAGGCTTGGCGCGGCTCCGCGAGCCTTTCCGCAGTTGCTTAGCGAGCAGAGCTATTCGCTTTTTGGCAACGCCGCCATCTCCAAATCCCAAATCCTAATCTTTGCAGTTTCCGTGGCCCTCATGCTTTTGCTTCAGTGGATTATTTTCAAGACCAAAGTTGGCACAGCGATGCGCGCCGTCTCATTCAATCTCAACTCCGCAAAGTTAATGGGTATCAATACCGATTTTATTATTTCGTTTACCTTCGCTCTGGGCTCGGCTCTGGCCGCCGCCGGTGGCGTGCTGACGGCTCAATACAATCCGCAGATTGATCCGTTGATGGGGATTCTGACAGGTTTGAAAGCTTTCGTGGCCGCGGTTTTAGGTGGTATCGGTAACATTCCAGGCGCTGTTTTGGGCGGCCTGCTCATCGGTATTGCCGAGACTTTTGTGGTCGGCTACGGTCAAAATGTGGGCATTCCGTCGACATTTCGCGATGCGGTCGCATTCGCGATTCTAATCATCGTGTTGCTTATACGGCCGGCGGGTTTGCTGGGATCGACTGTCCAGGAAAAGGTTTAGTCCTGGACACTTCATTAAACATCCAAAGGCTTTCGTTCAGGTCCTAATAGGATGCCAACTCTTAAAAGAGTTCTATTCACCCTTGTCATCATCATCGCCCTCTATCTCGTGAACGCATTCATGAGCAGAGAGGGCCTTTTTGGTATAGGGTTTGGTGCTTACCCCGCCGACGTTTTAATGACTCTCACCATCAACGTTATCCTCGCGGTCTCTTTGAACCTGATTACCGGCTTCACCGGGCAATTCTCGATAGGCCACGCGGGATTTATGGCTATCGGCGCATACTCTTCCGCTTATCTTGTTGTATACCACGCGCAGTTTTGGGAACGTGACCTGGCCGGAGCTGTCGGGTTCACTCTCGCCCACGCGGTGATCTTTGTGATCGCGATCGCATTCGGGTCTCTGGTCGCGGCTCTTGCGGGTTTGCTAGTAGGAATTCCCTCGCTTCGCCTGCGAGGCGACTATCTGGCAATTGTTACGCTTGGCTTTGCGGAAATTATTCGCATAGTGATTTTGAATATCGACAAGGTAGGCGGCGCGACCGGTTTCTCGGTGCCTGGTTATAGTAATTTTATCTGGGTCGGAGGTTTCGCGATTATTTCAATCGTAATAGTCTACAACATCGTTCATTCGGA
>DATLBQ010000041.1:0-24743 GCA_035526805.1 Pyrinomonadaceae bacterium
GATCAGCGGCCTTAACACTTCTCGTCTTAACTCAAATCAAATCGGCCTGGGTGGGTCTGCTTTATCTCGCAATCTTTGGGGTTGGCTCGATCGCCGGTATGCTGCTGATGTCAGGCTTAATCGGATTGCCTTTTGCTCTGACCTCGCGAAACCTGTCGGGCCTCCATCATCGGCTACAAACTACGGTGGCGGGACTGAGCATTGTTTTTGGGTTGTGGTATGCGTTTCAGACTGGTATTGCTTCAGGGCTCTTCTAGTTTACCTTTCCCAAAAGCGTCAGCTGCATCGGAACCGGGAGCGGAGCGGGTCCCCGCGCGGGCTCTATTGTTTTGTATGCGGCTTCTCATGGTCTTCATGTCGATGAGAAAGCGCTATCGCACATCTGCTTTAATAGTCTGTTCGCAGGCCTCTTCAATCCGCTCAATGGGAATCACTTCAACACCTGAGGTGATATTCTTTTCAGCACAGTAATCCAGCCTCTCTTGTGTCTCACGAATGCCGTCAATTAAGGAACCCGCAAGCGTCCTTCTGTTTGCGAGTAAGGAGAATGCAGAAAGCTCCAGGGCTTCCCAGGGGAGATTTGATATGGACCAGATAACATAAATGTAAAAAAGAGAGCCCTATGGGGTATACAGCTTGCCTATTAAAAAGCATGTACTGCCTTCAATTAGGCAAATAAAACAAGGGAACTAGTTTGGCGCAGACCCATCATCCTCGTTGGTTTGCTCGCTTACTCACCCTTGAGTGTTGCTGTGTGCTACTCGTACAAAGATGCAAGGCAATGTTTCGATTTCGTGCGAGTAAACCATATGAAGTGGTTTTGGAATAAGGTTTGGGAACATTGAAAATGGACAAGCTGGTCAGACAGACACAGCACCAAGTCGAACGGAGCAAATTGTTTAAACGGAATGCGTCCTTTGGAAATTAGATTCAGAATTGTGGGAGGTGAAGCACTATGAAGGTAAAAGACGTTATGACTGCCGATCCGGCATGTTGTATTTCAGAAACCGCCTTACAAGAGGTCGCTCAAATGATGATCGATCATGACTGTGGCGAGATACCGGTTGTAGAGAGTAAAGAAACAAAACGGCTGATCGGAGTCATTACCGATCGCGATATCGTCTGCCGCACGGTTGCCAAAGGACTTAATCCGCTCGATCTAACTGTGGCAGATTGCATGACCACACCTTGCGTGACAGTGACACCCGAGATGTCGGTCGGGCAGTGCGCCTGGCTCATGGAAGACAAAAAGATTCGCCGTGTGCCGGTGGTTGATGCTGACGGCTGTTGCTCTGGAATAGTCGCGCTCGCTGACATTGCTTTGCGCGGAAAGACGGGGGTGACGGCCGAAGTTGTTAAGGAAGTGTCCGAGCCGACGGCGGCAGCGTCGGCGGCGGGACAGTAAGCGCATTATTCCTCTTCGGATGCCGACAGAGGAGTTCTCAAGTAAAGGATGAACGACTTCACGGGAGGAGCATATGAACAATAGCAAACTAGTGGTAATGATCACGGTCATCGCCGTTCTCGCGTTAGCTGTCGGCTGCGACACGCCGACGAATACTAACACTAACACCAACGTGGCAGTCAGCAATGCAAACGTGAATACCAATGTAAACGCGAACGCCAACAGGAATAGCAACGCGAGTCGAAGGACCGTCAACGCCAACATCTCGCGGGAAGAATACGAAAGAGATAAAGAATCATTTGGTGAGGACGCGAAGCGTTTAGGGCGCACTATTGGCACGGGCGCCAATGACGGCTGGCTTTGGACCAAGACTCGGGCTGTTTTGGCCACTACCGACGATTTAAGGGACTCGACAATCAATGTTGACGTGGATAACGCCTTGGTGACTCTCTCAGGCACGGTGGCAACGCAAGCGCAAAAGACTAAGGCCGCTCAAGTCGCGAAGGGTGTCGAAGGCGTCAAGAGCGTCAAAAACAGTCTAGTGGTTTCAGCGAATCCTTAATCCGCTTAGCATTCGCAAACCATACTTAAGTTGGTCGGTGGCTATTAATACAAGGTGCGAAAGATGAATCTTTCACAGAAGACTGACACATGTGCGCATCCACCCTGTAATTGCACCGCAGGTCAAGACGGCGAGTATTGTTCAGAATACTGCGCTGGAGCGCCTGGAGACATCCCGGGTTTATGTCATTGCGGTCATCCCGAATGCATAAGCCCGATGACGTCAATAGGAAAATCGTAGTCAGGAACAGTAAGGAGGTTATTCGAAATGGCACAGTCGGAGCAGAATGGCTAAGCGAAAAACCCGATGGTGAAAACCAGCCCAAACCGAATCAGATTACCAAGTTGTGCTCAAAGGGAGGACGATGCAGCGCCCGGGAACTCTAATGGTCGTACTTTCACTGCTATTCGTGATCTGCGGCTGCGGTGTTGCTAAACGAGCTACTCGCAGTCCAGAAACGGATGCATTGTTGCGTGCGGCAAGGGCAGGAAATGCCGACACCGTTAGATCGCTACTATCGTCCCCCAACGTCGATGTTAATGGCGTCGATGAGAATGGCAATACACCCTTGATTGAGGCAGCGCGGTTCGGACACGATGAGGTCGTGACAGCCTTGCTTATCGCCAAGGCAGACGTGAACAGCAAGAACGATGAAGGCAAGACTGCGCTAATGCTGGCAGCGGAAGCCGGGCACGATGAAACTGTTAGGGTCCTCACACAGGCTGGAGCCGGCAAGTGAACGTCCGCCTTCCGAGTCTGTGACAGTCGAATTGCGATCCCTTGTTTCTTGCTAGTTCTTTTCTTCCAGACCGGCCACTCTTCAGTGTTCCTGGCTTTCCATTCGTCATCGTCTTCTCACGTTTTCAGATGTTTTTCCAATTTAGCCATTGCTGCTGTACCTCATTAACAATCGCGTTCGAATCCACCTGGTCATCCACACAATCAGTTGTTTAAGATTTCTTGCGCTCGTTCGGTTCAGTCTCCTCTGCCCAGAAGATCCACTTTGCACCGTTTGCATGTTTCTCAGGGGGAGAGAGCAATCCACGCTGCTCAAGCAAAGTGCGGGCGCGGCGATACATGTTTGCGAACAAGCACTGCGTTATGTCCGACAATTCCCAACCCTGTTTGGAAAGACCAGTCTTACGGAAGGCAAGTTCCATTTTCTGGCGGTTCTTTTCAAACATAGTAACCAGCTCTCTACCCATCTCTTCGCAAAATGCGATAAATTCCGCGCATTCCTCCGCCTTGAAAACAGGAAAGTTTGGTTCGTAGTAGCGCTCAGTCGGATACTTCTTCTCCCACTCTTCTGACTCTCGTAGAAGCTCGCTTTTCAGCATGTCATTGATGTGCGTATGAACGCTTGGTGGGGACAGACTAAGAGCTTGCGCCAGCTGCGAGATGGTCTTCGGCTCACGAGCTACGAGATTCAGAATCTCTTCTTTGGTGCCGTTAGGCAGTAGTTTGTTTTTCGTTATTTCGGCCCACGGATCACTGTAACCGCCAAGCCCTGAAGATACACATTCACACGGAAAACGTAAGCTCCTAAGGTTGTCAAAATTAGGCATTGTTCCTTCTTTACAATTTCAATATTAGGGCGTACCCTAAAACCCGTTTCCCCTAAAAAGAATTACCCCCGGCCTCCTGGCCGAGGGCTGCACGAATAGCAAATAGTTGCGGGCGCAACGGTAACATTGACTACGTTATTTGCGCAAAGCACAGGCCCGTCCTCCATCTGAAACTCCCTCCCCGATTCTAAGCCGCCCCCGGACGCAGTTTGTTCAAATAGGGGAAGAATTATGAATAACCAACCGGCCCAACTCAATCCATCAAGATCCACTGCGAAAAAAAAGGGACGCATTAACACTGAAGAACTCATCAGCATAGCAAAGGTGCCCAAGCTCATTGCCTCGGTATTAGCGGTCATCACACTTCTGCTTATTGCCACTCCAGTCCGTTCCCGAATCAGGGCACTACTGGATTTCAACAAACAGATCGACGACAACGCTCAACAACTATTTAATCAGGGAAGAGAGACATTTCGCTTCGACACTCTCGGCGATCAGGCGTTTTGGGGCGATATGCTCAAACTACATCAGGCGATCGAAGGAACTCAATTCGGGGGTGTCGGGCCAGGATTAAGTCCGATTGCCGCTTTGGGCCTCGGCCTTAAAGTAGATGTCGACGCGCTTCCCGGAGGCCTTGTAAAGCAACTGAAACAGGGTAACGTCAACCTCAGTGATCCTGCTGTTACGCTTGTACTGCTTCGGCACGATGCAGTCCTGGGAGTCGAAGGCTTTTTCAACGAAGATAATGGTCTGCGCTCCGTTGGGATTACCTGTGCCCTGTGCCATTCCACTGTTGATAATTCGTTGACGACTGGTATCGGACACCGTTTGGATGGATGGGCCAACCGG
Organism: Pyrinomonadaceae bacterium; assembly: GCA_035526805.1. Lineage (GTDB taxonomy): Bacteria > Acidobacteriota > Blastocatellia > Pyrinomonadales > Pyrinomonadaceae > PSRF01. The sequence continues at coordinate 4,382 of DATLBQ010000041.1, forward strand.
GATCTCAATGTCGGCGAGATTGTAGCGCTGGCCCCGGACTTGAGCCCGTTTAGTAATCTCTTAGGCGTTAGCCAGGATACTGTTCGAACAGTGTTGAGAAGTTGGGGGCCAGGTAAGTTTGACGCGGAGCTTATCCTTGATGGGAAAGCATTCAATCCGCAACAGATTTCCAACGGGGTGGTGACTGGCACCAACGTTTCCGGTGCCACTTTAATCCCACCTGCCTTCGGACTCGCGGGCGTGAACCTGCATACCTGGACCGGTTGGGGCTCAGTCACTCATTGGAACGCTTTTGTGTCAAACCTGGAAATGCACGGGAGTGGGACCTTCTTCGATCCGCGATTGAACGACGCAGCAAAGTTTCCGATAGCCGCAGCCAATGGTTTCGGAAACGTGCGTAATACGCCTGACCTTATAACTTCGAAGCTTGCCGCGCTTCACTTTTATCAACTTGCCATTCCATCGCCACGGCCGCCGGATGAAGGCTTTGATGCTGCGGCCGCAAGCCGAGGGCAAACAATATTCACTGGCAAGGCTGGGTGCGCCGAATGTCATGTGCCGCCGCTATTCAGTGAGCCAGGCTGGAATATGCACACGCCCGCGGAAATCTGCATCGATGATTTCCAGGCAAAACGGTCCCCTGACGAGCGTTACAGGACATCGCCACTGAAGGGACTGTGGACACACCAAAGGGGTGGCTTCTTCCACGATGGTCGCTTCGCTACTTTGCTGGACGTTCTTAACCACTACAACACTTGTTTTAGTTTAGGGCTGACCGCGGGAGAAAGAGCCGACTTGGTGGAATATCTAAAGTCGCTATGAGTCTCTTGAAGATGAGGCGATAGTTTTTGCCAGGGGCAGGTGATAAAGCAGAGGTTATTGATCGTCTGCCGCTGAGTCCATAGCGATAACCTGTAGTTTAGCGGACGAATCTTTTCTTTATTACATCTGTCAAAGGTGACAACAGAAAGGAGCCGACAATGGCAAGTCCCGTAAGTATTGGTGGACATCGTTCAACAAACCCGACCAATCGGAGTGAAGGCGACGTGTGGAAAGGGTTAGTCGCGGGTCTAATCGGAGGCTTGGTCGCGTCCTGGACCATGAACCGTTTTCAGGACCTATGGATCAAGCTTTCAGCGAACGATGGGTCAACAACTGTGCAATCGTCGGAACATAGCAGCGACCTTAAGGAAAAAAAACCGGCGACCGACAATAATGAGGAGCAAGATGACACGACGGTGAAGGCTGCAGCAGCCATCTCGGAAGGTATTTTTGATCACAAGCTGACTGAAGGTGAAAAGAAAATTGCCGGACCAGCCGTACACTACGCTTTGGGCACAGGAGTCGGTGGCCTTTATGGAGCAGTTGCGGAAGTTGTGCCGGAGGTGACAACTGGCACTGGACTACCCTTCGGTGCAGCCTTCTGGTTAGTTGTGGATGAAACTGCAGTGCCAGTCCTGGGACTCTCAAAACCACCGACTGCGTACCCAGTGTCGACGCACGCTTACGCGCTGGCATCGCATCTAGTCTATGGGTTCACGGCAGAACTGGTACGGCGCGCTTTGCGCTAGGGAACACCCACGACAGATGCGAACTCAGCTGCCAGTACGCGAACCTCGCGAATCGTCAATGCTTCGCGAGAGGCCGTCTATCAAGCATTTATCGATCATATTTGAGGTCGCCGATGGCTGAACCGAGGTGATCGTCGTGAGCAAGAACGTACCGTCGGTCATACGTCGCGAGCACAATAACGCCGGCTGTCGGTCGTTGAGAGGCTGGCTCGCTATATCGAATAGGAAAGTGTCGATCCTGTCCGGACCGAAAATCGGAAATTGAAAGTGACCCACTACCGGCTTTGCGCGCTGTGAAAAATCTGTAGATGAGCTTTCAAAATTAAATAAAATGAGTGCGGAAAAAATTAAAGGAACTTTGCCCCCACATGCTGTAGCAGCAATAACAGTTGCTCTCGCCCAGGAGGAAAAGAGAAGGCAGTGATGAAGGTACTGGAGCCATCATTGACCGATGAAAGTCTAGTTAGACTTGAACGCGATACTTTCAAGTATTTCGTGGACGAAATGAATCCCGAAAACGGACTGGTGCCTGACAACACCAAACAGGGAGCACCGTGTTCAATTGCTGTCGTCGGCTTTGCGCTGACTACCTACCCGATTGCCGTCGAGCGCCGTTACATGACGCGGCAGGAGGCCATCAAACGTTGTTTAATCAACTTGCGTTTTTTCCATGACCGCCCTCAGGGAACTGGGCCAGACGCCATCGGCTACAAGGGCTTTTACTATCACTTTCTCGATATGAAGACAGGAAGACGCGTCTGGAACTCTGAAGCGTCGACGATTGACACAACATATCTTCTCGCTGGGGCGCTCACGTCGGCAATGTTCTTCGACCGGGATATAAAAGAAGAACGTGAAATTCGCCATCTCGCTGAAGCGCTTTACGCACGTGCCGATTGGCATTGGGCGCAGAATGGCGGCCTGACAGTAACGCACGGGTGGAAACCAGAGAGGAAATTTATCAAGTATCGCTGGACCGGATACAGCGAAGCATTGATCCTTTATGTTCTTGGTTTAGCATCTCCTACTTTTGCTCTTCCTGAGGATAGCTATCGCGCCTGGACCAGAACTTATAAATGGAAGAAGCTTTATGGTCACGAGTTTCTTTATGGCGGACCGCTTTTCATTCATCACCTGTCACACCTCTGGATTGATTTTCGTGGGATCCAGGATGAATACATGAGCGGCAAGGCAATTGATTATTTTGAAAATAGCCGACGCGCGATTTACGCACAACAGGCGTATGCCATGCGTAATCCGAAAAAATTGGTGGGCTATGATCGCTATTGCTGGGGGATTACCGCGAGTGATGGTCCGGGACCGGCGGTGCGAAAGATCAGAGGCAAAACGTTTCGCTTCTACAATTACATCGCGCGTTCCATTCCTTACGGCCCTGACGACGGCACACTTGCACCCTGGGCCGTTGCCGGCTCGCTGCCGTTTGCCCCTGAAGTAGTACTTCCTTCTCTCACACGTATCAACCAGGATTATCCCGACATGACCAGCAAGTACGGATTCAAGTGTAGCTATAACCCGACGTTTACTTCAGGCAAACGTAAAGGCAAAGGCTGGGTTTCGCAAGGTTATTACGGCTTGGACCAGGGTCCGATTGTGATGATGATCGAGAACTACCGTTCTGGCCTGCTTTGGCGATTGATGAGGCAATGTCCGTATATCGTCAAAGGTCTGCAACGCGCCGGATTTCGTGGCGGCTGGCTGGGGACCACTTAATTATTGCCGACTAGTGACAACGCGTGCTGAAATGAAAGGGCAAATTCTTCATATGACGCGAATGGTAAACTCACGAGCGATGGGCAATAGCACAGCCGAGATTTCCGCAACCAGCTGGTCTCGATCGCCAGCCGGTTCCCGCGCTGGCGGTAGTACCAAACGCTTCGAGGTTTCCGACTGTACAATGCCTGAGGCGTCAAGATAAGACGGCGTTTGCTGGAATGACACTGAAACTTCCAGAGGAGTCACTCATTCTGAAATTCGACTTAAAGGTTCGCCTCAAAAGTCAAAGTCGACAACTTCAATATGCCAAAAGGGCAACGTCCTAAAGCGTTAACAACTACCCAAAGACTTGTGGTAATACTACTAATTAGTTTGGCCTTTGGGACAATTACAACAGACATTTTTCTAGACACTAAATTTTCCGAAACCCGACCCAACTCTCCCCGACCTGAAGAAGGTAGAATATACCCTCAGCACGTTCGCCACGGTACGCTTGTTTTTCTGACACGCCCGGAGAAGTTGGCCTACGAGTTTGCGCCCGCTGTCTGCGTGGTCCTTGGGGGCGCCGCTGTTTTTCTTCATCGGCGATGGAGTAACAGTTCTTCGTGACGTTCTGTGAGGACGCCAACTATTCTGATGTCATTAGGTCAGATGTATGCGGATAACATTCCCAGCAACTGCACATCTCGGTAAGGAATATTGAAAGTGGCGAGATTGAAAAGCAGTTCCTGCCGGCTGCCGGCCAGCTCAAATAATTTGAAGATTACCGGATTAGCGACGGCCGCCAGCACGAACCAGCCAAGCGCGGCATAAACAAAGCGGTCATACGCCTCGCGTTTCTTAGCGAGCCTCGCCGTCATGATGATGGCCGTCCCGAAAATGACTACGGCGGCCATCTGGATTGTCGCTGCGGTAACTTCCAGCACCAGAGAGGGAGGTGACAAAAGGTGTGCGACTGTTTGTAACAGAATTCCGGCAATCATCAGCGGCAATGCTGAGAAGGCCAGTCGCGGTCGCCAAAGGACAGTGTGCTTGAATCTTGGGAAAGCCTGATAAGCAAAACCCATGATAAAGAAGCCAACGAAGCCGAAAACCATGGCGTGTGCATGCGCTGGCTCCCATGAGTAGTTGATGCTGCTGAAACTTTCCTTCAGACCGATAGTGAGCAGATTGATTGCTCCCCACATGCAACCTAGTGTTAGCACTGTGGCGATTCCAGCCAAAAAGAAAGGCCGGTAGATAGTATCGGCAATCGACGGCGCAAATTCAGTGGGGCCGACGGAAGTTTGCGTCGCCGCGCCATTCAACTCACGCAGCAACTCGTCTATGGGCACTCCGTGTAGCCTGGCAAACCAGCTAACCTGTTCGCGCGGTCCCGTCTGGCCACCACAGCCGTGCAGACCGTAGCGATCAAAGACCGCGCGGCTCGCGGGATAGCGCGTTACTACATCGGGAAGAAAAGCTTCGGCGGTAATTGAGTGGACCTTATTCATTGCTTGCTATTGGCACACGAACGGCTGAAGTATTAGGCAGTCATCCGAGCTTCCAACTCGATCGCCCGTGGGAAGAGAATGTTGTTCTCCAGATGGATATGTGGTGTAGATCCTTTTCAAAAGCGTCCAGCGCTTCGTATAGCGTTCGGTAGCTAATACATCCGTCCGCTGGAATGCTGTAATCCGAGGTCGTGGTTCGAAGCTCGCGCAATATCTCACCCGCCGCGTCATGCTCCGTCATCATCATGCGAATGGGATTGTTAACTTTGCCGAACGGCGCGAATGGCGCTGGCCGATTCTGAGAGTCGGCTTGCGCGAGACCGAGTAAGTAGGGAAAGAGTATTTGCTCTTCTTTGAATATGTGCGGCTTGAGATCTGCGCACAGCGCGTCAAACAGCGCGCTTACGTTATGCAGCTCAGGATGATTCACGCCATGGGCGGCAAGTACCTTCTGCGACAAAGACTCAAGCCGGGTCATTTCCCGCTTGGTAAACACATGGTGGGTATCGAGTATGTGAGCGATTAGTTCGGGCAATGGAAGCTTCTGAAAACCTACCGCGCCGTGGGCTTGTGGTTCGGATTCGCTCACCGATTCCAACATTCCTATCACCTCGCCGACTTCTAAACCGATTTCAGAGCAAGCTTCAGTCAGCGGCCGGTTGCCGCCGCAACAATAGTCAATCTTTAGTTTCTCAAAGAGTCTGGTTGATTGTGGCAATTCAACCGCAACCTCGCGCACCGTCATTGCTGAGTTAATCATTGTGTCCTTCCGTTATATCTAGCTCCGCGCTGCCAGAAGCACCAATCCGAACAATCTCGTTGAGCAAAGAATATGCCTTACGGAAACCGAACGAAGACTATCCTTTGAATGGTGTGAGTTGCGGAGTTTTGCAAGTTGTGGCGGAGAAATTCGCAGTCGTAACGTTCGATTCATTGCGACTTGAAGTTCGATCATTCTAAGAAGTAAGCCAGGCTGGGTATTTTTAAGGAGGTCTCGGAGCCGTAAGCTGTTATTGAGGCGGCGGCTTCGGCGCTGTACTTCTAGAGAGGGCAAGAATGGCTAATTCTGATGACTCAAAAGGCCTGCGGTTTCCCTGTGAGTGCGTATCGGCTGGACCTGGCGGTTACAGCGATCCATGGGCCGACATTACCAAAAAGAAACTACTCCCGAACGGCACGAAAGAAGAGATTGTGAACCTCGTAGCTCGTGAACCAAGAACCATTTCGCAACTAGCCGAAGCGCTCGACCTGTCCCCACCGAGCGTTCATACGCACATTAACGACATGATGAAGAGTGAGCTTTTGCGTGAATCCGAAGAGTGGGAGAAAAAATACCCGACCGAGCGCTACTACGAGCCGAACTTTCCGGTCTTCAAGGCTGAGGAGTGCGCTGAGTTTAGGATCTTGTGTGAAGAGATGGCTAAACAGGTGGTGACCCTGTTTGAAAAACAACGTGCAAAAATGGAACGTGCCTTCGCTAAGACTCCCCTTGCCAATTAAGGTTGGGAGTTCTCAGACATCACGCAGTGTTTGTACGCGAACATGCAGCGCGGCGCACGCACTCTGCTTGAGGAGCGCGGGGTGCTCTCCCCGCGCCAGAAACATAAGAATGGAGCAGCGTGGATCTTTTGGGCACAGGAACCGGATGTGGACGCAGAAAAGAAAGAATAAGGCTATGATGGTGAAAACAATCTCGCGGGATGAACTGAAGCAGAAGATTGACCCCAAGGACAACTTAAAAGAATTGACGAACTACTGACAGGCCGAAGGAGAGGCCATCATAGAAGCCAATCGCCTCCACCAGAGTTATTAGTTCGACTCTTGCGCGGTAGTCCTTATCGCCCACGGCGGTAGAAGTAGCCGCCGCCGCCGAAGAGTAGGACTAACACGACGATAATGATTATTAGCGTAGTGGTGTTCATGGTGGCTACAACTTACCACTGTTCCGCACAGTCGTCTATCCGGTTTAGACAACAGCCGCTTCGCTAGAGTTCGCAAGCATGAGCTATCGGTGTCGCTTATCTGGTTACAGGACGATTGGACCCGATCGGAACAAGTTGTGGTGAGGAGGCAGGATCACTCCGGGCAAGCAAGGTGATAAACTCGTCGCCGCCCGCGAACGCCTGATCTATTATCCGCTCGTTTTCAAAACGTTAGGTTGTGAACTGAGGGTCGATCCGCAGGAAGAGTGTTTCGGCCTGGCCGTCTAACCTATACGGGTTGCCAATTATGTAAAGAGAGGTCCTGCGTTGCAGATTATCAAGAAACTATTTGCCGTCAGTTATTCAAGCATCATCTTTCTTTTCGTCTGCTGCGGCCTTGCTCTGATCTTCTTTGCCGCACTATCATCACCAACATTTGCCGGAGCGCGCGTAATTTGCCACTTGAGAGAATGATGGCGCTTGCCACAACGGTACTACCCGACAAGGGTGATGCGTGCTTTTGATGCATATCCTAATATCTGAATTCTAGTGAGAAACCTTCTGTGCCTGGGAAGTCGGTCTTCCAAGAAGGTTTTGAGGTTAAGGGCGATATTATCTCGGCAGGTCGGAGGTTTTCGAGGACGGCACAGCCATTGCGCTTGTTGCCTGCATGGTAGCAGAACTTACCCTAACGCGGATGCCGGTGTGCAAGACACGCAACACGCCGCGCGTTTACCGGGAGGGGAAACGAAAGGCGATAAGGAGAAAGGTTGGGACTTGTTTCAAAGTCGGCGCGATCGTGGTTACCGCAGTTTTGGCTACCGTTACGGTTCTCACTTACAACTCCTATCGCAGTTTTGCCCAACTGATAGATCAGCAGATCGCCGGCGGCTATTTGAGAAGCCACGCCGGGCTCTATGCTGCGCCACGTAAAATTGAAAAGGGAGCGCGCCTTTCCAAAGAGCAGCTTGCAACATCGTTGCAGCGAGCGGGGTACGCGCGGGATAAGGCAAGTAACATCTGGAGTGGCAATTTCCAGATGAGCGATAGCAGCATCAGGATCTTGCCACGCGAGGGAACGGAAACGCACCAATGGATTGACGTCAACTTCGATAGTCACGGATACATTGCCTCGATATCGTCTAGTGACGTCTCGGATCTTTCCTCTTATGCTTTGGAGCCAGAACTGTTAACAGTGGATGCTGGCCTCAAAACTGGTCAGCAGGAAACGCTCACCTATCAGGACATTCCTCCCGTCCTGGTCCAGGCTATTGTTGCTATCGAAGATCGAAGATTCTTCAAGCACAACGGTGTCGATATTAGAAGCATCGGCCGCGCCTTTATCAACTGGACCACGAGTGGGTCATTAAAGTTTGGTCAGGGTGGTTCAACTATCACCCAGCAACTAGTCAAGAATACATACCTGACACCGGAAAAGACTCTGCGGCGCAAGTTTAACGAAGTCTTGATCGCAGTGGCTTTGGAGCAACGACTCTCCAAGCAGGATATTTTTGCGCTCTACTGTAACGAGGTCTATCTGGGTCACAGGAATGGAGTGGGAGTTCGTGGAGTAGCACAAGCGGCGAGAGTCTTCTTCGGTAAGGAGATGAGAGATATTTCGCTGGCGGAAGCCGCAACCATAGCTGGCATGATTCGGAGTCCAGCACGGTATGCCCCAGACCGACATCCCGAGGCTGCCAGACTACGCCGCGATATGGTGATTATGGCTATGGCCCGCGACGGAGTCGTCGATGTTGATGCCTCGAAGAGAGAAAGAGAGCTGCCGGTCAACGTCGCAGCCTTCGAGGGTAGCAGTAACGAGTTGGCTCCCTACTACGTCGACGCCGTTAATCGTGCGATGGATGATCTTCAGCAGGGTTTAGAACCTGGTGCCGAGCAAAGTATCCGTGTGCAAACCACAATCGATCCAGACCTGCAAACCGCCGCCGAGAATGCCCTTCGCCACCAACTAGAACTTCTCAGCAAATCAGCCCGTGGAAAGGCGCCGCCACAAGGAGCGATGGTGGCATTAGATGTACGTACGGGCCAGGTTTTGGCCATGGTGGGTGGCCGCAGCTACGCGGAGTCTCAACTTAACCGTGCATCGGACGCGAAACGACAACCGGGCTCTGTTTTTAAGCCATTTGTCTACGCGACTGCATTTGAAGCTGGGATTTCACCTCTCTCAACTTACCGTGACGCTCCGCAAACTTTTCAATATGACCATATCACTTATTCGCCGGCCAACTACCGTAAAGCCTATTCCATGCACGATGTCTTATTGCGTGATGGTCTGATCCGCTCGCTCAATGTTGTGACAGTAGATCTGGCGATACGTACCGGGCTTGCCAGCGTCGCCGCTACCGCTGCTCGCTTTGGACTACCCAAGCCAGAAGTCTATCCGTCAATGGCTCTTGGTACGTCTGAGGCGACGCCTCTGCAGATGGCCGCAGCATATTCTGCTTTCGCCAACGGCGGTGAGATGTTCGAGCCCACCGTCATAGCTAGAATTGTCGATATCAACAGCGGGGAGCCGATCGTCAATGGACTCACTACGAGCCGGCAGGTCATAAAACCAGCGACGGCGTATATGATTACCGATATGTTGTCAGCTGTAATCCAACGCGGGACGGCACGCCGGGCAAATGGTAGCTTCAAGAATGTGGCTATAGCCGGCAAGACGGGCACCTCGCGTGATGGGTGGTTCGTAGGTTACACACCTAACCTGGTGTGCGCCGTATGGGTGGGCTTTGACGACAACGAGCAATTGGGACTAACAGGTGCTGAGGCGGCACTTCCGGCATGGATTGATTTCATGAAGGAAGCGCTTGCCATTCGCCCAAGTCTGGGCGGCATATCCTTCCCGAAACCGAGAGGCATTACCAGTGTGAAAATTGATCCGGAGACCGGTCAGCTAGCTGGACCATATTGCCCAACGGCACAGACCGTCAGCGTCGCTTCGCGGTTTGCGCCAATAGTGGAATGTCTCAAACACCAGCCGGAACTTGAATTTATGGATGAGGCCCACGATGTGACCTTGGAGAGTTCGGTCGAAACCTCCATCTTGAGTACCGACTTGCATGCCGTTGGATTGAATCAGTCCGAGCAGTCGTCGGATAAGTTGGCCCCGCCCGACGAGGTGAATAATCACCTCGATGGGGAACGCCAGACCGCGGCGCGGCCGAAACCAAAAAGCCAGCCTACCCAAACAGAATTGAACCAGAGCGGTCGAGCAATCCTTGTCAGCGCACCGTTAACTGTCAACGACGGTGGTACTTCTAAAGTTGCCAGGGAGCGCCCTTGAGCAAAGAACCCCTCTTGAAGGTATCTTCAAATAGCTAGACAGCCGTAGCACCCTCCATAACCAGCGAACACCTCGTCGTAAGCAGGTGTATAATATCGTCTTGGTACTCGCACCGTGAGTCGCGGCTCGCGGTAGATTCGTTTCATAACCTCGCGTTGACCTCTCCTTAGCAAGGCGTTTTGACAAATGGACACCAACAGAAAAACGTCAGAGTCAGGGCAGGAAGCGGAAGCATTGCAGGAGCAACGAGAGTGGTTGCGTGTCACCCTCTCCAGCATTGGCGATGCAGTGATTACGACTGACATCAGAGGCTGCGTCACTTTTCTCAATCCGGTCGCTGAGTCCTTGACCGGCTGGACGCAGGAAGTGGCGACAGGCGTTCCGCTCGAAAGTGTTTTCAAGATCGTCAATGAAGAAACTCGCCTGACGGTCGAGAGCCCCGCGACCCGTGCCTTGCGCGAAGGCGTTATCGTCGGCTTGGCAAACCACACGCTGCTCATCGCCAAAGACGGCACCGAAAGGCCCGTTGACGATAGCGCCGCGCTGATTCGCAAGGCGAGCGGAGAAGTCGCCGGCGTGGTGCTGGTATTCCGAGACATTAGCGAACGAAGACGGCAAGAGCGTTTGGTGCAAGATAGCCTCGACTACTGCGAGAACATCATTGCGACTTTACGTGAGCCATTCCTCGTTCTCGACAAGAACCTCCGGGTCAGGAGGGCGAATCGGAGTTTCTACAAGACCTTCGTCGTCTCGCCGGCCGGCACAGAGAACGAGTTTATCTATGACCTGGGCAATCGGCAGTGGGATATTCCCCGATTGCGGGAGTTACTGAAAGAAGTCCTGAGCAACAATCACCCCATCCACGATTACGAAGTGGAATTCGACTTCGAAACCATCGGGCACAAATTGATGCGGCTTAATGCTCGACGCGTCCGCGAGCCTGGCAACCATTCGGACTTGATTCTCCTCGCTATCGAGGACATCACCGAACGTCGGCAGGCGCAGGATGCATTGCGACGTGCGCTGGAGTCTCATGAAGCGGTCACGTCGAACATGGGCGAGGGTCTTTATACTGTAAACGACCAAGGGTTGGTAACTGGCATGAATCCCACCGCGGAAAAACTGTTTGGCTGGACGTTCGACGAATTGCGTGGGAGAAAAATGCATGACGTAACGCATTACAAGCATCCCGACGGCACACCATATCCCGCCGATGATTGCTCCGGTCTGGAAGTCCTGCGAGAAGGAAGACCTCTAATCAACCACGAGGATGTTTTCATCCGCAAGGATGGAACGTTCTTCGACGTCGTCTATAGTTCCTCACCGGTTCGAGAGGGCGAGAAGATAACGGGAGTGGTCGTTGTATTTCGGGACGATACCGAACGCAGGCAGGCGGCATATGCATTGAAAGTTTCCGAGATTCGTTACCGCCGACTCTTTGAAGCCGCCAAGGATGGAATACTGATTCTCGATCCCGACACACGCCAAATCACTGATGCTAATCCCTTCATAGCCCAGTTGCTCGGCTACACGCGCGAAGAGATGATCGGCAAGGAGTTGTTTGAAATCGGCTTGCTCAAGGACGAAGAGGCAAGCCAGGCTGCGTTTCGAGAGTTGCGAGAGAAACAGTTCATCCGCTACGACGATTTGCCTCTCGAGTCCAAAAAGGGACAGCGCCGTGAAGTCGAAGTCGTAGCCAACCTTTACGCGCAAGACGGTCAGTCGGTCATCCAGGCCAACATTCGCGATATTACCGAGCGCAAGCAGGCGGCGTACAACTTGGAGGTTTCCGAGGCACGCTATCGACGCCTCTTTGAAACCGCCCAGGATGCCATCCTCATCCTCGATGCCAACACCGGGAAAATCTTCGACGCCAATCCGTTCATCAAAGAGATGTTGGGCTATTCGCAAGAAGAACTCGTCGGCAAGGAACTCTGGCAGATCGGACTTTTCCGAGATAAGTCAGAGAGTCAGGCCGCTTTTCGTGAGTTGCAAGCGCAAGGTTATATCCGCTACGAAGATCTGCCGCTCGAAACCAAGCAAGGACAGCAGATCGAAGTCGAGTTTGTCAGCAACATCTACCAGGTAGATCACCGCCAAGTCATACAGTGCAACATTCGGGACATCACCAAACGCAGCCGTTTGGAGCGGCAAACGCACGAGCAGGCGGAAGCGTTGGCAGAACTTCACCTGCGCAAGGACGAATTCCTGGCGATGCTTTCCCATGAGTTACGCAATCCCCTGTCGGCGATCTTCAACGCCCTGCATATCCTTCGTCTCCAAGACACCGAGAACCCAATTCAACAGAAAGCTAAGATCGTTCTGGAGCGTCAGGTGGGGCAACTGGCGCATCTCATTGATGATTTGCTGGAAGTCTCCCGGGTCATCACCGGAAGGATTCAACTTCATCAGGAACGCCTGGAGATGAGGGGCGTCGTGGAACGTGCAATAGAATCGGTTCGCCCTCTGATTGACCAACGCAATCATGAGCTTTCGGTGTCACTGCCCGCTGAACCTATCTGGTTACAAGCCGACCCAACCCGACTGGAACAAGTCGTGGTAAACCTGCTCAACAACGCTGGCAAGTACACTGACGAAGGCGGACAGATTTGGCTCGACGTCAAACAAGAGGGCGGTGAGGTCGTCCTGCGTGTGCGGGATACCGGAGTCGGCATTGCACCCGAACTACTGCCTCGCATCTTTGATCTCTTCACGCAAGCGGATCGAACGCTTGATCGCTCGCAAGGCGGATTGGGCATCGGCTTGAGCCTCGTACAAAAACTTGTGGAATTGCACGGAGGAGCAGTCGCGGCCCACTGTGCCGGATTAGGGCAAGGTAGCGAGTTCATCGTGCGGCTACCAGCACTCTCTGCGGCAGGAGAGCCAATACCCCGCATTGAAATAGCGAAACAACCCGCGCAAACATCGCGGGTGCTCGTAGTTGATGACAATATGGATTCGGCTGATATGCTCGTCATGCTGCTGCAAATGTTCGGTCATGAGTCTCAAGCGGCGTACTCCGGTCAGACCGCTCTGGAAGCCGCACTTGAGTATCAGCCTGAGGTGGTCTTGCTGGATATTGGCTTGCCGGATATGAACGGCTATGAGGTCGCGCGGCGTCTACGTCAGCAACCGCAAACAAAAGCTGTGAGGTTGATCGCCATGACCGGCTATGGCCAGGACTCCGATCGCCAACGCTCTGAAGAGGCTGGCTTCAATCGGCACTTAGTCAAGCCAGTTGATCCGCAGAAACTTCAAGACCTGCTGTCGATACGTGAAGCAGTCACGTTCCAGGACGTAACTGAGGAACCTTCGTGATCTTGCCAAGGCGATCCACTGCGTTCTGAGAGATCGAACCCCGACCTCCGCATTGCGAGTGCGGCGTCCGGATCATTCCTTAATACTGACATAACGGGAGTTGTGGCGAGTACGCTCTTTGTCCGAGTCTGCTCCGCTTATGTATACAGCCGAATAGAGCCGAATCCAACCCTGTGGGTCTCTCTGTAGCTGCGTCACAAACGCCGTCCCAAGGAAAAAAGGTGATGGTCCAGTTGCGGCTGTAAATGCTTGATATTGAGAGCTTCTGGTGGAGCAGAGGAGGGTCGAACTCCTGGCCTCCGCATTGCGAATTAGGCTACCGGCAAAAACCTAAGTTATTGCCTTTTCAAAAGTTGCAGCCACCAAGAGAATTTAAGCGTTTTCCGGTTCTTTCCCATTCCTTACCATCGCATACCCTAGCGTGCAGTTATTTTTGGTCACATATTGGCCACTTGGGATTTTCAAATCAAAAAGGCGCCCAAGCTAAGCACGGGCGCTGCGACTGGCGCGCGTTTGCTGGGTAAACATTTTCCAGAGCGGCGCGCAATAACTCGGCTACGCTCCAAGCTTGAGCGACACAACCACGCGGCGTGTGTGGATGATCGCCGTCGAAGATTTCTGAGACTTGCCCGAGACACGCTTCCCTTAAATGGTCATGAAAGTTCTTAAGCCATTCAGTGGCGAACTTATGCCCAGCTCTCTCACCAAAGGTTTTTGAATATGCTGTGATATATGAACCCATCAACCACGGCCACACTGTACCCTGATGATAAGAGCCGTCGCGACTGCGTGAGTCACCTTCGTAACGACCGATGTAACGCGAATCGTTCGGCGAAAGCGTGCGCAGTCCGCGTGGAGTTAGCAATTCCCGCTCGACTATGCGCAGGATGTTCTTCGCTCGCGCGGTTGAAACCATCGAATTCGCCAGGCTAGTTGCGAAGACCTGATTGGGCCGAATCGAAGCATCGCGGTCGTCGCCGTTCACGAGATCATAAAGACAGCCGGCTTCTTCATTCCAAAATATCTTGTTAAAGCTACTGCGCGCCTTGTCGGCCATCGCGGCATACTTCTTCTTCGACTTTGCGTCTTCAAACTTCGCGGCGAGCTGTTCCATTACGCGCAAGGCGTTATACCAGAGCGCCTGAATCTCCACGGGCTTCCCATGCCTCGGTGTGACTACCCAATCGCCAACTTTGGCGTCCATCCACGTGAGCTGTACTCCGGGCTCGCCAGAGTAAAGCAGGCCGTCTTTATCGACGTGGATTTGATAACGCGTCCCTCTGACGTGCCAGTCAATAATATCCGTCAACACCGCATAGAGGTTGGCGCGCACGAACTCGAAGTCATTCGTGTATTGCAAAAGCGAGCGCACCGCTTCAAAAAACCAGAGCGTCGCGTCGACCGTGTTGTATTCAGGAGTTTCGCCTGCATCCGGAAAACGGTTCGGTAGCATTCCCTGATCGACGTGCGCGGCAAATTCCGCCAGGATGCTTTTCGCAATTTCGGCGTGGCCAGTCGCCAGGGTCAAACCCGGCAGGGCGATCATTGTGTCGCGGCCCCAATCAGCGAACCAGTGATAGCCGGCGATAACAGTCTTGCAACGTTCGCGGGCAACGATGAACTGATCGGTTGCGGCCGCGAGCGTACCGGGTAGCTGATCGGTCGGGAGTTTTCCACCTAATGAATTTTTGCGCTCTATCTCGGCTTTGCCGTAAGCGTCTGCGTTAGCGACAGCGCACCGCTCTGTTGACGCAATAATGCTGATTTTGGCACTCGCGTTAAGATCAAAAGTGAAAGCGCAAGGGCTGAAGAGATCTTCGGCGAAGTCGAGACCGCGTTCCTGCTCAACTGCGTATTGAAAGTTGCGATACCAAAAGCCGTTTACGTCGATCTGGGCAGTATCGTGTGCAAAATACAACGCAGGTAAGTCGCTATAAGGCTTGATCGTCGTCAATCCGTCTTGAGTTTCCACGTTTGAATTCAGTGCGCCATTTTCATGTGTCGTGCTGTGATAATCGCGAAATGCGATAAGCGGGCGAACCTTTAGAACGATCGGGACAGCAGTCCGACCTTCAGGGGGCACCGACACTTCATACTGCACAACCGTTGTGTTCTCTCCCTGCACCATGAACACACGCTTTTCCAAACGCATTCCCTCAACTTCGTAGGTGAAAACCGGAAACGGATCGAGACGGAAGCCGGTTTGATACTTGAAGCCCTCCGGATGAACGGCGCCCGGATACTGATTAGCTGATAGTTCGTAGCGCCGACCATCAATAATGAGTGTCTCTTCGAGTTTCGAAAGCAAGACTAGTCGTCCAACTGGCGGTTTTGTCGCGGCAGTCAGCAAGCCGTGATAGCGGCGTGTGTTCAGTCCTGTGATCGTCGATGAGGAAAACCCACCGATGCCGTTAGTCTCGAGCCATTCGCGCGACAATGCCGTTTCGAGATTCCGGCAACTCTCCTGATCTATTTCAATCATTGCTACCTTCTTTCTGAGAACGCAGTTAAGCGGCGCGACTTTCAGCATCATCCCCTGAGGCTTCGATCAGTACTGGCCTCTCAACTCGCATACTCACATCCATGAATTGCACAAGGTCCTTCGAAAACAAGAGATCCAGGAACCAGTCGAGTGCGACGCGCACTTTCTTTTCGAAGCGCGGGAGCTTGCTCAGATAAATCGTTCGCCATAACCACCAGGCTATGAAGCCGGAAAAATTCACACCCATGATGCGAGCCACACCTGTTCGTTTGCCGATCGAAGCCAGCGCACCGATTGTCTTGAATTCGAAGCGTCGCCGCCGGCCACCGTTGATGGCGGCGACGATGTTTTCACCCACTACCTTTCCCTGACGAATTGCGTGCTGGGCGGTTGGTGGGCAGGATTTGCCCGTGGCCGGATCGGGCACGGCAGCGCAATCGCCGAGCGCCCAGACTCCGGGATAATCTGTGACTTCAAGAAATTCATTTGTGACCAACCGACCTCGTTCCTTGGAACAGTCCAACATGTCGAGCAGTGGGTTCGGAGAAACGCCTGCCGTCCAAACCAACATGTTGGTCTTAAACGAAGTCCCATCGCTCAGATTGACTTCATCATTCGAGATACTCTTGACCGCGGTGTTCATGAGAAACTGCACCCCGCGACGAGCAAGCTTTTTGCGCGCATACGCGCCAAGTTGCGGACCCAGTTCCGGCAAGATCACATCGGTTGCTTCGATCAAAACGATTCGCAACTCTTTTTCGGAGAGCTTCGGATAGAACTCAATCGCCTCGCGCACAAAGTCATTCACGGAAGCTACTGTTTCGACGCCGGCAAAACCGCCGCCCGCTACCACCACGGTCAATAGCCGCGAACGATCTTCGCAGGCGCATTCAAAGTCTGCTTCCTCGAGGTTCTTGATCAGGCGGCTGCGCAAGCGAATCGCATCGCTCAGCGATTTCATTGTCAGTGCGTTTTCGGCCAGGCCCGGCAAATTGTAGAAGTTCGTAACTGAACCGAGCGCCAGGACCAGATAGTCATAAGCCAATTCGTGATCGTGATTGTCATCAGAGTGAGCAACGATCACGCGACGTTCTTTCAGATCGATCCTCTTGATGTCACCATTGAAAAAATGTGTGCGGCGCAACAACTTGCGCACGGGATTGACGATGTGCGTCAAGTCCAGATCGCCAGCCGCTACTTCATGCAACATCGGCGTGAACAGAAAGAAGTTCTCGCGATTGACGAGCGTGAGTTCAACATCAGAGTAGCGGCGAAGCTTCTTTTCAAGATGCAGAGCTGTATAGAGGCCGCCGAAGCCGCTTCCCAGAATCAGAATTCTCCTAGGTCGGTTTGAATTGCTGGCCATTAGGTCAGCTCCGCAACTTCAGAGAAGACTTTGATAGCGCCGTTCGGATTTGTAAGCTTCGCGAACAACTCCTGATAGTTCTCCAGCCCTTTGACCGGATGCGTCAGTAGACGCGACAGCCAACCGGGATATTCGGCTTCTGCCTGCGCCAAGTCCTTGACGCCCATCTCGAAGTATTCCCGGTTCGCGTTGACAGTGCCGACCATCACCTTATTGCCGAGCACGAATTCCAGATTGATCTTGTCCGCCGGCACTTCGATCTTGCGATCGCCGCCGGTAACACTGGACAAAACCAGCACTCCGTTCTTGCCGAGCGCTTGCATGCTGTCGAACACGACTGGTGAAAAACCGGTCGCTTCGAAAATGATGTCGAACGGCCCATACTTCTTTGCGCCTTCGAGGATTGAAAGCTCGTCGGTCGATTGATAGGTAGCACCGATCGCTTCGATTAAGTCGGAATTCAAATAAGGCTTCGGGGTCTTGCCGAAGGTCGTCACCTGCAAACCCTTAAGGCGAAGCACCAGAGTCGCCAGCAGACCAATTGTCCCGGCGCCCATGACCGCAGCGCGCTTCGGTTTCCAAACCCGAAGACGACGCTGAATTTCGTAGGCCTGAGCGATGCCCTTCTCAACGACGGTCGTCGGTTCGAGCAGTACGCCGACTTCCTTGAGGCCTTGGGGGATCTTGACGATGAACTCAGCATCATCGACGTAGTACTGACTCATGTAGCCATGGCGCAGATTGATGCCGCGCTCAAAGTAAGTATCATCCGTCGTCATGTCGTTGGTGCCGATTAGGTCGTAGATGCTCGACCCCGGACGGCGAACCGTTGCGACGACATAATCGCCCCGCTTCACTTCGGTTACGTTCGGACCGACAGCTTCGACTTGGCCAAAACCTTCGTGCCCGATTACCAGAAAATCGTAGCCCTCGGGCGCCTGCCCATACTCTGCCGCATTGATTTCCTTGTCGGTGCCGTCAACGCCAACACGCAAGACTTTTACTAAGACGCCCCGACCGTTCGGCACGTCCGTGACTTTCGGCGCCGGTAATTCCGCCAGGTGAACTGTGTTTGGTATTCCCGGTTTGACAGCAATTGCTTTCATGGATTGCTCCTCG
Organism: Pyrinomonadaceae bacterium; assembly: GCA_035526805.1. GTDB lineage: Bacteria > Acidobacteriota > Blastocatellia > Pyrinomonadales > Pyrinomonadaceae > PSRF01. The sequence goes on from DATLBQ010000041.1 coordinate 22,691, forward strand.
AAGAATGTTTCAGGTCCCAGGTTTTGAGTTCTTTTTGCTTGGGCAACTTGAAACCCGAAACTAGGAACTTGAAACTGATTTTTCAGCTCGCTGACAGCGCCATTTCGGTTCGAATTCCCATTTGCGCCAGTGTCGCCAGTACGCGCGCCGGCTCGCCAAGATCGCTCCAGCCAACATCGCCGACTCTCAATAGTGTGAGATCGTCGGGCCGCGCCGCCAACACTTCATGAGAGAAGTTGCTCTCTTGAATTTCCGAATACAGTGCATGCAGCGCTTTCCGGTCAGCTTGAGTTTCAAACGTAGGCATGATCGAGGCGAACTGTGAAACCACCTCTGGTAAAGCTGTACGGGTCATTTGCAGTAACGCGTCGACCCTGCCGACCATCACAAAGCTGTTCCACAGACAACCTTGGTCCATCAGAGAGCGCGCCACGTTTGCGTCTGGCTTTTCCCAAAAACGACTCACCCGAGTAATTGAGCCAGGCAAACTGCCGAGAATCGATCGCTGCGGCTCGATCCATCCGTATTCAGTTTCAGGGCCACTCGGCGTAATGCCCAGCAGAGTTACCGTCTCAGGTTGCAGCTGCACGGCGTCGAAAGCCAGGTCGACATGCGACATGAATTCCTCGTCGTCAGCAAAGTAATGATCGGAAGGAAACAATGCAACGGTGGCTTTCGGCGACTTCGCTGCCACGCGCATCAACGCGTAAAGAATTGCCGGTGCGGTTCCTTTGTTCGCAGGCTGCTCAAGCAGAAGATTTTGCGAAACAGTCTGAGTCAAAGACTGATAAAAGCGTCGATGCTTTTCGGTAACTACAAACAAGGTGCGGCCTGGCGAGACCGACGACGCAACGCGAGAGCGAGTCTGATCGAGCAGCGTGCCGCCGCTGATGACAGGAACAAATTGCTTCGGTCGATCATCGCCGGTAATGGTGCGCGTCATTGATTGCAGACGCGTGCCGTCGCCTCCGGCCAGGATGACTGCCCAGCGTTCGCTCTGGCGCGGCCCGCTCGCACGCAAATAATTCGAAGGCTCTTTAGAAAATCGTTGCCGGAGTGACATCGCGTCCATGATTTGTTGGTCCTTGTCTGGATTGGCCGAACAATCATGAGTCGGATTGAAGGGGGATTCCTTACAGACCCTCGCTTATTTCTGGAGGTTTGTTTGACGAATGCCACGAGTTAGGAGAGCGTGTCACTCCCCGCTCTGCTGCAGGAGCTTCGCAACCAGTCCAGTCCAACCAGTCTGATGGCTGGCTCCTACGCCTGAGCCATTGTCGCCATGAAAGTACTCATGGAACGGAACCAGGTCGCGCCAATTCGGATCAGTCTGAAACTTTTCCGTAGCGCCGAACACTGGTCTCCGCTCGCTGCCATCGCGCAGAAAGATTCGCGAAAGTCGTTTCGAGATTTCGCCGGCGACTTCCCAAAGCGTCATCATCTGCCCCGAGCCAGTGGGACATTCGACCTTGAAATCTTCGCCCAGATAGTGATGGAACTTTTGCAGCGATTCGATCAACAGATAGTTGAGCGGAAACCAGATGGGACCGCGCCAATTTGAGTTGCCACCAAACAGTCCTGTGCTCGACTCGGCCGGCTCATAGTCCACCCGATGCTCTGTGCCATTCACTGACAGCACGTAAGGATGGTCTTTGTGGAATCGCGAAATCGCCCGGATGCCAAATGGCGAAAGAAACTCGTTTTCATCGAGCATGTACCGCAGCACACTACGCAACTGATCCTGGCTGACAACTGAGAGCAAACGCCGCTCGGCATTTCCCGGTGTGCGCATGCACGCGACGTTCTGGATCAAGTCAGGCCGATTGCCAATGAACCACTCCATTCGTCGCTTGAAGTCCGGCAAGTGTTCGAGCAGCTCGGGCTCCAACGTTTCGACTGCAAACAGCGGAATCAAACCCACCATCGATCTAACTTTCATCGGATATGGCTTGCCTTGGGGCAGATGCAACACGTCGTAAAAGAATCCGTCCTGCTCGTCCCACAATCTAATTTCATCATCGCCACGATTGTTCATCGCGTGCGCGATGGAGAG
>DATLBQ010000042.1:0-6645 GCA_035526805.1 Pyrinomonadaceae bacterium
AACGTGACGACCGGTGTACTCAAACCTCATATCTGCGATCCCTTCTCAAACCCTGATAGATATAGTAATGCTTCCCAAACGCGCGAACTTGTTTGGCCAATTATTGATAACTCCAGGGGGCGAAACTCTCAGCGCGTAATCACGGCGGAGCGGCTACACCACCGCTCGACGCTCGCGCGAACCGGGAATACTCATCTGATCCCGATACTTCGCGACCGTTCGTCGCGATAGTTTTATCCCGTCTTTGATGAGGATCTTCACCACTTGATCGTCAGTGATGGGATTGTGTGAATCCTCTTCTTCAATAAGTTTTTTTATTTTCAGCTTGATGATACGAGTGGAAATTTCCTCGCCATCTTCGTTCATCATGCCTTCAGTGAAGAAGCGCCGCAGCTCGATCACGCCTTGCGGGGTATGCGCATATTTTCTGTTTACGACTCGCGAGACCGTCGACAGATGCATGCCAATGTCCTCCGCGATGTCCTTGAGCATCATTGGCTTGATGTACTGCACGCCGTGGTCAAGAAACTCCTGCTGCCGGTGCACAATCGACTCTACCACCTTGTAAATAGTCTGGCGGCGATGCTCGATGTTGCGTAACAGGTCAACGGCCGAGCGCATCTTCTCGCGGATAAAACTCTTGGTCTCGTTGCTTACGTCAGCTTTCCCCAGCATCTGTTGATACTGCTGGCTGACGCGAAGCCGCGGGCTACCGTCATCGGCAAAATAAATCACGTATTCGTCGTCGTGTTCATCGAGTTTTTCAATGTAGATCTCGGGCGAAATGAGTATTGGCTCCTCTGCCGAATAACGCCGGCCCGGATAAGGATCGAGTGTGCGAATGAACTGCAACTCGTTTAGCAGCGTATCGACATCGCTGCCGATTTGTTTCGCCAAATGCGGCAGCTTGTGCTGTTGCAAATCCGCCAGGTGTTCAGCAATTAATCGCGCGGCAAGCCGGTCACTTTCACCCTTAACCTCGAGTTGTACCAGCAGACATTCTTTAACGTCACGCGCGCCACAACCTACCGGATCCAGACGCATCACGGCCTGTCTTGCCTTTTCAACTGTATCTTCCGTCCAGCCACCCATCGCGGCAATTTCCTGGTTGGTGGCATTCAGCCGGCCATCTGCGTCGAGGTTGCCGATAACGCTGATGGCTGCGTCGCAAATCTCCCCCTCGATGGGACTCATGTGCAGTTGCCATTCGAGATGGTCGGCAAGCGATGGCGGCCGTGTCAAAAACTGTTCGAAAGTGGGCGCATCTTCTTTGTATTCGATCTCCTGGGTCTTATACCCAGGGTCGAGGTAATCCTGAAATTCGCGCCCAAAATCAATCTCTTCAAACGCATCACGCGCGCCTTCCTCACCGACGGTCGCGTCCCCGATCGAGTCTTCGCTCGGGTCGGCGGCCGCAACTTCATGCCCTTCACCGTCGCCGCCCTCGACTTCGCCTTCCGTATAAGTGGTGGAAACTGCATCCAAATCCCCAGATCCATTTGAGGCCGGGCTACCGGCTTCAGGCTCGACCGCCTCGAGTCGTTGTGGTTCATCACCAACGGCTCCGGGATCGGCACTGGCCAGGTGGTCCAGAATCTTTTCCGCAAGCTCGCCAACTTCCTCCTGTGTCACCACTTCTTCAAGGACGGGGTTCTCTAGAATCTGCTGCTGAATCAGATCGGTGAGCTCAAGGGTCGTCATCTGCAACATCTCTATACGCTGCCGCAACTGCGGCGTGAGCACGAGTCGTTGAGATAGGCTGGTAGTTAGTTTTAGAGACATTCCTTACTTCTAATATGCGCTGGTTTTGTTATTTTGCGGCTATGCGCGCGGGGAGATTATACTCGATTAGGGTGGTTTTTGCGCTGGCCAGTTTTGCTTCCGTACCACTTGGGCATTACATGCGGAATTTTTCGCCGAGGTAAAGCCGTCGCACTTCCGCATCTTCAGTCAGCTCGCGTGGAACTCCGGAGCGAAAAATGCGACCGTCGGCCATAATATAGGCGCGGTCTGTTACTCCCAGGGTTTCCCTGACGTTGTGATCTGTAACTAAAATTCCAATGCTACGATTTCGTAAATAGAGTATGACGTTTTGAATGTCGTCGACCGCTTTGGGGTCGATGCCGGCGAAAGGCTCGTCCAGCAGAATGTATTGTGGTTCGGTTGCGATGGCGCGCGCAATTTCGGTTCTGCGTCTTTCACCACCCGACAACGCGTCGCCACGAGTATTGCGCACGTGTGCGATACCGAATTCTTCCAGCAACTCCTCAAGCCGCTTCAGTCGCTCACGCCTGCGTAAACCCATCGTTTCCAGCACTGCCAGAATGTTTTGCGCGGCCGTCATCTTGCGGAAAATAGAAGGCTCCTGCGGTAAATAACCCAGGCCCAAACGCGCACGCAGATACATTGGCAACTTCGTGACGTCCCGATCTCCAAGGCTCACGGTGCCAGCATCGGGACGTTCAAGACCGATGATCATGTAAAAAGTGGTAGTTTTTCCGGCGCCGTTTGCGCCCAGCAATCCGACCACCTCACCTTTTTCAACATGCAGGCCGACGTCGTCTACGACCCGACGCTTTCCATATTTCTTTTCCAGGTGAGTCGCCGCCAAAGCGGACGCCGACGGACCCTTGAATGATTGGGGGGCCACGCTCCGCAATGTCGACAATTCAGCCTGCATACTATTTTGGAGTGCGCTGACCGGTCAGCGCTTTAATCTTGGGCGACTTCGCGCCCCTCGTTTTCGTAACGTTGGGGTAAACCTATAATTCACGACAGGTCGTGAACGACCAAAGCGCTGAAAGGTCAGCACACTCCAAAGTTACTGCTTCTTCACTTTATGCGTTGACCTTACACGTCCCGGCGACTGCGGGCCTCTTGCATCATCCGCCACGACTCTACCGTCTCGCATATACACGGTCAATCGCCCGCCTTCAGTGCTTCCCTTTTCCATATCTTCAACTCGAGCCGGATTGCCTTTCAAGATAGCAACTTCGTCCGCACTGGTATATTGAATCCACTCGCCCGTGCCTTTCCTGTTGGGCTGCGTTAGCACAACATCACGTTCCGCGACCGTCTTCTCGACATCACTCGACTCCTTGAACAGGTACACATCTGCTACCCCGCTAGTTAGACGGTCGGTGCCCTGACGAATGTCAACGTCGCCTTCGTAATGCAAGGTGCGATTGGCATCCGAATACGACATCGAATCCGCAGTGGCGAATACGGGCACCGTATTATTCGCGCCTGCAGCCCGCCGGCGCGCGTTGTAGATCTGGCTCTGGACGTGCCCGTTACCATCCATGCGCTTGCTGTTCACGTAAATCGTTAGCCGGTCGGCGCGAACAAAATTGTCGTCCTGCCAGGCACGCGCGTTTCCCGTGTAGATCGCCACCCCGGAGTCGCTGTGAAACTCGCCCCGGTCGCCGACTACGTACACTGGACTCTTAACTTTAGAAAAAGGGGTGGCGCCGTTTGTCTGCTCCTGGCTGTAATAAGTGGTCGCCGTTTTGCCTCGGCTATACGAAACCTTGTTGGTTAAATCAGAATCAAGTTCGACGCCTTTCGTTCGCGCGCGTGAATCCCAAACGGTTGGTTCACCACCGCGCAGCCGCACGGTGTTGTCCGCGGCTGTATAGGAAATATTTGTCGCCACCCCGTTCCGGTCATTTTCGTTAAACTTCGCGTCACCCTGCGCATCCATTCGCTCGATGTCCTGGGTATTACGCACAAACAGGGCCGTCATCTTTTGCGATGTCAATATGCGCGTACCGCGGTCTTCCACCGTCTGCACCGGCTCGATTACGGCCTTCGCGCTGCCTGTCGCCGTGGCGGTGCGAGCGATATTCCCGCTTTCAAAGAAATCACAATCGATGCGTGCGGCAGTGAGCGTTTTCTTATCAGTCGTCGCGTTTTTTACGACTGGATCCACAAACAACTCCGCGTTCCCGATTGCCTCGGCTTTGTCTAGATCGCGACCGCTGAGACGCCAAACGAGCTTTACCGCGTCAGCTGTCAACCGTTTGTTTGCCGAACGTGGATCGTTAGCCTTGGACTTAGGAGCAGACATATTGATTACAGAACGGCCCTCGGTACGCAACTGCTTGAGCAGACTTCGATCACCTTGTCCCTGAAACAGCACCTCTATCAAATTCGCCCCGTTTATCTGTAGTTCAGAATCGGAATCCAGCGTTTTGCCCCCTGCATCACGCATTGCAACCGCGCGTTCGAGGCGCTGATCTCTATCCAGAAAAAAATCCATATCGGCGGATTTCACTTCCGCCGCACGACCTTCTTCCATCGTGCGCAGATATGAATTCGTTCTGATCTCCAACTTTTGCAGATGCTTCTGCTCATTTAGAGTGGCGTAGAGGTTCTCGCCGCTCATGAAATCTCGATCCTGCTCGGCGGTAACGCCGCCAGCGAAGATCAACTTCATCGCAGTCTCTTCAAATGAGGCCTGCCCGGAACGAATCGTAACGGGCCGCGAACGGGTCGAGCCCGCCTTAGTTTTTGCAGCCCTTAACGCGGCAGGCGCGACAGTGATCTCCACGTCTTTCTTCAAATCAAGTTTCTTGCTTTTGGCGTGAACAACCGCTCCGGTTGAGTGCCCGGAAATATTTTCGCGTTCGAATGAAATTGGAGAATCAGTTTCTGCGACTTCATTAGTTTGATCGTAAACAATCGCCTCGGTATTAATTTTCAAAGCGTCTTTCGTTTCAACCTTTACGTTGCCGAGGAACGAGATGATAGATCTCTGGGGATCCCAGATGGCCCGGCTAGCCGCAATTTGATCGGGCTTGTCGCCAACCGGTGGATAAACGGCAAGACTGACTTGTTCCAGTTCGTGGTGGTCGTCGGTAAAAGTGATATCGCGCGCCGCACGCAGCCAAAGGTATAAACGATCACCCTTCATCAGCTTTTGCTCGTAGCCTTCAACGATACCTTTGATTTCCTTTGAGAGCTCAGGCGTCTCAGATTTGAGTCGAAAAGGTTTGTTATTGCGAAGGCGGTAGTAGGAGATCGCTACGAAAACGAGCGCCGCCGCCAGGATCGCCAGAGCTCCCACGCGTACGAACACCGGCGCGCGTGCACGCAAGCCGATAGCAATTGCTCTTTTCCTGGTAATCTCTTGCATAAATAAAACGACGGATGACCGACGACCGCTGACCGCCGGTACTTCAAAATCCTGAAGACCTATATCCTAAGATTCAACTACGATGCCCGGTCGCCGGTCGGCGGTCATCGGTCATCGATCTGCGGTCGCGCTCCGCGCATCCTGCACTGACAACTGCAAAAACGTTTCACCGGTCCAACTGCTCGTCTCGATGGTGTAAGCCATATCGATGCCATTTTTCACCAGTACCGTTTGCTCAGCCCCATTCCACCAAATCGCTTCCAGTGGACGCCCTTTCGGACCAGCAACACTCAACTTTAGATGCCGTTGTCCAATTAAACGCGGTTCGGAGACGATGCACAAGTTTCGAGCCATGAAGACAGGACGAGCGTTACCGGCACCGTGCGGTTCAAGTGTTTGCAGTTCGCCGACCAATTCGAATGTGATTTCCTGCGTCTGCAACGCCGCGTCGATACGAACACAAGGCTGCAAGTCTTCCGTGGTCAAACAGCCGGCTGCGTGTTCGTTTAGACGCCGCCGGAGTTCGCCAATGCGTTCAGGCCTGATGGTGATGCCGGCGGCGTGAGAGTGTCCGCCAAATTTTTCAAACAAATCCGCGCACGAGGTCAATCCGTTAAGCAGGTGGTAAGGTTCGATACTGCGGCCTGAGCCATGCGCCACGTCGCCGTCAATTGAAAAGACAACGCAGGGTCGATTGATGCGCTCCGCGACTTTGGAGGCAGCAATGCCAATTACACCTCGATGCCAACCCTGCCCCGCGATTACTGCCACGTAAGAATTCGCCGGTTCCAAGGCAGCGTTTTCCAACTCGGCAATCGCTAAATCCACGATCTGTTTCTGGACTTCTTTGCGTTCGCGGTTACGCGTATCCAAATGGAGGGCCAGACGCCGCGCCTCCCCAATTTCTCTGGTGCTGAACAATTCCACGACGGCGCGCGCCGCATCCATGCGACCGGCTGCGTTTATCCTGGGTCCCAATCGAAATCCAATGTCGTAGGCCGTCATCGCCGTGCCGTCGTCGCATCCGGCAACTTCCATCAACGCGCGCAATCCCGGGTTAGTAGCCTTTGAGAGATCCTTCAAACCCAGTGCAACAATAGTGCGGTTTTCTCCCGTCAATTTGGCAACGTCAGCGACTGTCCCGATCGCCACAATTTTCAGGAACGCATTGATGTGGGATTCTCTGCCGCGGGCTCGAAATAATGCATCCACCAGCTTGAAGGCTACGCCGACGCCCGCGAGGCTCTTGTCTGGATATTTGCAACCGCGTTGGTTTGGATTCAAGACAGCGAAGGCAGGTGGAACTCCCTCGCCTTCGTCAGGCAAGTGATGATCGGTAATGATTACATCCAGACCGTTGTCTCGCGCCCAGTAAAGTGGATCATGAGCGCGTATGCCGCAGTCCACACTTATGGCCAGCTTGTAACCTTCCGCAACGGCTGTTTGAAGTGCTGCGGTCTGAATGCCGTAACCTTCAGTAAAGCGATGCGGCACATGAAAACCGGTCT
>DATLBQ010000043.1:0-4677 GCA_035526805.1 Pyrinomonadaceae bacterium
CAACAACGCGTCGACTCGCTTTTTGGGAGTGGCTTTTACTCCTTTTGGGACACCCAGGGGGCTCAAGACATCAGTAGCTTATTCATGGGAAGTCTTAAAACTGTTCACAACGGTTTCATTGAAATGTCCTTGGACTGTGGATTTATCGGACTCGCTCTTCTTATCCTTTTACTTGCATCCTGGGCTCGGAAGTCCATTGCCGAATTGCTTTCTGGCTCAACGTTTGGCGCTGTCGCTCTTACTCTGTGGCTTTTGGCTATCGTGCGAAACTTTTCGGAAACCGAATATTTTCGGCCTACACCGCTTTGGTTCACAGTTATCTTGATGATGATTCGGTATCCTGGGGCCCGCGTGGGCGACACCGCCATCGGTGCAAACACTTCCGAAAATCCGCAGACGGTAAGGGCGTACGCAGCCAGTTTCGGAACTGTTTGAACCTTTTCTTCTACCGTTGTGCAAAACGCCGGTAAAATGAACTTCCGGTCTTCTTCCACCGAAACGAACAAACCGGGCGTTCGTCGCAATCGCACCTTGTGCGGTATGCTCGCTCGCAAAGAACGGTGGGGACTTACTTGGCGCGGTTGGCTCGCGGCGGTTGTTCTCATCTTGGCGCTCACGCTTTTCGTTGGCCTCACAATTCATCCGTTTTTAGCCCCGACGGAGCGACTATCCGCACGCTTGTTGGTCATCGAAGGTTGGTCCCCGCCGTCAACCATGAATGACGTGGCCGCCGAATTCCGTTCAGGCAATTATGATCAGGTAATTCTTGTTAGGCCCCTCTTCGATGCACCCGATGACTACGAATCCGGCCTCTCGTACGGCAAATGGCTGGCGCAATTGCTAATAACCAAGGGCGTGCCTGAATCGAATTTGGCGACGCTCTATCCCAAAGTTGCGCAAAAAGATCGAACCTATCATGCCGCTCTCGCCGTCAAGGCCTATCTCGCCGAACGGCAGCTAAATTTCGACTCTTTAAATTTAATTACGACCGGGCCGCATGCTCGCCGTTCGCGCTTGCTTTACAAAAAGGCCTTTGCCCCGGATGTAAAAATCGGCATTATCGCTCTCGAGGAGCGGGAATATGATTCGCGCCACTGGTGGCGAACCAGCGCGGGTGTGCGGGAGGTTATTGGCCAAACAGTCGCTTACCTTTATGCGCGCTGTTTTTTTAAGCCAGCGCTATGAACCAGCTGTGCTGAAGAGTATTTGCCGTAAGTGCACAGCAAACTGCCATGAACGGCGCGATTAGGATAGAGAATGAGTGTAGAGTTAACAGATTGGGAGCGCGTGGCGCTTTCCCGATGGGGACAATATGTTACCAAGGTCGAGCATCATGCAATTAACATGGCTTCTTCGCTGGCGAAGCTGCCAGGGGACGCAATCGAAGTTGGGTGCGAAGGCGGACGCTGGTCAAAAATGTTGGCCGATCAGGGCTGGCAAATGACTTGTATTGACGTAAATCGTGACACATTGGATGTCTGCCAGCAAAAAGTTCCCGCTGCAAATTGTCGATTGGTGGATCCACGCGACAAGACAATTCCTGAACCGACTGCAAAGTTTTCGCTCTTACTTTGCATTGAAGTCGCGCCCGTCATTCACAGCGATTGGTTTCTCTCCGAAGCGGCGCGCGTCCTCAAGCCGGGCGGAATCATGGCTGCGGTCGCGTGGAACCGTCGGTCGCTCCGGGGATTCATTTCACGTCGCAATACTTCAAAACCCGACTCTCCCTTCTATAGTGAATCTTACGCGCAATGGCGGGCCAGGGCCGTCGCATGCGGATTTCAATTTCAATCCGAACGTGGATTCTGCTGGGGCCCTTTCAGCCGCAGGAGCGATTCCCCGCTAGTCCCATTATTTGTTGGAGTCGAGAAGGCACTCCGACTCGATCGCTTCCCGTTTGCGAGTCCGTGGGTGATGGCGATCGCGACAAACAGACCAAATGATCGACAGTAACCGGGTGATCAATGGCTCTTCCCAGCAACATCTGTTGAACGTCGATATACGAATCGTTCTATCACAGTGATGAAAGGAATCATACTGGCTGGCGGGACCGGATCGCGGCTCTATCCTATGACGCTGGTTGCGAGCAAGCAGTTGCAGCCGGTGTACGATAAGCCCATGGTTTATTATCCGCTGACCACGTTGATTGACGGCGGCATCCGGGAGTTCTGCCTGATTTCAACGCCCCATGATCTTCCGCGTTTCAAGCTACTGTTTCGCAATGCATCCGATTGGGGCATCACAATCGATTATCGGGAGCAGGAGAAGCCGGGCGGCATTGCCCAGGCTTTTCTGATAGCTGAATCCTTTATAGCCGAAGATCCGGTCACATTGATCCTCGGCGATAATATTTTCTACGGAGGCGACATTTTTCAGCGCGCGTTCGAGAAGTTCACCGCGGGCGCATCCATTTTTGGGTATCAGGTTCACGATCCCGAGCGGTACGGTGTTGTGGAATTTGATGAGAATGGCCACGCTATTTCGCTAGAGGAGAAACCGAAACGGCCGAAAAGCAATTACGCGGTCCCCGGGTTGTACATTTACGATAACCAGGTGGTTGCAATTACCAAAGCGATGAAGCCCTCCGCGCGAGGTGAACTGGAAATTACCGACGTTAACCTCGCCTATCTCAACAAGGGACAACTTCAAGTTTTTAAACTGAATCGCGGGTTCGCCTGGCTCGATGCCGGCACCAGCACGAGTTTACACGAAGCGTCCGCGTACATCCAAACGATCGAAAAACGCCAGGGGATTAAGATCGGTTGTCCCGAGGAAATGGCATTCCGCCGCGGCTTCATCACGGCCGAACAATTCGACGCGTTGATCGCCAAGACGCCCACTTGCGAGTATCGCGACTATCTTCAGCGCGTTGCTGCAGAGGGGAGGTAGCGTGGCGTGAGTCCGCGCGGTCGGCACCGGCACGAAAATGGCCTTCAGGGCGAATTGCACCTCAGCCCAGCGGAGCCAAAAGCCTTCGCTTCGCGTAATCCAAATTGAAAACCAGATCTTTCGAGGTTAAGTTCGGCATAGCGAAATGATTTTGCTTCTCGGTTCCACCGGCTACGTCGGCCAGGCTTTCGCTCACGAGCTGCAACGCCGGGGCCAGGAATTCAGCGCGCCCACGCGCAAGGAACTCGATTACACGTGCTTCGACGCGTTCCTCAAACTATTGCGCGGTCGTCGCCCCCACTTCGTTGTCAATGCCGCCGGTTACACGGGTAAACCAAACGTCGACGCATGCGAAACGGCCCGGGCCGACACGCTTCAGGGCAATACGCTCGTCCCGCAAATGCTTGCGCATGCTTGCGCACTCGAAAACATCCCTTGGGGCCATGTTTCCTCCGGCTGTATTTTTTCGGGGGCTAAAGTCACGGAAGGCGGTGCAACGCGAATTGAAAAAGATCTGACCGTTCCGGCGATTCACGACCTCTTTTTGAAGTCGCCTGAAATGTTTTCCGGCTTCAGCGAATCGGACGTACCCAACTTTTCGTTTCGCGCGCCGCCCTGCAGTTTTTATAGCGGCACAAAGGCGCTTGGCGAAGAAGCGATTGAGGGTGTCGGCCAGAGTTACATCTGGCGCCTGCGGATTCCATTCGACCAATTCAATAATCAACGCAATTACCTTTCGAAAATTCAAAACTACGCCAAGGTCTATGAGAACATCAATTCGCTCTCACATCGCGGCGATTTCGTCCGCGCCTGCCTCGACCTTTGGGAAAAGCGTGCGCCATTCGGCATTTACAACGTAACCAATCCAGGCGCTGTCAGCACGATCGAGGTCATCGAGCTGGTCCGGCGCATCCTCAAGCCGAACCGGGCATTCGAGTTCTGGCGGAGCGACGAAGAATTTTACCGTTTCGCTGCCAAAGCGCCGCGCTCAAATTGCATCATCGACGTTTCGAAAATTCTAGCGACCGGCGTACAATTGCGGCCAGTGCGCGACGCCTTGGAAGATTCGCTGAAAAAGTGGTGTTGACCGGGAAATATTCCGCCGCTGCCAAGTGACAATATCCATCGGAATTTCGACCAGGCGGGTTATGCGCCAACTGGCCCATTTGACACCTGTCTTGTTCGTATACACAAGGCTTTACGCAACACACACCGGGTTTCCGCGAATTGGTGTATCTGCTTCACCACCAACAGTGTGGGGTATTACCGCAGCTGCTGGACCGCTTCCTGCTACGGCGTTTGCATGCGGACTTGCGCCACACGTTTTTCCGGTTGGGTTTTCTTGCTGATCTTTTCAGGTGTGCTCCACGTTTTGCCGGCGACTCGCGCCGTGTCGTTCACGTGGGATCCGAGCCCCGATCAGGCCACGGGCAAAGTTCTTGGCTACAAACTTTATTATAGTACGCAGAGTTTTTCATCGCTCCCAACAGGCGTCGCTACGAACCCGGCGTTTAAAATCCTAACGGTCACCAGCGGCACGACGGCCAACGTGACCGACCTGCTGAACGGGGTTACGTACTACATGACCGTTACGGCGTTCGGAACAAATCAAGAAAGTTCGCCCTCGAATGTTTTAATGTACACACCAGGCGGTCCAACCCCGCCGCTTATCTCGATCGCCAGCCCGGTAAGCAACATTTCTGTTCTATCGACAAATTTGGTAAGCGTGACGGCAACCGCGAGCGGTTCAGCAGCTATCGCTAAAGTCGAGTTTTTCGATGGCGCGTT
>DATLBQ010000044.1:0-9447 GCA_035526805.1 Pyrinomonadaceae bacterium
GGAACAGGCTTCTCGATCTCTTCACACTTCAGCACGTCCGCTGAGCCGTATTCGTGATAAACGATTGCCTTCATCAATCGAATCTTACGAATGTCCACCAGCTAATGTTTCGACCGGCGGGTTTTAGGATAGCCGTAGCGCGACCCGGCACCCTCCACAGATTACGCAGATTACACGGATTCAAAAGCGTTAACGCGAGCAGTTGATCTCTAAGCATACGGGTTCTAGAAGATCATTCTCACTTGTCTGTGATGCCGCTCTTGAATCTGTGTAATCTGCATAATCTGCGGATTCAATGGGCCATGAATGTGCTTGCTGTATCCAGTTAAGCAATTTGTCCCACAAATAATTTTCTGTATTCGTGGCCCGGAAATCCGCCGGACTTCGCGTTAGCGAATAGAACGAGAGGAGTCCCCGATGAAGCTCAACGCGAAGTACACAGTCTTTACACTGATTGCGGTGGCGAGCACCTACGTGCTCTATCACAATGAACGGTTTCTGGTCGACTCGTCGCATCCGGTGTGGCAACACTACGAGCCCTTTAAGTGGTGGTTGCTGCCACACGGTATATTCGGCGCCATAGTAATTCTGTTCGCGCCGCTGCAGTTTTCCGATCGGCTGCGACAGCGCTTCACCAAGGCGCATCGCGTTATGGGACGACTGTATGTGCTCGGGGCATTTGTGCTCGCGCCTCGGTGCTTACATACAGTATTACCAGGAGCGGTCCGGAGCGCCGCGTTCCTTCACCGTTCTGGCAATAGTTGATGCCTTCATGCTAATTGGCGCCACGGCTACGGCCGGTCTATTCGCATACAAACGCAAAATCGCGCTGCATCGCCAATGGGCCACGCGTAGTTATGCCATCGCGCTGGTCTTCATCGCCGGGCGCTTTGTTATGGGAGTGACGGGATGGGAAGCTCTTGGAGTTGAAATTGTCCAGGCAATCATCTGGGCTTGCCTCGCGCTGTCAGTCCCCTTGGCCGACGTTGCCATCCATTGGAAAGAAGTTCGTTCTGCGCTATCAACGTCGCCGGTACCGGTGAAGTCAGCCATGTCGCGGAATCGCAGCATGGCCCCTCTCCCAATGGGAGAGGGTTAGGGTGAGCGTGCGCAGCATTAGATCGCTGAAATTAGCGGACTACCCGGCGCGCGTCGGACTTCAATTTTAATGTCCAGGGTGCGAAACTAGATATTATGGTTCAGCGCATTCTCGGACTTGTTTCCGTCGCCGTCGTCTCCTTCACGGTATCGCTTCCAATTTGCGCCCAGTCCCAATTGGACGCTTCGCCTCAACTCGCTTCATCAACGTCGCGCGCAGAAGCACGAGACAAGCGGAGCGGCCCCATCTTCGTTTTCCATACCGACGAATTCTGGCTGAACCTGCACCACTTCCTTTACGTTCTGGGGCGCGCGGAGAACAAGGAAAAGGATACAGCGCGTAAGGCGGTAGCCGGCGCTCCCGCCGACCAGGAACGCGGCTTCAGGAAGCTAAGTGTGAGAGAGCAAGAAATCTGGCGCGAGGCCGTTGCTTCGTATACGAGAGATGTGAGTAAGAAAGATATTGTTTTTGACAATCCGCTGCCGTGAGTGCCTGAACGGACTTTCGCCAGCTGCGGTTCGCATCGCGGTGTTCCTCTCAAAGCTCTCATCATCTTTTAGTACACACCAAACTCTCGAAGTTACATTCCCGAAGCGAAGCCCCTGCGGTCACCTAACTTCTCCTGAATTACTCCCGCCAGATCCAAAATCGCCGTGTGACCATCTCCGCGGAAAGTCGACCCATGCATCAGCGCAAGCGTTCGCGGCTCAAGGTCCGCAAGCCGCCGCAGAGTCGCATCGGTGTAGGGAGTGTAAGGCATGTCGTTAGCCAACGGACCTGAAAGCGCTCGCGCGGCCTACGACATCGGATTCCGTAAAGGGCTCAGGATCTCCCGGATGGAAGAAGAGGTCAGAGCATAAAAGCGTTTTGTCGCCCTCTTCGAAGAAGAGACCCGCATCCCATGCGTGCGGCACGTGAGGAGTTGCCAGGAACTTCAGGCGATGACTGCCAATATCGAACACTTCGCCATCGCTAAGTGGACGCGCCGCCCGATCGGCGAAATCATTCACCATGACCATCGCGCCGACAAAGCTGCAAACCGCCTGCGCGTTGGGCGCAATGGCCAACCATTCATTCAAGGCGCCGCACTCGTCTGACTCGAAATGGCTAAACCCAATCCAGCGCAACTTCGCCGGATCGATAAGAGAAGCGACCGCTGCAAGCGTGATCGGAAACATCTTCTTAAGGCCCGTATGCATGATGAATGGCTCATCGTCTTTGATCAAAAACTGATTAAGTTGAATGCCGAAGTCGGGATGAAAGGTCGAAATACGATAAACTTCCGGCGCGATTTCCATTACTTTACTTTCCATGATCCCCTCCCCTGCTGATTGTTATTTGATCTACTGAGCTTAAGCCCGAATTAGTTTTGCGTTTCTTCACAAAAGACGCAACATTTCTCAGCTTGCCGCCGTCTGTTACGCAGCTCTCTGAGCCCAAAGGTTACAAGGCCTCGTCAACTTCGGTTATCTTAGAACGAGTTTTAAAATGAGATCGTTCGAGAGACAAGTAAAAGGGTTAGGGAGTCTAAAAGAACATGCAACAGGAAATTGAATTACTGAGTGATGGTGGGCTTCAGTCGGAAAACGGACAAGCTACGCGAGGGGGCTTCGTTGATTCCAATTCGGGCGACGAAGACTTGATGGATGCGTATTCGCGGGCAGTTATCGCGGCCGCGGAGAAAGTCAGCCCGTCAGTTGTATTTATAGAGGTCCAACAACCTGTTAGGAGTAGAAGGGGAAACGCTCCGCGAATGCCGCAGGAAACCCGTGGTAGCGGATCTGGTTTTATCTTCACTCCCGACGGTTTCGTTCTGACCAACAGTCACGTCATCCACGCCGCCAAAAAGATCGAGGTGACTCTCTCAGATGGCAGCAAGTATCAGGCTGATTTGATTGGGGACGACCCCGACACAGATCTGGCGGTAATCAGAATCAACGCGCCGAATCTGGTGCCCGCTTCTCTGGGTCAGGCACAAAAGATTCGGGTGGGACAATTAGTCGTAGCGATCGGAAATCCGTACGGCTTTCAGTACAGCGTCACGGCTGGAGTCGTCAGCGCGCTCGGGCGCTCGTTGCGTTCCCAGTCCGGCAGATTGATGGACGACGTGATTCAAACGGATGCCGCGCTCAATCCCGGCAATTCTGGTGGGCCGCTGGTTAACTCTCGCGGAGAGGTGATCGGCGTCAACACCGCGATGATTTTGCCGGCCCAGGGAATCTGTTTTGCTACCTCGATCGATACCGCGAAGTTCGTTGCCAGCCGTCTGATTCGAGACGGAAAGGTTAGCCGCAGTTATATCGGCCTGGCAGGACAGAACGTTCCGCTTCCACGCCGAATCGTTCGCTACTATGACCTGGCCGTTGCGAGCGGAATCCTGGTAGTGTCTTTTGAAGGTAATAGCCCGGCAAGAAATGCCGGAGTACGCGAAGGCGACATTATCGTTGGCTTTGACGATCACACGACTGCCGGGATCGATGATCTTCATAAACTGTTATCAGGAGATAGCATCGGCCATAAGTCGTCGCTCGCGGTCATCAGAGGCACACAGAAGCTGAGGCTCGAGGTGGTTCCCGAGGAATCTCAACGGACTGATAAGTAGGACCAGAATGATTCTGGCAAAATCAAAGCCGCGTTTTTTGTCGTGCCTTGCATTGGGCCAGAACTCGCACCGACCCGGTCGCTACGGCTTTCGGTTCTGACTTCGTGTGACCAGGAGGAAGTCACACTATTTTGAAAGGAGTAAGGATGAAACAGAGATTGAACTACATGGAGGTCGACCCGAAACTGATGCGCGCCATGTTCGCCCTGGGAGCTCACGTCGCACAGAGCGGTCTGGAGAGCTCGCTGATCGACTTGATAAATTTTCGGGTGTCACAGATCAACGGCTGCGCATACTGCCTCGACATGCATTCGAAAGATTTGCGGGCCGCCGGGGAAACTGAGCAGCGACTCTACGTGCTCGAGGCCTGGCGCGAGGCGCCCTTCTATTCGGAGCGCGAGCGAGCAGCACTCGCCTGGGCTGAAGCCGTGACACTTCTCACAAACAAAGACGTTCCCGACGACGTGTTTGAGCAGGCGCGCGCGCAGTTCAGCGAGCAGGAGCTAACGACCCTGACGCTCGCCGTGGTGGCGATAAACAGTTGGAACCGTCTGAACATTGCGTTCCGCACAACGGCGGGGGGCTATCAGCCAGGCATGTTCAAAACGGCATCGCACGCAAAGGTGTGAGCGTTAGCTCCTAATGGAAGAGGGTTAGGGGTGACGATGCGCAGAACGGATTTCGCCCCAGCGAGGCAAAATGTTTATAGCCCGAAGTCACCCTATTCCTCGCGCTCCGCAGGAGCGCAGCGAAGAGCATTTGCGTACTGCTTACTGCTTACTGCTTACTGCTCACTGCTCACTGCTTACTGCTTACTGCTTACTGCTTACTGCTCACTGCTTACTGCTCACTGCTTACTGCTTACTGCTTACTGCTCAGCGGTCACGCAGAATGTTTGTGACGGTCTCAGCAAACTGCTGCGGAATCTTATCCATCGCATTGTGTTCCTGACCTTCAAACACGACGAGAGTCCGCCTGGGCAATGTATCCATTAACGAGCTGGTTGCCTGTTTCAATTGTGGTGAAGCGGTTCGACTGCCGGCAAGGAGAAGGGTTGGCACTGTTAATGTCCTCATTCGCTTTCCATCAAAACGATACTTACTCATTGCTCGAATTTCGCGAATCTGTATATCAATGCCAGCGACGCGACCTGGCCACGCTGCCTGACGTTTCATCGCCGCGATTTCATCCGGCGAGAGCATCACGATGTCTCGCAGGAACGTCACCAACGCCTGCTCGCGATCGCCCACTTGGATCATCTTCTCCATCCGGCCGGCAACGGCAGTGTGATCGAGATCCTGCAACGGTGGTTCGTAAAGAACTAACTTTGAGATCTTGTTTGTAAGAAATGCCGCCTCGAGCGCCCAGACCCCACCAATTGAATGGCCCAGTACGAACACCGGGCCCGATAGAGAGTTAACGACGGCGGTGACATCCTCAGGTTCTTTCCTTAAGCTGTAGTTCGAACCGGCTTCACTTTCGCCATGACCGCGGCGATCCATTGCACAAACTGTAAAGTTGGAAGCAAACAAAATCAGTAGAGGCTTCCAACGACTGCGGTCACCCGTGCCGCCATGAACAATCAGGAGACTTGGCCCTTTGCCCGTGCATTCAACGGCTATGCGTGTGCCATCCTTTGATCGAACGAATGAAACGTGAGACGGAGTGTTAGACGTCTGCGAGAACGGAACGGTTGCTGATATGAGGACGCAGGAGAGAATAAAGGCTAATCGCATGATTCAATGTTACCAAAGTTGCCGTCCCGGTTAACACGACCTGACGCCTCAAAAGAAGGTCCCGTAGGTAGATTTCGGTCCTGCGAATAATGTTGCTTCTCAAAATAAGCATCTTGGTTTATAAGTAAATTCCCCCACAAGTCTTTGGATGAAACCGGCACCCTCGAGCGATCTTCGAATGATCGTGTTGGAAGGAGGCAATATGTTAGCAACCCACCGATTGCTGCTTCGAGTTTTCGTTTTCATGCTTGTTGTCTTAGCAACCGGGATGGCCATGTCAACACATGGCACCTTCAAGACCTGGAAACGCGAAACCCTTTCGTCTGAAGCCAGGCGCGCCGATGGGTTGGCTGGGTGGGAGCAAGTGTATTCGGTCTTGATTTCGCCTCGCTGCATCAACTGTCACACGGCGACAAATTATCCACAGCAAGGAGATGATCGCCACCGTCATTTCGCCAACGTCATCCGTGGTGGGCCGGAGGGCAAAGGCGTTCCCGCATTGAATTGTGTGAGTTGCCATCAGGAGGCGAATGCCGATAGTACCGGAGTGCCCGGCGGACCCAACTGGCATCTGGCGCCGCTTTCGATGAGATGGCAAGACCTAAACGATCAGCCTTTGTCGAGCGGGGCGGTGTGCGGCGCCGTGACGGACCGATCGCGGAATGAAAATATGGACGGACGCGCGCTGTTGAAGCATCACGAGGAAGCTGAGCTCGTTCTTTGGGCCTGGAATCCGGGACGGCGACCTGATGGCACGAGTCGAACATTGCCGCCGCTTACACATGCGGAGTTTGTCGCCGCTACTCGTACCTGGGTCGAGGCGGGCACACCATGCCCGCGCACCAAATAGGAGGTTCACCATGGCAACTTATCGACTCACCGTAAACGGCCAACGCAAGGAGGTAGACGTCGATCCGTCGACGCCGCTTCTTTGGGTCTTACGCGAAGAACTGAAGATGACGGGGACCAAATATGGCTGCGGAATTAGCGCGTGTGGCGCGTGCACCGTGCACGTTGCCGGCGTAGCAACCCGCTCATGTGTCGTGCCGGTTTCGCTGATTGGGGGACCGATCGTAACGATTGAAGGCATCGGCACAGATCCCGTCGGCCGCGTGGTCCAGGACGCCTGGGTGGAAAAAGATGTAGTGCAGTGCGGCTACTGTCAGAGCGGCCAGATCATGAGTGCGGTCGCGCTGCTGAAAGCCACTCCCAAACCGACTGACACGAATATTGAAGAGTCGATGGGTGGAAATCTTTGTCGCTGCGCAGTCTACGTTCGCATTCGCGAGGCTATCAAGAGCGCTTCTCAACAACTCAAGTAAAGGAGCCAAAACCAAAGTAAAGGAGTTGTCCCGTGCAAGCAGCATTCAAAACTGACGATGACGTGAACCTGAATAGGCGCAGCTTCCTGCGTGTCTCCACTGCGGCCGCCGGCGGTTTGTTGATTTCTTTGTTCCTCGATCTTCCCGCATTAGCGCAGGAAGGAAATCAAGCGCCCCAAACGCCACCGGCGAAAGTCTATCCTCCGGACGCATTCGTTCACATCAAACCCGACGGGACAATCCTAATCACGGTAAATCGTCTCGAGTTTGGTCAGGGCGTGCAAACTTCGCTGCCGATGATCCTCGCCGATGAGATGGACGCCGACTGGTCGCAGGTGGTCGCTGAACTTGCGCCGGCAGCGGATGTTTACAAGGACCCTGTTTTCGGCATTCAGATGGTAGGTGGTTCCGGCTCTATCGCGCATTCGTTTCAGCAGTATCGTGAACTGGGCGCAAAGACACGCGCGATGCTCATCGCGGCCGCCGCTGATCGCTGGCAGGTAACGCCCGACCAGTGCCGCACGGAAAATAGTGTTGTATACGGCCCGGGCACGCAATCAACTCGTCGTTCAGCTCGTTATGGCGAACTTGCCAGTGACGCCGCACGAAAACCTGTGCCGGAAAAAGCACGTCTCAAGAATCCCTCAGAGTTTCGGCTCATTGGCAAGAGAGTTCGGCGGCTCGATAGCCGAGCGAAGTGTGATGGATCGCAGAAATTTGGACTCGACCTGGATCTTCCCGGGATGAAGGTCGCCCTTATAGCTCATCCGCCGGTTTTTGGCGGACGCGTTAAGAGTGTGACCGACAACGAGGCGCGTAACATGGAAGGCGTACGCGACGTGTTCGAGATCCCGCTCGTCAAGGGCAGCGGTGTTGCGGTCGTCGCCGATAGATTCTGGACCGCAAAGCAGGCGCGCGATCGACTAAAGATCGATTGGGATTTATCAGGAGTTGAATACGCAGACAGTTCGCAGTTGCGGACCAGGTACAAAGAACTAGCTCGCACGACGGGCAACGTGGCCGTTGCGCGTGGCAATGACAAGGCAATGGCTGCTATCACTCCGGCCAACAAAATTGCCGCTGAATATGAGTTTCCCTACCTGGCTCACACACCCATGGAGCCTTTGAATGCCACGATTCGCTTTGATGGTGACGCGGCGGAGGCGTGGGTTCCCTCTCAGTTTCAAACGATGGACCAAATGGTGATTGCCCAGGTTCTCGGCCTCAAACCTGAACAAGTCACTTTCCATACTGAGTTTGCCGGTGGCGGTTTTGGCCGGCGCGCAGTAATCGATTCACATGTGCCGCGCGAAGCGGCTGTGATTGCGAAGCGTTTCCGTGGCACGCCGGTCAAGCTCGTTTGGACGCGTGAGGACGATGTGCAAGGAGGTTACTATCGTCCCATGCACGCGCATCGCGTCGAGATCGGCATTGGGCCTGATGGCTTGCCGGCAGCATGGCGCCACGTCATCGTTGGGCAATCGTTGGTTGTCGGGACTCCGTTTGCGGCAATGATGATCAAGAACGGCGTCGATGGAACAACCGTCGAAGGTGTCGAAGATACCAGTTACAACATTCCGAATTTTCATGTTTCCGCACATCACCCGACCGTTAACGTGCCGGTGCTTTGGTGGCGCTCCGTAGGCAACACTCACACGGCATTCGTCATGGAGACGCTGATTGACGAGTTAGCCACGCGAGCAAAGATCGACGCCATCGCCTATCGTCGTAAGCTCCTCAAACCTGACGCAAAGAAATTGCGTAGTGTGCTTGATCTGATGGACGAAAAAAGCGCCGCCTGGCGAAACAAGTTGCCAAAGGGACACGCGGTCGGCATTTCGTGTCACCAATGCTTTGGGACAGCTGTAGCGTGCGCCGTTGACGTTTCGATCGAAAACAAACGTCCAAAAATTCATCGAGCGACAATTGCGGTTGCTTGCGGCCTGGCGGTTAACCCGCTGACAATCGAGAGCCAGTTTCAGGGAGGAATTGCCTTCGGCGTAACCCAACTGATGGCCAAGGGCGCGATCACCTTGAAAGATGGCCGCGTGGAACAACGAAACTTCGACGGCTACACGCCACCTTACATAGTGGATGCGCCGGTGATGGTCGATGTTCACATTGTTCCCAGCACCGATACGCCAACCGGCTGCGGCGAGCCACCGGTTCCAGTGATCTCACCGGCCGTAGTCAACGCTTTGGCCAAGCTAACGGGAAAGCGGTATCGCTCGTTGCCGCTAATGACCATCTAGTAAGACAGGCCATTACTGCCTGTCTAGCTTTCCCTTCTATCCTCGCCGTATCCGCGTAAATCTGCGGCTAGGTCGCTGGCTCTGGCGACCGCCCACTGCTCACTGCCCACTGCGCCCTATCTGCTGCTATTCTCTGGCCGGAGAAACCCATGAAAACAACCAGCGTCCTGCTTTTGCTGTTGAGCGCTTACATCAGTTGCCTGGCCCAGACGCCTCCGTCTGAGCGCCAACAGTTTGTCCGCATCGAGGCGCCAGTGATCGCACTGACCCGGTTACGTGTCATCGATGGAACCGGCGCGGCGCCGCGCCAGGATCAGACCATCATCATCGCCGATGGCAAGATCAAATCAATCGGGCCAGACGCCGATACTGAGATCCCGCCCAACGCGCGGATACTCGATCTCAGAGACTACACCGTCTTGCCCGGTCTGGTTGG
>DATLBQ010000045.1:0-3820 GCA_035526805.1 Pyrinomonadaceae bacterium
TCAGCGCGTCCTCGGCCAAGTAAACCAACAACATGTATTTCATATTTGTGTGCCTCCGGAAGTTGTTTCCCGTTATGACCGCCGGGCCGTGCGCCTAGCCTCGGTGCAGTAGCCCGAAAGTCAAGGAGGGCTTTATTGCCCGCGCCGTTGAGCACAACAAGCCCTCCTTGACAGTCGGGCTACTGCACCGACCCTACTCAGTCTCCACTACCGGCCGCACTTCTATGACACCATTGCGGGCCGACGGAATTTGGCTGGCGATACTGTTTGCCTCGTCCAAATCTTTCGCTTCGACAATGAAGAAGCCACCAATCTGTTCACGCGTCTCAGCGAAGGGACCGTCTATTACCAGCCGCTTGCCATCGCGCACGCGAACGCTGCTTGCGGTTGTGGACGGTTGCAACTGGTCCCCCGCCAGATATTGTCCGTTGGACTGAAGCTGTTGGATCAACTGGCGGTATTCACCGTAAATCTGTTGATGCTCCGCCTCTGTTTGCGCATTCCAGTCCGGTTCGTCGTGGTAAATCAGCAACATGTATTTCATGAAATGGGTGCTCCAGCGGTATGTCGAACGAGGACCGCCCGGATCGACAGGCCGCCGGAAAGTTTTTATTATCCATCATGCTTCCAAAGGCTAATGCGGCTGTAGATGCAGTGTACCACTCCGACTGGGGACGGATAGTCGCCACGCTGATTGGTCATTTTGGTGATTTTGAGTTGGCCGAAGAGGCGGCGCAGGAGGCATTCACAGCCGCGGTCGATCAGTGGCGGACAGACGGTGTGCCCCGGTCGCCGCGAGCCTGGATTGTGCAGACCGCGAAGCACAAGGCGATCGACCGGCTGCGGCGTCGCACCCGGCTCAATGAAAAACTTGAATCGCTTGTCGAGTCGGGAATGATTCCTACTGTCGAGGAGCCGAACTACGATACTGATGAAATTGCTGACGATCGCTTGCGCTTGATCTTTACCTGTTGCCATCCGGCGCTTGCACCTGAAGCACAGGTCGCGCTAACGCTTCGCACGCTTGGCGGTCTGGAGACGGATGAGATCGCGCGCGCGTTTCTTGTGCCGGCAACGACCATGGCGCAGAGACTTGTGCGCGCGAAGCGAAAGATTCGCGACGCTGGGATTCCGTACAAGGTTCCAGACACCAATGATCTGCCCGAACGTATTGAGGCAGTGCTGATCGTAATTTATCTGGTCTTTAACGAGGGCTACCTGGCTACTCGAGGCGAGCCGCTGCTGAGGGCTGATCTTTGTGCCGAAGCCATACGTCTTGCCCGCCTCATAAGGGCCCTGATGGCGCCAGCTCCACCGGCGGAAGCGACCGGTCTGCTCGCTCTGATGCTGTTGCACGATTCGCGGCGGGAAGCTCGTTTGGATGCGGCCGGCGATCTTGTGGTACTGGAAGAACAGGATCGCGGGCTCTGGAACCGAGAGCAAATCGCTGAGGCGCTTCCGCTCGTCGACGAGGCTATGCTTGGCGGGCCGGGTCCGTTTGCGCTACAAGCGGCCATTGCAGCGGAGCATTGCAAAGCGACCAGCGCAGAGCATACCGACTGGGCGGAGATTGTCCGACTCTATGATCGGCTTGAGCTGCTATCTCCGTCACCAATCATCTCGCTGAACCGCGCAGTGGCGGTCGCCATGCGGGATGGACCGGCGCCGGCGCTGCGACTGATCGATGCGCTCGCAGCGAGTGGCGTGCTCGACGGTTATCATTTGCTGCACGCCGCGCGGGCGGATCTCCTGCGTCGTCTGGGAAACAAGGAAGAGTCGCTGAAGAGCTATAAGCAGGCACTGTTGCTGGTGACGAATGAGAGCGAGCGGCGATTTCTCCAACGGCGCCTACGGGAAGTATCGACGACAGAGTTGCACAAAGGCGGGAGCCTGGTAGAAAGTGTGTAAAACGTGCGAGCAAATTTCAGCCTGACGCTTAGCAGCGAATACAGTATCGGTCTCGCGTTCGGCCGCTGATTTGAATAACTATCATTGGGGGAAAATTCAGATGAAACGAACTTCTCGGGTGTCGGTAAAGCAAGCGGTATCGCTCATCATGTTCGTCGCCGCTTCAGCAGTTCCACTCTGCGGCCAGCAGGTCATGTCAACTGCACAGCTGAACGCAACACGGCAAACATCTGAACAGGTAAGTGGCGATTTCAATCGTAGGATCAAGGACACTCCTAAAACGGCTGGTGATACTTCCGCGAGTCAGACGAGTGCCAAGCAAACGAAACAAACGAATCAGGGTAGTGAACCTTATGTTTTTCCTACCCACCATGAGCGATTTAAGCGATTTGTCGACAGCACGGTCGGACCGTTCAGTCTTGCTCGCATAGCTGTCTCAGCCGGCATCAACCAGTGGAAAGACCATCCGGAAGAGTGGGAACAGGGGGCCTCAGGTTACGGGAAGCGCTTTGCCTCGGGTTTCGGCAAGCACGCAATCCATCAAACCATCACTTACGGGTTAGACGAGGCGCTGGGGCTCGACACCGGATTCAAGCGGAGCACGCGCACGGGATTTGGGCCCAGATTAAAGGACGCACTTCTGGAAAACGTGACGTCGCGAAATCGCAAAGGGGACCGCGTGGTTGCCGTCCCACGATTCGCGGGTGCGTATAGCGCAGCAATAATTCGCGCCGAAACCTGGTATCCCGAGCGTTACGACTACAAAGATGGACTGAGAAGCGGAACGACCTCAATACTTACCGGATTCGCATTCAACGTGCTACGCGAGTTCGTGATTCGTAAGTAAAATCAAAGCGCGGTTAGTTAGAAAGAGTCTCTGCCATATCTTGAATCGATAATTCGTCCGCTGGATGTGACCGGTGCTCTGGTACTCTCATTCACACCGCGGCTTCAGCCCGGTGATACTACTGTAGCACCTGATTTTTCTAACCAGTATAACGGCAATAATAACGGAAAGCTGCATAATCGAATTCGCGCCGCCCGGTCACAACTCTGACGTTAGGCTGCTATTGAATTAATACGAAAGTAAGCTTTAATAAGGAGGATCTGGCAATGACAGTTTTGCGACTTGCCGTATTGATTTCGTTGGTGGCCTTGACGGCAATGGGCCAGCAGAATTCTGAACAGCCTCTTGTACCGCCGGCTTCGTGTCCGGTTACCGCCCCGCCAGCGGTCCCATTCACCCCTCCTGCCCCTTATGAGCCGATTGAGCCGAGTGTTAACCGGAAGATCTTTTTGCTGGGTACAGAAAAGCTGTGGACCGACCTTCGGAAATCCGGAGTCTGGGGATGGGCGCCGCACGCACCAGGCCACGAGCACGAGATGCAGCCTTTGACCGCAAAGACTTTTTGGGGGAGCAAAGATTTTAATTACAGAGAAGAGTACCCACCAAAACTAAAAGTCACAGGAAGACGGCTCGATGGGGAAGCTCCACCCCTGCTGACGCTGACGCCGACGAACGCGTTTCCAGGCCCTGCTGCCGCCATGCTGGTAGGTGTCTATGTACCCACTCCCGGCTGCTGGGAGATCACGGGTGATTACAAGGGCCAGAAGTTGAGCTTTGTTGTCTGGGTCCAGCCGGTCAACCAGGTAAAGCCGGTCAAGCAGGGCAACCAATAACTTGTCGATATTCCTGGGAGTTTTGGGTGGATCGTTGGCTCGCTGATCGCATGGCCGTTGTGGTTATTTCTTATGCCACGTTGGCGAAATTGGACTGAAGACTCTGGACTCGCGGGTGACGATGTCCAATGCCTTGCAGTTATCACTTTTTCTTCTGTGGCCGCAGGATTCATCATTCGAACGCACAGAATCACTACTTCGGATCCACGAGATTACGACACTCTACAACGCG
>DATLBQ010000046.1:0-14897 GCA_035526805.1 Pyrinomonadaceae bacterium
CTCACGCCAGGTCACTCTCTCTTCCGCAGTCGCCGTCGAAACTCTTAAATCTGCACCCCGAGTTGCCACAGCTGTTGGCGATAACGTACTGCTGGGTCCGCTCCTTGAAGTGGCGTCTGAAATTGCCAGGCGCTCGGCCAAGCACAGTTCTGAGTTTTTTAACTCAACTCCAGAAGTCGTCGCGCGTCTGAAGCAACTGAGGAATCCGCAGGTTGTACAAAAAGGTGTTGAGATCGCCTCAGAGTTTGCTTCGCGCGCAGGTGGCATCGCCGCAGACGCCTGGGCCGCGCTGCCTGCAGCGCTCGCCAACCTCAACTCAACCGATGCGCTAAAACTATTCGACAGCACTAGCGGATTTTTGGAACGCGGCGGCGGCTCCGCGCTGCAAGTGTTGACCACAGGCGGCGAGATTTTGCGGGTGTTGCCGGAAATATTTGATGACTGGGTGAAGCTTCTATGGAGCGTAGCTCAACACGGAAACGCGAGCCTGGTTGCTTTCGTTCGCAGCAGTCCGCAATTTGTCCGAACACTGGCAAGCGAACCGAACCGCGTTCGCACCGTCGACCTGGCCCTGCGCGTAATAAGGCTGACGAGTGAAATCGCGGAGGTGGACGGTGAAGCAGCGCTCGCCTGTTTTCGTTCGAGCGCGCTGGCGTTGCGGTCAGTTTCAATCGAACAATTCGAACAATGGGCGCGCCAGGGCTTGTCAGCCCACATGAAAAACGCACGCGGCCGGCGCAGCTATTTCGCATTGGAAACTCGAAGCAGTTTCGATGCGTTGCGCAGCGGCAGTGGAGGACTCGCCTTGGAAAGCGTGCGGCATTTACTGATTCTCTACATCGAAGGGCTAACCGGTCACGAAGTTGAAATTGCCCCGCTCGCCGCAGTGCCGCTGGAATCGCGGATCGCCGATGGACAGACGATTCACCTTCCGTCGCTGGTGGCGGAGTTTGGCGACGACGAGTTGGATTTTCGTCTCTACAAAGTGCTGGCCGCACATGCGGCCGGCCAGATTGAGTTTGGAACGTATGATCAGGGCACGGACGAATTACAAGCGGCATACGCCGCTCTTCGTGAAACTTACGCGCCAGAAAATGCCGACGCACTCGATGCGTTCTCTCTGCCCGATGAAGTGGTAGGACAGACATTCCTGTCTGTCCCAGATCCCAACTCGTTAGCTATTCCGGTTAGCCCCTCTCCGCGAGCGGAGAGGGGTTGGGGAGAGGTCGACCAGGCAGTTAACCCCTCCCTAACCCTCCCCGCTCGCGGGGAGGGCGTCAATGTCGACTATCGCCGCGTCTTACACCTGTTCCCACATCCGCAGCTCGCGCGCCGCATTTTCGGCACGCTGGAAAACTGCCGCATCGATCTACAGCTACGAGCGAAGTATCGCGGACTCGCTCGTGACCTTGATTTGATCCGCGAACACCTGCGCCGCGCACGTCCATTAGTCACCGAGTTGCCCGCAACGCTGCTTCCTTTTGAATTACTTTTCCAAATTACACTGCTCGGTGGCGCATCGGACGATGCCCGTCAGTACTACGGCCAAATTGTTTCGGAGCTGGAAACTCTAACCAGCGAATACCTGGCGAACGCTTCCGCGACTGTCGCCGATAGCTTGATGGCGACGAGTCGGGTCTATTCCCTCTTTCAATCCCTGGCTCCCGACGACGATTCGATGCAGGAGATTGAAACTCAGGAGGAGCCTTCCGACTCAGAAGAGGAAAACGTGGTGGCTACTGAGAGCTTCAACCGCCGGCAGTCTGAACAACAACCCCAACACCGAGACGTCCGCGAACTTTTCAACGCCTGGAACGATCCCGACGGCGAAGGCGAGCCCGATGAACTCGCCGGCGCCGAAAGCTGGGTGGATGCCGAACTGCCCGAGCAGATGATCGAAGAAGGCGAAGTGGCCTACAACTACGATGAATGGGATCGCGAGCTGACTGATCATCGACTCGGTTGGTGTCGTGTAATTGAAAAACGCGTCAAGCATGGCGACCGGGCATTTGTTGAGCAAACACGCGAGCGTTACAAGGGCGTGATTTCTTCTATCCGTTATCAGTTTCAGTTGATGAAGCCGGAAGATTTGCTGCGGGTGACAAACGAGCTGGATGGCGAAGAGTTTGATCTCAATGCTG
Organism: Pyrinomonadaceae bacterium; assembly: GCA_035526805.1. GTDB lineage: Bacteria > Acidobacteriota > Blastocatellia > Pyrinomonadales > Pyrinomonadaceae > PSRF01. Next base: position 2,142 of record DATLBQ010000046.1, read on the forward strand.
TGATTGACTACGTCATCGATCGCCGGGCCGCGAAAGTTGGTGGCGGACATCAATCCGAGCGTCTTTACACCAAGCGGCTGCGTCGTCGTCGTGATGTGGCTGTTTCTTTTCTCCTGGATCAATCGTCCTCAACCGCGCGTACCATCGGTCGCCATCCGCTGCAGCCTTACACGCGCCCGGGCCGGCGCATTATTGAAATTGAAAAGGAAGGCCTGGTGCTGATGAGCGAGGCGCTCGAGGCTGTCGGCGACACCTATTCAATCAACGGTTTCACTTCTGAGGGGCGGCGCAACGTGAAGTTCTATGTGGTGAAGGACTTTGATGAGAAGTATTCAGACGAGGTGAAACAGCGAATCGGCGGCATCGCATTTCAGAATAATACGAGGCTGGGCGCTGCCATACGCCATGCGTCCGCGAGACTTGCGAAGCAGGAGGCACGGACGCGACTTCTGATCGTTTTGTCTGACGGACGACCTTACGATCATGATTACGGTGATGCGCGTTATGCGCGCGAGGACACGCGCGAGGCTTTGCGACAAGCGAAGAATGCCGGGATAACGCCGTTCTGCATTACGATTGATCGCGAGTCGGAATCAGAGTTGCGCGATTTGTACGGTGAGATTGGCTACACGATTATAGACGACGTGCTCTCATTGCCTGAACGCATGCCGGGGATTTATCGCCGACTGACTACTTGAAAGAAGAAGAAGTTTTGCCGCAGATTCACGCGGAAAAGTACGGATATGAAGGAGCAACGGCGGCGAGGATATTTGATTTCCATTTCTGATCTGCCTGAATCCGCGAAATCTGCGGCTAATTATTTCCGAAGCCGCCGCCGCCGGGAGTTTCAATGCGGACGCGGTCGCCGGCTTCGAGTTCCCAACTGCCTTTCGAACCGATCTTGCGTACGCGCGCTTCGTTGATGATGGCAGCTGTGCCGGGCTTTCCATCTGCGCCGCCAGCCAGGCCGTAAGGCCCTCGCTTTCTTCTATCTGCCAGCAGTGACATGCGTGCCGGCGACAGCGTCTCGATTTCACGAATGACGCCATCGCCGCCGTTCTGTTTTCCTTTTCCACCAGAGCCTTTACGGATTCGGTACTCGCGTACTCTTAACGGGTAAGCATACTCAAGCGCTTCGGCGGGAGTGTTGAGACTATTAGTCATGTGCGTGTGCACCGCGCTCATGCCGTCTTGTTCCGGTCTGGCACCCATGCCGCCGGCCACGGTTTCATAATACGAAAACTCGCGGGCTGTAGAGGCGCTCCGCAAATCCAGTCCGCCCATCGTTAGATTGTTCATGGTGCCCTGACTCGCCGCCGGGATTTTATTGGGTAGCGCTTCGGACAGCGCTTTGAATAAGACGTCGACGATACGCTGCGAAGTTTCGACGTTGCCCCCGGCGACTGAAGCGGGATGAACGGCATTGACCACTGTGCCACCAGGTGCAATCACTTTGATCGGAGACATCAGGCCGGCGCTGGCAGGCACGTCGCCGTCGAGTAGACACCTGAACACATAGGAGACAGCGGAGATCGTGATTGCTTCCACCGCGTTGATTGGCCCGGCAACCTGTGGCGCGCTTCCGGTGAAGTCAACCAGGGCGTGCTCGCCTTTGATGGTAATGTGCACCTTGATGGGAACCTCACGATCGTCTACGCCGTCGTCATCAAGTGCATCTTCGCCGTGGTACGTGCCGTCGGGAATCAAATGAATCGCGCGACGCATCAGCCGGGCAGAGTATTCGATCAAGTGATCAGCGTAGTCACCTGCTTCGCGTTGGCCGCGACGCGCGACGATTTCCAGCAGACGGGTGGCGCCCGTTCTCAAGGAACCGATCTGCGCCTGAAAATCGCCGCGACGTTCGTCATGACTTCGGACATTCGCGAGAATCAATCGCATCATGTCTTCGTCCAGTCGGCCCCTTTTCACCAGGCGCACCGGTGGAATGCATAACCCTTCGCCATAAATATCTGTTGCCAGACCCATTGATCCTGGCGTGGCGCCGCCAATGTCCGCGTGGTGCGCACGGTTAGCAACGTAAAACATTGGGGGTAAAAGGGGAACACGGGAAATGGGGTCGGACTCTTTTGTTCGCTTTCCCCTCTTCCCCTTTTCCCCTCTTCCCCCAACCTTGGCCCACACTCCCATTACCAATGTGACATCCGGCAAATGCGTGCCGCCGGCAAACGGGTCGTTCAACGCGACAACGTCATCCGGCTGCAATTTAATTTCTCTCAACGCGGAAGCGACAGCCATCGGCATGGAGCCTAAATGCACCGGCATATGATCGCCCTGAGCGATTACTCGACCTTCACGATCGAAAACCGCGCAGGAGTAATCACGCCGCTCCTTGATATTTGGTGAGAAGGCTGTACGCCTGAGCGCAATGCCCATTTCCTCCGCTACGGACGTGTAGAGCGCGCGGTAGATTTCCAGCGTTATCGGATCGAACTTACGTTCCATAGTTAGTCAACCATATGGTTGCCGCTTGGCCGCCGCACTGTGCGGCGTCAAAGCCGCTGTGAACAAATCCGGGATTGTCGCCATCACAACGTAATCAACAGGTTACCGTAGCGAAGAACCTCACATCGAGCGCCCGCTGGAACCAGCGTCGTCGAAGAGTACTCTGTCACGATGCAGGGCGTGCGCAGCCTGGCTCCCGCCGGCAACTCGTCTCGCCGGTAGACCGCCAGGTTCGTTCTTTTCCCTTCCAGATACGCACTCGTAACCTTCATCGGCTGCGCATTATTCTTGCGGGAACCGCTGGCCCGTCTTTGAACCAGTTGCTTCACGACGCCCGTAGAACGAACACGGGCGCTGACGATCTCGACCGTGTTTGATTCCTGCGCGTAACCGTAACGCTCCAGATGCGCTTGATGAAAACTCTCGATGAGACTGGCACGCGAATATTTAATGTTCAATTCAAACGATTGACCCTTGTAGCGCAAGGCAAGCGACCGCTCGTGTGATTGTTGCAACGCAGGAAAGCCTTCGCTGCGAAGCGCCGCCGCCGCCTTGTGTTCCATCTCTTTGAAGATCTGATCGAGTTTCTTTTCTACGCCCGTCTTAACGTCCAACATCGTCGTCTGGCTGTGGTCCTTTACTACGTTTGCCGTTAGCACGCCAATCGCGGAAAGCGCACCGGCAAAGTTTGGCACGATGATTTGCGGAATGCTGCACGCCTGGGCAAGTTGAACGGCGTGAAGTCCGCCGGCGCCCCCGAAAGGAAGCAGTGCGAAGTCGCGACTGTCATAACCGCGCTCAACGGAAATTCGCCGGAGCGCGCGTTCCATGTTCGTGTTAGCGACAGTCAACACTCCTTGCGCCGCTTCAACCGCAGTCAGTTTGCGCCCGGCAACCTTGCTCATCTCCTGCGCAAGATTCGTCATGGCCGTCCGAGAGCGCGCGTCATGCAACGGGAATTCGCCGCCCAGCAATCCGGCGCCGCCAAAATGTCCCAGCAGCAAATGTGCGTCGGTGACTGTTGGCCACCAGGAGCGGCCGTAACACGCTGGGCCAGGATCAGCTCCGGCTGATTCTGGTCCAACTCGCAGCGATCCGCCTTCGTCAACTCTGGCTATTGAACCGCCGCCGGCGCCCACCGTATGGATGTCCATAATCGGCACGGCAACAGGCAAGCCTGCCACCGAAGCCTCGTTCGTCATCCGCGGGCCTTCACGCTCGCAGAGCGCAACGTCCGTGGAGGTTCCGCCCATATCGAACGTGATGATCTTTTCAAATCCCGCCGCGCTTGCCGCTCGTAATGCGCCAACCACCCCGCCGGCAGGTCCGGAAAGAATCGTGCGTACTGGTTCGCGTGCTGCCCCGGACGCAGAAATACTGCCGCCAGATGACTGCATGACGCGCAGGCTACGCGTCTTTGTGCCTAGCCGCTCCAGATAACTGCCCATCAGCGGCTGCAGATAAGCGTTGATCGTGACGGTTGAAGTGCGTTCAAATTCTCGATACTCCGGAAGTATCTGATTCGAGACTGAAAGCGGAACTGTGAGCGAACTGAGTGCCTCAGCGATGCGTCGTTCATGATCGGGATTAGCGAAGGAGAAGAGTAAACAGATCGCAATCGACTCGACCCGGACTTTTCTGAGCTTGGTAACCAACACACTGAGTTCACGCGCGTCGAGCTCCTCGATGACTTCTCCCAAGGCGCCGATACGTTCGCCCACACCGAATCGAAGTTCATCGGGAACCAGCGGCGGCAGACGCGTTGCATTGAGGTTGTAAAGTTCCGGACGAGCCTGGCGGCCAATCACCAGGACGTCCTCGAAGCCTTTAGTGGTTACCAGCGCCGTGCGGGCGCCGCGTCGTTGCAACAGTGCATTCGTGCCGACAGTCGTACCGTGAACGATCTCGATATGTTTAAGCGACCTGCCAGTCGCTTCCGAAATCTGTTGAAGGCCTTGCGCTATAGCCAGAGATGGATCAGCGGGAGTGGAAGGTAACTTGAAAACCTGCAAGTGCCCTTTTAGTTCAAACACAAAATCCGTGAATGTGCCGCCGGTATCTACGCCCACGCGCACGTTCTTGAGCTGCTGCTTTTGCATTCGAAGGATGTCGAGTTTTCGTTTTAGAGTTTGAAGTGCGCGGATTCAAGTTCGAAGTGCAACGGAACGTTGTGTCCGTTTACTCGTCAGCTCCATAGGAACGGCAATCGCCCTTCTGACCAGGCTATCATTCTGCTTTCAGGTTTCGTTCCTAAAGGAGCGAGATCTTTTGTTGAGCGCTGGTAGCTATAAACATCTCGCTCCTCTGGAGCGAAAACCAATTCCCTTGTTGCACTCGTAAATTGAATTCACGTTCAAATCTGAACTTGAAATTCGAAACTTTTATCCAACCGGAACCCAGCAGCCGCTCTTGTTTGAGGCTCGAGCGGCGTCGAGAACAAGTTGCACTCGATAACCATCTTCGAACGTGGCCGCACCCTCGACAGTAATTCGCCTTTCGCGCAGTGCTTTGATTATCGCGCCGGAAAAATTTGTGAAGCCGCGCGACCAACTGCCATCGCGCATGCCGCTCGCCACTGTGTCCTGCTCGACTTCCACCGGTCTCCAGGCGCCTGAACCCGCCGGTGAATGCCAGAGTTCACCGCTTTCCTCCACCATCAGCGCGCCGCTGCTTCCGTAGACTTCCAACTGATTTTGCAGTCTTCCTGATTCAACTACGGAAAGCGAGGCTGCGCCGGTTGTATTCCGGGTAAGCGGCGCCTCTGCAAAACGGAGCAGCATTCTCACGGTGTCGTCAGATGTCACGCGGCGCATTGTGCCGCTCGACTTGTCGGGCCGCTCGGCAACGTGCGTCGAAAACACGCAGCAAACCTCGCTGACTTCCGCGTCGAGCAACCAGCGAAAGGAGTCGATTGCATGTGATCCGATCGCGCCCAGCGTGCCGCCGCCCATCGTTTCATCCGACCACCAATCCCATGTTCCCAGGACGCCACGATAGTCGGATCGGAAGACGTAGTTGCAGTGGCGGACGTTGCCGATCGCGCCGCTTTGCAACATGCTACGCATCTTTCGGCGGTTGCTCAGAAACCGTAATTCATGATCGATGAGAGCGAGCAAACCTGCTTCACGCGCGCTTTCGGTCATGCGCTTCGCCTCAGCGGCAGCCATGGCCATTGGCTTTTCGCAAAGTACGGCCTTGCCGCGTTCAAGAGCGGCGAGCGTAATTTCCATATGCGTCGCCGGCGGCGTGACGACGCTCACCAGATCGATGTCGTCCCTGGCGATCAAGTCTTTCCAATCATTAGCAACATGTTCGATCCCAAACTCCTGCGCGACTGCCGCAGCATGTTCACGATGGCGGCTGGCGATCGCGAGCACACGCGCACCGCGACAGTTTCGAAAGCCGGGAATCTGAGTGGTGCGGGCAAAGCCGGCGCCCACAATGCCAACGCCGATCACACTGTCGTCAGTCGACCTTTTCACACGTCTCTCCGGAGAGCCTATTGTCGAACGCGGGCAGAGAATATCTCATCGCGTACTTGTTGTTCACAGTTCGTTGCCGCTTGAGTCTCCTCTTCAACCGCAGCCGTCAAACGTATTTAGATATTGTGACGCCAGAGTACATGATTGCGTTATTTTCACGCCAACCGGAAACCGGCTTCTTCGGTTGTGGTCTGGTTCGTGTTACTTCCTGCTGTTTTTGTGTTACTTCGTGGTTCTGCGCTTTGTTTGGGCGAAACGAACCACGAAAGTACACAAATGCTAAACCGAAAATTACCCCAAACAGATCGCACGACTCTTCGGTTTGAACCCCGGCGATCGCTGGCTCTTAACGCGCGACAGAGGTGTGGCTCGAACATAGTCTTACGGAAGAATTGGACCAGCGGCGGTTCATTGCTGCTGCAATCGATACGACCGATGGGTAGTTGAGGACGGGCGGCAGCGTGATAATGGACTTAAGGAAATGCAAGTGCGGCTGAAGTAGCTAATTCAGCACTTCTTGAAAGGTCTTTTATGAGCACCACGTCGCTGGTAACGTGGCCGCGGGAAACACCGAGTTGACGGCCATCGGGCGACCAGTCGAACCAGAATATCTGATCGGATTTGAAACTGGTTACCTGTTTAGCCGGCCTGCCATCAAGCGGCTGTATCCAGATATTAGAGATGCCGTCACGGTTCATTATGTAGGCGAGTGAAAGCCCATCCGGTCTCCAACGTACGAGCGATTGGAAGACGACATTTTGGGGAACGTCAAAAGTCTTGACCGGAGGTCCGCCGTCAAACGGCTGACTACGCCGAACCATCCGGAATAGCCTTCCGGCCATTCATGTTTGAGCGGCGCCGCGGGTGAAATACTGACATTGATCTTTGGCAAGAATGCCAAACTCACAGTCAATTCCGACGCTCCGGAGATGGCGGGAATAGTGCGTTCGTATCATGGCTTCTCAGAGATTCTCGAGGAGATTAAGGACGCCCGCGTCTTTGCCGGGATTCACTTCCGCTCTGCCTGCAATGCCGGCCAGCAACTAGGTTCCGGTGTGGCGGACTATGTGAAGGCCAACGCCTTGCAGCGAGTGCCGCCGGGTGCTGACGATGATGAGGACAACTAGCAAAGACTAGTTGTTACATCGGCGGGTAAAACACAAAGGTCGGGCTCGTTCGCGTTCATGCGGAGGAAGAGCAGGGCCCGATGATGCGGGCCAAGCTTTCACCGGGGAGGCGGGCCCGCACCTTTTCGTCGTCGTCTTTGCTAACGGTTCTCCGTTAATGCGGACAACCGAACATTGATCATGACTCTTGAGGCAAAGCTGTCTCAAGGCTGTTTCTCCCTCCTCATTGGTGCGTTGCTATCCTCATTCCAATATTTTTAATTAGAAGTAGAATCTATTCGGAGGCTCTTTGGATGATCCTAATACCGGGTTGGGTATTCTCCCGTCCGGGACACGACGATGGTTTTGAGATTTAGATGGCCACAATATTGGACACCGCCATATTTTCGGCGCTCATTTTACGGAATCAGTTATGGCGTAATGAGAATCTTTCGCAGGGCTAAATGGATAGACGGTCTTGTTCGGAACGAAGGTCGCTCAGAGCCAGCAACAATCTAATGCCCCAACGTGGTCTCATAACTTAACAGAAGGTTACGGATGAGCGACCCTGATTTGGAGAAAGATTATTATGCGATTTTGAGGGCAAGGGAAACTACGTCGCAGGAGGAGATCGAACGCCTTTATAAGCGTCTCGCGATGCGGCATCATCCGGATCGGGGCGGCGACGAAGCAGAGATGAAGGCAATCAACGAAGCTTACCGCGTGCTCGGAAATGCGGCCACGCGACGCGCTTACGACTCGCGGCACCAGGGAAGCGATGACGCTTTGAGCGCGGTAGGGCCACCCTTATCTCAACCTTCAGTACTACTGCCAGACACGGTACGTGGTCGGCTAATCGGTGCGTTGCTCTGTTTGCTGGCCGGACTCGTGTTTCTCTTCTTGGTGAGAATTTATTACATCAGATTCATGTGGCCAATCTTTCTCGTGGCTGCGTTCGTTGTTATCTTCGGAGTGTGGAGGGTTCATGCGATGATGCCATTTGCCCGGAAGAGGGTTGCGGCATCTCATCCCATGCGACGCTACGTATGGGTCTTCGAAGTTGCGTTCTGGTCCTTGGTGTGCGTCGGCGCTTACGGCATCTATCTTTTGATGAGCGCGATGTGAAAAGCAATTCCCGCTTATACCGCCGAATAAGGCGCGTTGGTTGCCCATATCTGAGGCCCTGCAAAAATCCCCAAAGGAGTTCTGTGATGTTCAAAAAACTACTCTCCCGTTCGCTCGTTGCGTTACTGATTAATTTGGCTGGCATTACGCCAGCTTATTCTGCCTCAAAAGAGGAGAAGCAGACTCGCTTTGCCGGAAAGGTGAAGGAAAGTGTACTGAAGTTCGGAACTGGCGAGGCGGCTCGCGTGAAGGTCAAGTTGCGGGATAAGACCAAGCTGGAGGGGTACATTAGCGCTGCTGACGAGGAACGCTTTACGGTCACAGACTCGACTGGGATGGCGACTATGGTCGCCTACGCACAGGTCAAAAGCGTCCAGGGGCACAATCTCTCGACGGGCGCAAAGATCGGCATCGGGGTAGGTATTGCCGCAGCGATCATTTTTATTATCCTTTGGTATACAACCGGACCCGGCAGTGATTAACAAATGAATCGAAAATGGTGAAGATAGATTGGTGCCCCCGCAGGGATTCGAGCCCCGAACCAACAGATTATGAGACCTGTTGAAGGGCATCAATGAAGTTAGACTAAGCAAGATGTAGCAGTATTTACCGAATCGTCAGCCGTCACAGTTGGTTACATCTCGCTACGTCTGAGCGCGCCATCGCGCCATAATCGCGCCATCGTAGTTAGACTCATTACTTTGGTTTCGGCATCTTCGCTGCGCGTAACCCTGAGTGTTGGTCAGCAGGCAAACCTGCCGGTACTCACGCCGAAGGGTATCGAAGCCGCCGTTGCGATCATTGAAGGCGCAGAAGTTGTCGAGACCTCCCGAACCCAGCAATCCTCTGTCATCAGCAACAAGCAGATCACAGCCCCCGCTCAGCCGCCGCAATTATCTCGACTTCTCGCGTCTGACGCCGTCAGCTTCCGAGCACCTTCTTTAAGGCCTTTTCGGCAGGTGCTCGAACGGATCCGGTCCACGGTTATGTCGCTCAATGCGACCCTCTGGATGAATGGTTGTTTTGAGGAACGTGTAATGTGGGCCTTGAGGATTATCCCAGTATTTGTAAGTGGTCGTTCGCGCCTCACCATCGGGATCTTCAATCTTCTTGATGACTTCCTGTCCCCACGCGAACGCCTTGTAAATCTTGATAGTCTTGAGCCATCTTCCTTCTTCTAGATCGAATCGTGTCTCGATCCGTTCGCATGGATTGTTCGGATTGATTTCCGAGAGCTTTCTACCGGTGTCCACACCATTATCAAAAAATAACCAAGTGTCGGAGCTTTCGTCGTACTTGTATTCGCTTTTCTTTGTGATGCCATCTTTGGTGAGAGTGATCTCCAAACTATCGGTAGTAGGTGGATTTGGATTTCTAATGCGCGACACCGAAAATGGTTCACCTGAAACTCTGTAAAATTCGTTTCGCTTGGCTCTCACTTGGTCTGGATGATAGAAACGAATCTCGTACTCCCATTCATTGAGAACGACGATATCGACGAATGACTCAGGCGCCCTGATTTGCTTGATTGACTGAGATGTATATCCGCCCTTCTCGCCTGGATCGGCAATCACACGCTGCGGCCTCGAGCGATCACGTATTAATTCAAAGTTGTTACCTTTTTCGGAAACAGAAAGCGTGAGGACATCGGGAGTGTAGCTATTGGCAGTAATAACTTTCTCAGCAAGACTGATTTGGCCAGTTTTTCCATTGTCCGAAACGCGACCGAGGCCAATCGAATACTGCACCGTCAGAACGTGAGAATTCGTAGAACGAAGTCGTCTACCGCCCCAATCCGGACAGCCTCCTCTTTCTGGTGAAGTTACCGGCGCGCCACCCGAGTTATCTCTGGTCGAAAGCCCCGCTGTCGGAGCGGGTACAACAATTGAGCGTGCCGATAACGCACCGACAATTAGAAAAGTAAGCAGCGGGATACAGATATAGCGACGCCTTTTGGTTTTCATGAAATCCGTAAGGAGGCTCGTTCGGTTGTGTTAGAGTTCGAGGTCGCGTAGCTATTGGTTCCGTCGCTTGGCTATTATCGTTGACTACCTGTCTGTTCAGCAAGGCTTTGCACGACTTACGTGTTCTGCTCTCCCAGCTGGTTCTGATACTGGTTTATTGGATACTGACTACTTTTTTGGTGCCCCCGCAGGGATTCGAACCCCGAACCAACAGATTATGAGACCTGTTGGAAGGCATCAATGAAGTTGGACCAGGCAAGATGTAACAATATTTACTGAATCTGCAGCCGTCAAAGTAAGTTAGGTATTGCTACGTAAAATCACGCCATCGCGCCATAATCGCGCCATCGGGGATTGGTCAAATTCCATTGGCACAGCCGCGCGGGTTTGGTTCGTAAGAACGACGCAACCTAACAGTTTGCGCAACGATGGAATGCCCATCCGTCGCAGGAGATCGGCGAAGCGTGGGTCGCCGCGGATTGGGTCCCACACCGGGTCGTCTTTATAGAAGGGTCCGATAGCTCCCGTTTCCAAGCCGCGTTCCAGCCACGTGAAAGCCTGCTCCTTCTCGTTCAAGGTCGCGCATATTTTGGCAATCAAGTGCGCCTGGGCCAGGTTCGGGCCTGACATCGCTTCCAGCTCTTTGATGATCTGGAGCGCTTCGGCACGCTTGCCCTGTGCTGCATAGATCATTCCTGTATCGTAAATCAAAATCGGATCATTCGGCCTGTTTCGTTTTGCCCTGTCCAACTCCGCGAGTGCTTCATCGAATTTCCGGTTTTGAATGTACACTCCTATTTCAAAGGCGGTTGTAAAAGCCGGGCCTAACTCATTGGCCTGCTGCACCAGCTCAAGCGCTCTCGCATAATCTCGCTTGAAATAGTAAGGAGTAGCCACTTGCCGCGCGATGATTGAGGAGAGCGGGTCGAGCTCACGAGCTTTTAGAAGCTCCTCTAAGCTTTCATCGAAACGACCCTGCCGGGCAAGCGAAATTCCTAAATATTGATGGGCCATCGCCAAGCTCGGGCTGAGTTCGATTGCCCGCTGCAGTTCACGATCACCAAGCGAGAAGTTCGACGGCGCGAAAGCGACAAAGGCAAAACCAAGTGAGGCGTGAGCTTCAGCCAGGTTTTCATCGAGCATGAGTGCTTTGCGTGCTGCTTCTTCTGCCTTCTGCCGACCTTCAATCGGTGCAATATAGCTGCGCACCCCAAGCTGGGAATAGGAGTCACCCAAACCGGCGTAGGCAAGGGCATAATTTGGATCTTCTTGCAGTGCCTTCTCACAATACCGAATGGCGGTGTTTATATCCTCGCGGGTCCGCCGTTGCGCGTATGATCGTCCCTGCATGTAATATTGGAAAGCTTTAAGATTCTCCGTCGGGTGCTTCGCCAACTGCTGTCGCTCTGCGCCACTTAGCTTCACGCGCAGTTTCTCAGAAATTTCTCTTGCCATCTCTTCCTGCACCGCGAAGACATCGGCGAGCTTGCGATTGTACTGCTGCCCCCAAATCTGACTGTTGTCTTGAGCGTTGATAAGTTCCACATTGATCGAAAGACCATCACCGCGTTGTGTCACCCGACCCGTGAGGACCGCCTGCACTTTCAACTCTTTTGCTACCGTCTGCGCATCCATATCCTTTCCCTTGTAATGGAAGACTGAGTTGCGCGACATCACTTTGAGATTCGGCAACTGTGACAGACTGTTGATGATGCTTTCCGGAATTCCATCCGAGAGGTATTCGGTGTTCGGATCGTTGTTCTGGTTGACGAACGGCAGGACTGCGATAGATTCAATGGCGACTTCAGTGTTGCGCGCGTGCAGATAAGCGGCTAGCCCAATGCCTGCGAGCACGAGCGCCACCAGCACTACGATCGCAGCGAGCTTGTGCTGCTTGACGCCTGTGATGATGTATTCAGCGCTTGACGCGGGCGCCGTTGACACCGGGGTGCCTGTTGCTGTCGCACCGGCGCTCGTCTCTGAACTGATAGTCGAGCCAACTGAGCTTGGCGGCACCGTGGTTTCCAGCTCTTCCGCGCCCTCAACCTCACGCCGTAACTCTCGTAACTCAATTGCCGCTTCTTTGATCGACTGATACCGGTCGTCGGGATCCTTGGCCAGGCAACGGCGAACTATGCGCGTCAAGTCAGCCGGCGCTGCCGGGTTCACATCCTTCACCAGCGGCACGGGAGCATGGACGATTTTGTGCAACGTATCGAAGGTCGATTCGCTTTCGAAAGCCCGCTGGCCCGTAGCGGCCTCGTAAAGCAGGCAGCCGAACGAGAAAATATCTGACCGCTGATCGACCGCCTTGCCTTGCGCCTGCTCAGGTGACATGTATCCCACAGTACCCATCACCAGACCCGGTGTAGACAGCGGCTGCCGCAAAACCGCAGTTGGCGCTTCTTCCGGTGCTGTGCCGATAGCTTGTGGCTTTGAATCTTCAGTGAGCTTCGCCAGACCAAAGTCGAGGATCTTCGCGTAACCATCCCGCGTGATCATCACATTGTCGGGTTTTAGATCGCGGTGCACGATGCCGGCCGCATGCGCCTTCGCCAATCCTTCGGCCACTTGCTGCAGATACCGTAGCAGTTTTCTCAACTCAGTTTGTTCGCG
>DATLBQ010000047.1:0-18407 GCA_035526805.1 Pyrinomonadaceae bacterium
TGTTGGGATCGATGCGTACGCGCGTGTAGTAAAAGCCGCGCGATACGATGTTTGTCTGTTTCGAAATCTGCTTGAAGGTTTCGCCGCGATCATCGGAGCGATACAGTGTGCCGTCTTTCGCCTCTACAATCGCATACACTACATTGGGATTGCTCGGAGCCGCGCGCACACCAATTCTTCCGAGCAACTTAGGTAGACCGTTCGTCAACTTGTTCCAGGTGCGGCCGCCGTCAATCGACTTGAACAAGCCGCCCTTTTCACTGCCGCTGCGATGGGTCCAGGGTTTGCGCTCGAAACTCCACATGCCGGCGTAAAGAATGTTTGGGTTAGTCGGATCGATTTCGAGATCGGCGACGCCATGTTCCTTGTCGATATAAAGCGTCCTGGTCCAGCTCTTACCGCCATCCATCGTCATGAATACGCCGCGTTCTTCGTTTGGAGCGAAGGCATGACCGAGCGCGCCGACGTAAACGATGTCCGGATTCAGCGGATGAATGGCGATCGCAGAGATGCGTTCAGTATCCTTTAGTCCCATGTGCTGCCAGTTCTTGCCGCCATCCATCGGCTTATAAACGCCATCGCCGAACGAAACGCTGTTTCGCACGTTCGATTCCCCAGTGCCTACCCAAACGACTTCGGGATTGCTGGGAGCAAGGGCGATGTCTCCAATAGAAAAAGTTCCCTGCCTTTCGAAGATTGGTTTCCAGGTGACGCCGGTGTTAACAGTCTTCCACAGTCCGCCTGAACCAGTCGCAACGTAAACGATGTTCGCGTTTCCCGGTACACCTTCAACGTCGGCAACGCGTCCGCCCATGTTCGCGGGACCGATACTGCGCCACTCGAGTCGCTCGAAAGCAGTTTCGAAAGGCGTCTTTGCGATCAAAATTTTGGATGTCGGGGCGGGCGTTTCCTGCGGGCTGGGAGAAGGCGTGGCAGAAGGTTCTTGCGCGAAATTCAGCTGAACGCTCCAGCTAAGAAGAATAACGAACAGACTCAACCCAAACACGCGTTTCGATAAAAACATTCTAGGTCTCCTGAACTTTGGAATAGGTGTAACTGCCAGAAAGTTTCCTGGTTCGTCGCTGCTGCCGGACAGACACTTACGAGATGGGAACTATTTAGCTTGCCGATCAGGGCGAGAGTTTATCATGTAACGCAGACTGTGTTGGCGTGGGGTGCACTATCTGTATTGAGTGGTATTCAAGCAACGCGCCGTTAATTGAACCTCCGGGCGAAACGGGATATAAAGGACGCCCACTGAGGCGTTGAAGGAGAAATTTACACTTGCCGCAAAGCAGACACCGCAAGGTTAACAAGGCGAGAAAGCGGCCGAAGGGTCCTTATCCAGCTACCAACACGAAACCACCAGCGGGTCGCAACCGCCAGGCCAGAATAATTGCGATCGTGATCATCCTGGCACTGGCCGCCGGAGCTGTCGCTTACTTGATCGCGAATCGAACGGGCAGCAATGCGTCTGAAGTTAAAACTGCATCAGGCCTCAAGTACACAGACCTGACAGTAGGCACGGGTGCGACACCTCAAAAAGGTCAAACCGTGACCGTCCATTACACCGGCACACTTGAGAACGGAAAAAAGTTTGACAGTTCAGTTGATCGCGGCGTCCCCGCTGACTTTCGCATCGGGGTCGGGTCCGTAATCAAAGGCTGGGATGAAGGACTGATGACCATGAAGGTCGGCGGAAAACGACGTCTCGTTATTCCTGCGAACCTTGGCTACGGACCTACGGGCCGGCCGCCCGATATCCCGGGAAACTCAACTCTCATTTTCGATGTTGAGCTACTGGGTGTGAAATAAGAATCCATTTTGGAGCGCAGCGCTTTTACGCGGTTGCGGCCTGTCTTAACCGGCGCCCTAAGGCCCATACCAAAGCGTCAGAGATCACCGCAATCCCAAACATACCGTAACGCTGAAACTCTTATCTCCAACGAATAGTCAGCGATTGCTCACGCCAATATTGCATTATCCTTGCATTGTGTGCCGATCACTTCTAAACGCATCCCACGAGGTGTAAGATCGCATCTCTCTCCTGATTGCCCCTTTCGCTCATGAACAATAATTTCGGCTCCGACAAGATCGAGGAGGTACGAATGCAAAACAAAATTTTCGGAAGATTATTTTTCGCCGCTCTCTTATGCGTGGTTGTACTTAGTCTGGCGACGTCGGCGTTCGGTCAGGGCAAAGGTCGCGGCGGCGGCACCGGTGGCGGGCGCGGTTCAGGCGGCGGCAGCAATGCCGGGGGTCCACCTTCGGGCTTTGGTGTCGATCGCGGAATTGGTAACGCGTCGGATCGATCAAACGGACGATCCGATGACGGGTTGAACACAGCGTCCGGCCGTTCCAATGGACGTTCAGATGCTGGTTTGGACAGGGCGCGCATGGCTGCGGATAACCGGCGTCAAGCTGATCGGGAATTGCGGGAACATCCAGCCATCGCAGATGTGGTTCATCTGAACGCAAACGATTTGAGAGAAGGTTATCAGGCGGCTCTAGCAACTAACCCCGACCTGAAGTTTGGTCATTATGTCGCAGCTACGCGACTCGCGCAAAATCTCGGCGGGAGATTTCCCAATATTACGCGGGACGCTATTCTTGCAGGTCTGGCTGCCGGCGATAGTCTGGGACGCACACTGAAAAATCTCGGCTTAAGTTCGCAGGAGGCTGATGCCGCGAAGAAGCAGGCCGAACGCGAAATTAAGCGAGCGAAGCAGTAAGTCCCCCAGCGCTACATCGCGTTTCGACTTAAAAAACGAAGCCAGTGATCTGCCGAGTCGGCGGTCACTGGCTTTCGATTTCTCTGTGCATCCGCCGTCCTACGCTGAAAAAATTTCAATTGGGAATCACAAAGGCTCCGTTAGGAGCCAAATGTTTATAGCCATGAGCTTCCTTAGGATAACTTTCGAAAGGAGAAGCGTTGGCTATAAACATCTCGTGCCCACGGCACGAAGAAGCAAACTGGCTGTTCTTCTGAATCAGTCTTTCAACCGGGCGCAGGTAGAGAATTTGATTACTTCCTCGCCGAGCGTTAATCTGCCTTGCAATCCAAAACAATTTGTAACTCCGGAGAAGACACGCCATGGGTGCGAACACTTTAACCATCACCGACAATCGCACGGGGAAACAATATGAAGTACCGATTGAGAATGACACTATCAAAGCGATGGATCTGCGCCAGATCAAAACGTCGGAAGAAGATTTCGGTTTGATGACTTACGATCCCGCGTTCATGAACACGGCTTCGTGCAAGAGCCGCATCACTTTCATAGACGGTGACAAAGGCATTCTTGAATATCGCGGCTACCCGATCGACCAGCTTGCTGAGAAGAGCACTTATCTGGAAGTCGCTTATCTCCTGCTCAATGGTGAATTGCCGACTGAAGCTGAGTTAAAGGCGTGGAAGCACAACATCACTTATCACACCTTCATCAATGAGAGTATCAAGAAGGTTATCGACGGCTTTCACTACAACGCGCATCCGATGGGTATGTTTGAAGCAACGCTCGGCGCACTCTCCACGTTTTATCCTGATGCGAAGGAAATCTTCGAAGTCGACTGCCGAAGGAAACAGATTTATCGATTGATCGCCAAGGTTCCTACAATCGCTGCCTTTGCCTATCGCCACCGCATCGGGATGCGTTATGCCTATCCCGATAACGATCTCGGTTACGAGGGCAACTTTCTGAACATGATGTTCAAGACCACGGAGTTGAAATATACGCCGAACCCGGTGTTGCAACGTGCGTTGAGTGTGCTCTTCATTCTCCACGCCGACCACGAACAGAATTGCAGTACCAACGCCATGCGCAGCATCGGCAGCGCGCACACCGATCCCTTTTCTTCGCTGGCAGGCGCGGCGGCCGCGCTTTACGGCCCGCTGCACGGCGGCGCAAACGAAATGGTGCTGCGCATGCTGCGGGAGATTGGTTCGGTGAATAAGGTTCCGGAATATATCAAGCGCGTGAAGGCCGGTGAGTTTCGCCTGATGGGGTTCGGTCATCGCGTCTATAAGAATTACGATCCGCGCGCGCGTATCATTAAACAGGTAGCCGACGAGGTGTTTGAGGTTACCGGGAAAGATCCTTTGTTGGAGCTGGCGCTGGAGTTGGAACGCATCGCGCTTGAAGACGACTACTTCGTCAAGCGTCGCCTGTATCCGAATGTCGACTTCTATTCAGGGATTATCTATCAGGCGATGCGGTTTCCAGTGGATATGTTCCCAGTCTTGTTTGCGATACCGAGGACTTCGGGCTGGCTGGCACAATGGGTTGAACTGCTGCAAGACTCGGAACAGAAGATTGCCCGCCCGAGACAGATTTATTTAGGAGCGCGAACGCGCGAGTACGTGCCGATTGATCAGAGGAAGCCTTTGGCAAGCGACGCCGCGGTAGCTTGATTTTTGAGATGGTGCACCCGGCAGGGCTCGAACCTGCGACCTTCTGATCCGAAGTCAAATTCAAATTGGTCTCGTATGGCCTCATTGGTCTATGCCTGACCTCGTGATGCTGTCTTAGTTTCCTTCCCTGCCGCTGTCTTGTCTACTGTGGCCGCGCATCTTCGTGAATGTCGGCTGAGTGGTCGCACTATAGTCACACCACGCCAAACAACAGCTTGCCGATCCGTTCCGCCGCGTCCTTTTCGACGGTCGAATACCTGGAACACCCAACACGGTGACCCAGTATTGTTCCATGGTAAGTGGTCCTTTCCGAAGTCACGATACTTTAAAGTTCACTGCACTGCGGGCCGCTTGTATAACACCCCCCACCATCAGTCAATCTCTTTTTGGCATTTCCAATTTGGGGAGTAGAAACATATACATTCCTTCAGCGCCATTTGAACACGCTCAGGATATTGGAAAAGTCGTCGGTCCATACTGCTCGACGGTCATCTCCGCTCAAAACACGGGCGTTTGAACTGTGCGATAGGCTGCCCAAGTCGGAGGGACTGCGCGCCATCACTACCCACAACGACGGATCTTTGCCTTCAATCGGAGTTGCCATCTGGTCTCCCAGAGCTATGCAACTAAGGTTTCGGCTGCGCGCCAGATCCGCAACGACGGGGCTGAGATCAAGATTTCGATTCGAGACATGAAACACGAGAAGCCCATTTGGCGCGAGCTTGGTCAAATAGAGATCGATCGCTTGCTGTGTTATTAAATGAATGGGGATCGCGTCACTACTGAAGGCGTCCAGTACTATCAACCCGTAACTCTTATCGGGCGCTTCTCGCAACTTCAGCCGAGCATCTCCGAGCACTACGTTGAAGGGTACTTGCTCGCAATCAACTACGTAAGTGAAGTATTGAGGATCGCGAGCGATCTGCAGCACAGCGGGATTAATTTCGTAAAAAGTCCAGCGCTCGTTTGGCTGGGCATAGACCGCGGTTGCACCCGTTCCCAGACCGACAATTGCCACATCCTTTACTGCCGGCGAAGACTGAAAAGCGGCGAAGACCTGGCCCAGTGGGCCCATCCGATGATAGTAAGAGAGGGCTTCGCACCGGCGATCTGAAATTGTCCATTGACGACCGTGCGTCGTGCTGCCATGAACTAGCGTGTGCATGGTATCCCTAGTGTCGCCGGTCACTCGTACCACGCCAAAGAAGTTTCGCTCGGTGTGCAATGTCCTTTTGCCCACAACTGTGACAAAGTTGGCGCCAATCATTACTGCGCCCAGGCAAAGAGCAAAGCGCAGCGGCTGCTTCCGGTACGGGTAGATGAGGACCATGGGAACGGCAAAGGCCACCAACAGACCAGCTAACGTCCCTGACGCAACCCTATTGACCATTAGTCCAAGCGCCAATGTGAAAAGCAGGACACCCGCAGGCAACACAAAATCCATCCTGCGCGTTTGTCGCGCATCTGCTCGTTCGCCAGCGGTAGGTAGCAACAGACAAGCCAATAACATCACCAACGGATATTCCGCGATTGAATTAAAGATCATCGGGGCAAGCAAGGCATTGACTATTCCACCAAGCACACCACCGAGAGACATCCAAAGGTAAAATTCCGCGAGGTATGTTGTTGACGGACGGTCTGCTGCTAATTGGGTGTGACAGGTTAGGGCGGCAAGAAGAAAGTAGATCAGATTAAGACTGATCATCATTCCGGGCCCGGCTGAGACATCCAGGAGATAGATGAACAAGAAGACCATTGTGGCGCCCGGCATTATGATAACCAACATGCGCAGAGGAAATAATTTACGGCGAGCAAACGCTAAAACCAGAGTCAGCAGGTATAGCGCGAGAGGGATAACCCAGAGCAAAGGTACGGACGCGATGTCCGTAGATATGTAGGTGGTTACCCCGAGCATCAGGCTCGAGGGTACAAACGCTAGCAGAACCCAACGAAGGCGTCGTTTGCCTGAGGGAGGGGTAGTCCGCTTTTCAGGTAACGAATCGGGCAACGATTGGTGCGAGTCAGGGGCAATTGCTGCAGGTGAGACTTCGCTTCGGGGTAATCGCCAGAGAGCGAACCCGCACCCAGACACGAGCAGCAGCAGCGCTCCATAAGCTCCGGCCCAGATGCGACTCTGCGAGCCCAAACTAAAGTTCGGTTCTAATAAGACAGGATAAGCTAACAAGGCAAGGAGGCTGCCTGCGTTCGAAGCTGAGTACAAAAAGTAAGGATCGCGCGCGGAGATGAAACCTGTGTGCGAAAACCACTTTTGGAGCAAAGGGCCGTTGCTAGAGACGATAAAGAATGGTAATCCCACCAAGGCCGCAAGACAGGTTAGCAACCAGAATGTGGGGTTACTATTAACGGGCACGGAGTTAACCCACGACGCCGACAAACCAATGGGCAAGCTCACAAAGGCCAACGTCAGCAGGACAAGTTGCACTATTAGCTGTTTCCGGAACGGCCACCTGGAAACGATCAGAGCATAAGCATAGCCAGCCAGAAGAGCGGCCTGAAAAAAAAGCATGCAGGTATTCCACACTGCCGGCGTGCCGCCCAGGACGGGCAAGAGCATCTTCGCGACCATCGGTTGCACTGAAAAGAGCAAAGCCGCGCTAACAAATAACGCAATGCCGAATAATAGCGTCAGCGATCTTTCACTTGGCGAAATTCTCTGATTTATGTGACCCTCCAACCTCACCCATTGCCATCGCTCTTACAATCATTAAACTGCAGACGGCAATCCAAAATTTAAACGCATAAGGCCCCCACAAGATTTAGTTCGGTTCTGAACTAGATCCTATCTGCTTTGCTATCCGCGGGCCAAATGAGAAGGCAACCTCTCTGGCCGCGTGCGCGCGTTGACTACGTTATTCTCGGGACACTTGCTGCCAATTCTTTTGCGCGCCCTTTGGCGACGCGCCGTTTTCTCTCCGCGTCCCGGTGCTTTGCTGCTTTCGCTTTCGCCCTCGCCGCCTCTTGTTCATCAAATGCTTTCATGTAGTGATTGAGTATCGTTTGGCGGTTCGGTATTCCCTTGCGAGACTTCGTATGCCCTGGCGGCTGATTTTCAGAGCTCCACGGCGGCCTTAGATTCGCGAGGCGCCTCGCTCTACCCATTTCTGTCTTTTCGTGGTCTTGATTCCCTTCTGCTCTTTCGGGTCACTCCTTCTGCTTTGCTTTCTTCAGTGGCGTCCATCAGCTGTCTCCGTTTCGTGGCGTAACTTTCTCGTGACTCTTCGACAGTGGGAGATTGTGGCCTTGGAAATGAGCTCTGTTTGAAAAACTTGAATAATCAAGATCTCGAGGTTTTGTTTGAAAACTTTGATTACTCAAACTTTGGATTGTCCGATCTGGGTTATAACCAAGCGCTGCTGATGCGGCGTGATCCATATTCAGTTGAAGGTCGGCACCATCCACAGACATCGGGTATTCCCTTCGGGATGGATATTAAGAGAGGGCATGGTATCTCTCATCCCGCGGCACACTTCCAATGATGTTGACGAAGAGCCTTAATCCTTTTTCAGGGTCTGAGGCTTTTTGATGTGACGGTCTGTTGCAACCGAGAGCACTTTTATTTACTGCGCAGCGATGAATATATACACGCACGCCCCCCTTGAGGGGGGCTATGGGGGGTGAATATTGAAGTGGCAACGACGTATGCCCGCTTGCGAGATCGACCGTTTACTCGTTGTAAGTATCTCGGCACTAACTACTCGCCCGTTGTCTGGGAAAAACCCCTGTTTACTCGTTGTAAGTATCTCAGCACGGACTACTCGCCCGTTGTCTGGGAAAAATCCCTGTCAGGAAAATTCCTCCAGAGGAAAAAGCATTTATCAAAAGTGGCCCACCAGTCCCTTAACTGGCAACAGGAACCTTGCACATACGCGAAAGGAACAATGGTAAAATCTGCTCGTGCTGCTTCCGCGCGTCTCTTCGCCGGCGGTAGTACCCGAAGGGCAGTCTTTTGGAATCCAAATCGAAGTGGCCTTCAAGTGGCGTAGCTATCGAGTCTGAGGATCCAATGGGCTGCCTTTTATTGTCTGACTGCAAAATGAAAAAGGTCCATTACGCTGCGCATACGGACCCTAAGTCACACCATAGTCACACCATGACGCGAATCGAAATTTAGTTATTAGTTGTAAGTTATTGAGAGGATTGGTGCACCCGGCAGGGCTCGAACCTGCGACCTTCTGATCCGAAGTCAGAAAGAGCCTTTTCTGTTCTGTGTCTATCTGTTCTTTTGTATGCTGCTCTGTTTGCTATAGCGGACTAAAGCGGTAAACGATCTTCACCTGTGTATGCCTGTGTTCGGTTGAGTTGGCACACAAGTCGGCACACAACTTTCCGTGCGCGCGTGCAAGAGTCGCAGGGTGTAACGAGCCTAACAAGTCACACATTTTAGAATACTCTTCATTACGCGGTAAACGATTTTAACGATTTAAGGTCTGGCCTTTTGTGGGTGGGTGAAGCTTCGGGGCAGGCTGCTCCGAAGTTAGTTTACGCTTAGAGGGTCTTGTTCCGTCGATTCCGTCTCACCGCGAGCTGCGGCTAGTTCGCGTTCGATGAGGCGGTTGAGTTCGTCAACTGGCAGAACAAAGCGTTCGCGGTACTTCTCGGGGCGTCCGCCTCGCAGCAGGAACATTAGCAGGTTATCGCTGTAGCGTTTGATTATGCCGCACTGGTCGCCCTTGTAGAAGACAGGTTCGTCAGTGCCTTCAGTGGCTCTGCGCCAGGCTTCTTTTTCGAGCACGTCCATTGCCTCTTGTTCGGCGTCGGCAAACTTCTTTGCGAAGTCCGGGTCTGAGGTCTTATGCCGCCACACGGTCATGCGCGAAACGCCGGCGAGTTTGGCAGCTTCCTTGACGTTGCCGATTTCGGCGAAGGCGGCAAAGAAAGCCGGTTCCCATATTGGAGTGTTAGGTGATGGCATGAAGGAACTATAACACGGGAATTTCACTGCTTGGCGATCATTCAGTATTCGCAAGGTCAAAGCTGTTTGGATTGGCTGAAGTCCGATTCAAGGTCCGCAATGAATCTCCACCTTAAGATCGCTCGCCAATTCATCATAGTGTTTAGCAAAGGGCCGCCTGCGTCTTCCCCTTCCTTTTGGGTGAGAAGATTTAGAATTTCTACATTTGAGATTAAAATTGCCGCTGCGTAAACGACTACGATCAGCGCAATTTGATCTGCTCGTAACTATTAAGGCCTTCCTCTGAGAAAGGTATCTCGATTTTAAAACCACTCATCCCGTTTCACCCCTTCAGCCTCGTTTACGGTTATTCCGAGTTCTGCCCACTTCGCCTTACATTCATCAAGTCCGGCAAATAACTCTTCCCACGAAACCTCGTTTTCTAAATCTGTAGTCTCTGCTTCATTGCCCATAAACCATTTTACTTCGCGCGGGCGGCCTTGCTCGGCTTCTTCGGACGCCCTGGCTTGCGATCCTCTAGCAGCTTCAGATCCTTTTCGTTGATCAGGTAGTCACGGCCCGCCTTTTCCGCTGGCAATCTCCCGTCATTGATTAACTGGTGGACCCTGCCTACCGTTACCCCAAGGCGTTCTGCCGCGTCTTTAGTTGTGAGAAGTGTCATAGCTGATTGTCATTTATACGCCTCTCAAAACTCTAGGTCAAGATTTAGGGTTAGCTTGACCTATAACCCTATAACGTGTTATAGACTTGTTTGAACGGTCGGCAAGTGTGCGGCGAACCTTCCGGGGCTTCCCATTAATAAAGGTCTTTTGCAACTTTAGAAACGGGCTGACAAGTGCGTTAACACCGGCCAGCCCCCAAAGCATAACCCCATCAACCGTAAAGGAGACTAAAGGCCATGCCAAGTAAGAATAACATGCTTTCCCTGCATCAGACACTCGCCCACGAAATCAAAGCTGCTAAGAAAACGCTGTTCAAGAGACACCGCGAAGGGCTTCCAGCGCGCCAAGCTGCCGATCAGTTTCTGATAGACATTGCCCAACGGTTCGAGCGTTCAATTGCCGCAAAGCGGAACCACGGTTCCGTTTCCGTTCCAATCATCGGAACCGCTGGCCCTGACGGGATCAAGCTGTTCGATGAGGTAGTAGACGAAAACAAACTTGACGAACGCGACCGCGTACAGGGTGAAGTCAACTCGATGCTCAACTTTTTCGATGCCCCAGCCCCGGACTTCATCAACGACGCAATCGTTGACGCTATCGGGCAAGCGTGCGCGCACTTCGAAATTGATGAGCCTGAATACGAGATCGGCTATCAGGGTCAGACCCGCGAAGTCTTAACGCAGCTCTTTGCTAAGACGAGAATGTTCAAACTCAGTGAAATAGAAACCCCGGTGATTGATCTGGCGTGGGCCATTTCAACCATCATCAAAAGCCCGATAACGCCCGCACGCCTCCGGCAAATCGTGGCGGACTTCAAGACGGACATAACCGAGCCTACCGACTTGCCGGAGGAAATAGAAAACGCTTTGGGCTTCGGGCAGTGCGGCTGGTCGGGCTGTCCCGGTAGCGGCGACCCACTTAACCCTTGCCCCGGTCCTGATACTTCGGGCGCTCACGTTGGCGAGCAAGAGCCCGACAAACACAATGACAATGAGAGCGTCACTGCAACCCTTCCGAATGTTGACATCGCGAATGCGCCAGCTAACGACGACAATTCACCTGACAAGCAGTTGGCGGCTATAGGGCTTGCCGACGAAGACCTTGATCGCTTTGCCAATTACTTTACGGGCCGCTTCGAGCATGACACCGAGCCTGCAGTGGTACTTGTGGCTCTGCTCGAACGACTTGTGCAATGCTCAAAAGACCAACGCCGCAACATGGAAGACGCGATCAATCGCTTAGAAGATCGACTTTTCGCCAAGAGCGCCGCCGGGCAGGACACTGCATCCGCTTTTAGAGATGAGGCGAGCGATGAAGCCAGCCGTATCTTCAACGGGGAGGTGGACGACAATGCCGCGAACTAAGCCACGCCGCGAATTAACAGAACAGCAGCTTCAGCACTTGGCAGGCATCATCTGCACAGACGGCGGTTCGGGATCTGACAAGGCTGACGCGCTGCTCGTTCTAATGGACGAAATACAGAATTGCGCCCAGAACACATACGTCGAGGAAATTGCCGACACGGTTAAGCGGTATGCTTTTACAAGCTGGCCAGATGATGTAATGCAGGCTCAGGTCCAACTGCTCAGAGGGGAGCTGACATAAGCCACGGCTTGATGCAATCGGCTAGGGCATGCTGCCAGCTTGCCCCTGCCTGTTCTATTAACCGGCCTTTGCTAAAAGACCCTAAGATTGCCACGCTGTGCCTTACCTCGTAAGAGCGTTCTTTTCCATCATCGCGAGCATTGCTCTGGCAACTTGATGTTGCGTTGCGCCACTACCCGCTGCCTGAATTGTGGGCACGTTAATATGAACATGGTTGTGGACCACGCTGCCGCCGTCACCGGTCGCAGCTTGCGGCCGCTGACTACTTGGGATAACCGTTGCACCCTGCGGCCCTGCGAATACTCTTTCATTGTCATGGACAATGCCCCACTGACCCTTGGGGATGAGTCCGCCAGCTGCGTACAGGCCCGCATAGCCTCCGCTACCATCACCGCCGCCGCCGCCACTACTACTACCGCCGCCACCCGCTACGCTACCAAACAGGCTGCCTAATAAGGAGAGTCCAATGTGCGCGATCTGGCTCCAGATGCTACCGCCGCCTTCCGCTCCATCTTTGAAGCCTTTCATAATTGCGCCAGCTATTGCCTCCTGAAGATCGCGCAAGGCCTGACTCTTAATCATCTCTAAAAGTCCATTGAGGAATTCCAGAGCGCCCGCCCCAACTCCCGACTCGAATCCTTTCCTTAATCCGCGATCAAGTGCGTTCGTCAAGTCCGCCGCGAAGTCGTCAATCTGTTGTCTCAACTCGATCAGATGACGTTCATTTATCTCTTTCACAGTTTGAACGTGCTGCGCTTCTAACATGCCCCGCTGGGCCAGAAATGCTTCGTATAGTTGTCTACGCTCCGCAAAACTTTTCTGCTCCATATCCCGCAGGAGATTAAGGAACAACTGCCGCTTTGCAGTCTCGCTACTAATGTTCTCCTGTTGGACGTCAAGTGCATCAACAGCTCGCCGCGCAACTCTTCCTCGCCCTGCGCCCGAACCGCCTACGTCTACCTGGTGAAAAATAGATTGCTTCTGAAGTTCTATGCCTTGGAGGCGAATATCAGAAAGTGTCTGTTCCAATGTGCCGTTGAAATCTCGCTGTGCTGCCAGCCTCGCCTTTAACGCGGCAGCGGCCCTGCGATCAGTCTCGATAGACAGTGCACCCATTTGGGCTTCGATCTCGCCCATTTGCATGCGGGCCTCTAATTGTTTGGTTTTATCCGCCCCGGCTCGCCCTAACTCACTTTGTGCGAGAGCCATACGCTGGACCATGCCGTCTCTTTCAATTGCGGCGATAGCTTTAACAGCTACCTCCTGATTGATCACGCGTTGGTCTGCTAATTGTTGCCAAAGGTCTTTCTCTGTGCCGGCCACTATCTCTTTAACGCGCAGCATCCCCTCTTCCCGGATGCGATCTCTTTGGGCCATGTCTTCAGAGAGGCTGTCAATATATTTTATGATCGACTCTGCGCTCCTGCGCTCTTCCTCCCGTTTCTTTAGCTGAATCTCCGCTAACGCAACGGGCGCACCCTTCTTTAGACGTGCGGGCGCACCCTTCTTTAGACGTGCTGCCGCCCGCGCTTCCGCATCGAGCGATGCCATTACCGCGTCACGTTGTTTGTTTTCCATTCCGATAGCGTCAGCGGTGAATTGCTCTAACGCGATCCTGCGAGTTGAAAGGTTTCGCTTTAGTGCGTCCTCCTGCGCCTTGAATCCGTCCAGCGTGGCTCGTAATGATATTCCGGCAAGTCGTCGGCTCTCCGCTGCCGGATCAGCGCCGCCACCGCCACCGCCGCCACCGCGACTGGGAGTGCGAAGAGCGTCAGCGATTGACTTTCGCATCGCAGCGCTATCGTCTTTTGGTACTTGAGTGCCGGGAAGAACAAACTCGCCTATGTCCTGCGTCTGCCTCAACGCGCGCTCAAGGCGTTTCTCTCTTTTACCTAATTCGTCCAGCGAGGCTATCGATGTCTCAAAAGCAGCGTTAGCCATAGGAGCCGATGGCTGTCCCGGCTTGTAATCCGGGTTTGCTAGTTGAGCTATAGAACCTGCGACTTCTCGTACCTTGCGAACAATCTCAACCTCTAATCGCAAAGGGCTGATGCTATAGAAAAAGTCTGCCAGTGCTTTTGTTTCTTTAATGAGACTGGAAACGTCTCTGACAGTATTTATTATTTCGGTTTGATTATCCTTAAGCCATTTTGAGAACGTACTTAACGCGTCAACGACCAGGGGAGCAAACTGATCCACCGCTTGGCGCCCTACGGCATTTAGCTTCCGGCCTATAACGGTAATTGAATCCGATAGCTCGTCGCCTCTTCTCGCCGCATCGGTCGTTATCAGGGTGCCCATCTCCCGCAGCTTTTGCATGAAGCCGTCGATGTCGCCGCCAGTTTCCTTGAACACGGCTTGAACCTCGCGACCTGATCGTCCGAACAGTTTCATAGATAACGCGGTTTGCTGTGCGCCTGCGGGAAGCTTGCTGAGGATCGCGAATGCTTGGCGCAACGCCAGTTCGTTATCGTGAATATCAATATTGAGTGCTTTGAATAACCGAGACGCCTCTTTATCGCCCTCGTTCGCGGCCTCCATGTTTTTCTGAAAAATTCCCAACGCCGCAGAAATCGTTTCGATACTCCCGCCGCTGGTTTCCGCCGCACTACCAAGGGCGCTCAACGTTTCAACACTGAAACCTGTTTGTTGGCTCAAATCGTAAAACTTACCTGCCGTTTCAGCCGCCGCCGCAACGAGCTTGTAGATACCGACTGCAGCTCCAACACTGATCACGGCGAGTGCGCCGACCGCGACGCCGATCGCTCCCAGGGAGGTGGTTAACTGAGGTGCCAGAGTGCCAAGTGAGCTGAAGCGCCCCGCGATATTTCCCAGCGGCCCTTGCAACGTTGTAGTGGTAGTGTTAAGCCCCCTCATCACGTCAGAGAGCTTGCCCGTGTGTCCTGCAGTTTGCCGAAAGGCCTGCCCGGTCCTGCCCGCAGTTGCGTCAACCTTCCGCAGCGTGCGGTCCAAGTCCAACGCACGCCCTTGCGTTTGAGTAAACACACGGTCTGAGTTCGCGGTTGATATGCTTATAGCGGCCGCGAGATCAAACAGATTGACACCGTTTCCCATTTTCTTTTATTTGCTCCTGTCTCTGGTCCTCTCTATTTTGAGCCGTGCTATCTCGGCTTCCTTTTCCGCGATGTAAGCGGTTGCTGCCTTTTCGATCAATTCATCATTCTCATTTTCCAGATCGAAGACCGAACAATTAAGCGCCTTTGCTGCAAATCGAAGTCTCAAAAGAGGCGGATACCAGTCAGGGCACTCGCCGCATCCGTACTGAGGCGCAGCGGGATCACCTATGGTTGTGAGCCACTTGACGAGCTGGCTCCGTTCGTAAAATTTCCGTCACGCAATCCCGCAAGAAACTTTCCGAACGCAAGAAGGAAAGGCGTGGGAAGTTGATTGAACACTTCCTGACTCACCGGCAACGCTTCATCGCTATCCCCAACAGCGTTCCAGGACTTGATAGCCTCTACCAGCCACTTGTAACCCGCACGCTCTTGCTCTTCCTCAGCTACCTCCTTTTGTCGCTGAAGCTCGGCGAGCTTAGGGCCTGACTGCGGATCGTCAGAAGATTGCAGGGCCTTGATCTGCTCTTCGATTCCTGACACCTTTTCCTCACATTCATCCGTTAGACGGGTAAGGCCTTTCAGGTACTGAGGCGTTGTGGTCTTGAATAGATAAAACTCGCCCTCAAGCGCTTCACCGGCATATTCGAATTTGAATGGCGCAACTTTGTTAACAAGATTACTCAGCTTCATGCGGACTCCTTAGTTGTTCGAGTTGTTTAGTGATTCCATCCATAGCGGGAAGTAGAGACAGACCGCGATGAAATTGATTAAGTCGCGACGCCAGACTGCTTAGCATGTCGATGTTTGGCCGCGCGCGAGGGACCAATAACAGCAACGCAAAAGAAAGCCGTCGCTGGTCGTTGAACAATCCCTCTGCAAGGCTTCGCAGACTGTTGTCGAGTTTCGTTAATTCATGCATTGTTGTGATCTCCTAACCTGAGTTTCTTAGCCTTATAGAAAACACTCTGAAGTTAATCGTGTTGCCTTGCTTGTTTTCGATCGTGACCACTCCGGCGTTTGAATAGACGTTCACCTTTCCTGCCGTGCCTTGAACGTTTGTATAAAGCCCGCCCGCCACACTCAGTAATGGCGGGCCAACGGCAGACGTGCTGCCTACCATAAAGGCCGCTGACTCTCCTGTTTGAGTTGGATCGTTAATCATCAAGAGACCGGAGAAGTTATTGGCATTGCTGAACGGTGTGGCCGTGGCGTTGTTCGCAATTGAAAGGGTTGCGCCCGCGCTCGCGTCCAGGCCAAATGTAGGCGTGCCGGCGGAAGTAGCGGCAACAACCGGGGCTTCTGCGAGCTTGACTGAATTTCCCGATCCGTCAGTGTAGTGGAGTCGGCCGTCCCAGTTGGGTCAGCACTAAAGTCGGCCACGGGATTAACCCATAGGCGCGGCTCAACGGGAGGAATTCGTGTAATCGGTTGAAGACCTTTCATAGTAAGCATTTGTTATTCAACCTCTCTCTCTGCCGCCGCTCAATCTCAGATTCTGATAAGTTGGGTTGCATGTTCCCTTCAGTTAAGCGAATAAGATCCTTCGTTTTGGCTGTTCAAAGAAAATCATCACAACGGCGTCGGCTGTATCAGTTGATCGTCCAAGTCGTTTTCTTAGATCGTCTTTTGACTCAATCTGAACCTTGCCGCTGCTCGTTACCTTCCAGTGCGGTGATGCAAGGTCTCCGATCAGCTCATCATCCGGCGGCAAGGCAACATCTTCGCCGTTCGCCGGGTCTAATAGTTCGCGCATGTTCCACCATGCCGCCGCACGTTTGTTTAGAAACTCTAATTCGCCGCTACGATCCTTTGCGGTTGTGCTCTCGCTTGCGTTGAATGGCACTGCTTTAAATTTCTGTTCCGCCAAACGGTCATAGACGCCAGCGCCCACTCCGATCACGTCGACAACCGCCCGTCCGCCTCGCTTCTTCAGGATGCCCGCGACTTGGCCCGTCACGCTCATTACGTCGACTTCAGTTGTGCGACGTATCTCGGTGATCACCTTTTCATGCCGCAATGCTAGACAAGTCTTGTCCCCATTCTGACTACGGGAAACATCAACGCCCACTCCGTCAAACGTGCCCCAGGTTTTGTTCTCATTCCATTCAAGCCAGCGCTCGTTTGCTAATTCAATCCACGACAACGGGATTACGCCATCAGCATCGGACGAACAAAATTCGCCCTTGACCCTATTCTGAAAAACCGCCGACTTCGGCCCCCACTGCTTTGCGCGTTGCTCTGCCCACTCGCGGGATACTCTGCCTGCTGCAATGCATTCCTCGAGAGTGACGTGACGGACCCACCAATCCTCATATCCTGGTGCGCGTTTATGGATTTCATAGAATCGCCCGGAGCATTCACCCGGAGTGCTGATAGCAAGCGCATAGGCTTCCGTTGAGTCTCCGCCGGATAACGCGCCCTCGCATGCGTCGAACGTCTCAGGCTTAATTGCTTTTGCTTCGTCAAAAATAAGCAACAGACTAGGAGCGTGAGACCCTTCGATCATTTCGTGCTCGTCGCTTGTCATCGCAAATGCCTCACCCGTTGACAGTTTTAAACTCAGGGCTAGTAGCTCCGTGCGCTTGTCAAACATCGGACGGCCAAGCAGGTCCCACTTTAGCCGCCGCGTCCACTTCGCGATCTCCGGCCACAAAAACTTTGTTAGCTGTCGCCATGCGCTCGCAGTCGTAGGCACTTTCCAGTCGTCAAGGTCATCGCCGTCGCGAGTAATTGCAAAATGGATAACCTCCCATGCGGCTATGGCGGTTTTTCCTAGACCATGCGGACCACGTACCGCTCGCCGCTTGTGCTTTTCTGCCGCCGCTAAAATGTCGTCCTGATACCCGGCAGGTTTCTCACCGACACGCCAGTTAAAGCAGTCGTGAACAAAGGCAACGCGATCATTACGATACTTTCTCTTGAACTGCAGGCTGACACGCGAGCCTTGCCGCTTTTGCAGCTCTTCAAGAAACTGCTGCTTGGCTTCCGGTGGTAGTGACCGCCAGTCAAGTGAAATTTGTTGTCGCATCTTCTTAGCTGTGCGCGATTATTCGCTGCAAACGTTCGTATTCATACGCCGCCTGCGCGTTGTAAAACTCCTGCATTAGCCGCTCACCTTGTTTGTTGTAGAAGTCTTGTTGTTGGTCGCGGAACTCTTGGATCACAGCCTCTGCTCTGCGATTCACGTCTGCCTGATGTTCGTCGGATTCTGCGCTTTGAGAGAAAGGCGAACGGGCCACAAGCGTATGAAAGTCCGGCACATCACAAGATAAATCTTTCAGCGAAACGATGTTTCTCGGTTCGCAAACTAAGTCTTTCAACGAGAGCGTACATTCGGCGATGGGCCAACTATCAACATGCATCGCGTCGCCGACTGGCGTCTTTTCCACTAGATGCCCAACCGATCCAGTGCTCCAATTTAATTCCCCGCGCTGTGCCATTCGGAGAAGGTTCAGCGAGTCTTCATCCTTCCCGGCAATAAAACCCGTGGCCCACAATCCGTCCGGCCCACGCGAAATCTGTACTTCGCCAAACCGCCGCTTCTTAATGCCGGGGTCTATACCATGTTGATACAGGATCGGGCGTCGCTCGCCTGTGCCGGATAGCCAGAAATCTGTAACCGCATCAAAAAAATCTTTGACTCGATCAGGACTAGAAGCGCTTGAAAAAGTAACTACCCTGCCGCCGATGCGATTTTCGCCCAAGGCTTTTACTGCGCC
>DATLBQ010000048.1:0-4532 GCA_035526805.1 Pyrinomonadaceae bacterium
CAAGCGCAGATGGGACACGTATCGCTTATGCCACGATGGGAAGCGGACCACCCTTGGTACGCGCGGCGAGCTGGATGACGCACCTTGAGCATGATGCAGTCAATCCCATCATGGTTCCCTACTGGGAAGAGTTCGCACGCGACCATACATTTATCCGTTATGATTTACGCGGCCACGGCCTTTCAGAACGGAATGTCGAAGACATGTCGTTTGCTGCCTGGGTCAAGGACCTGGAAGCTGTCATCGACGCCGCCGGCCTTGACCGGTTCTCTTTGATTGGCATGTCCGCAGGGGGTCCACTCGCAATTGCGTATGCAGCCCATCATCCTGAGCGGGTGCAAAAAATGATGCTGCATGGCGCCTTTGTCAGAGGTATTCGTGTTCACGATCTGCGGCCTGAGCAGATCGAGCAAATCGATGCCTTGAATCATATGGTAGAGGTTGGCTGGGGAACGAAGCACGCGGCGTTCCGCCAGATATTCAGTGCGCTGTTGATCCCTTCGGGTAATGTGAATCAATGGCAATGGTGGAACGAGTTGCAGCGGCAATCCTCGTCCGGGAAAGCTGCTGCGTCGGCCCTGCAAACCATGCAAGGAATCGATGTGCGTCATCTGGCCACCAACGTCGCCTGTCCGACACTCGCGACACATTCTACAGGCGACACATCTGTCCCATTTGCTGAAGGGCGGTTAACGGCAAGCCTCATACCCCGCGCCAGACTGGTTGCATTTAATGACCGAAATCACATCCTTATCAAGGGTGATCCAGCATGGGATGAATTTGTAGAGGAGTTCCGGAAATTCTTTGGCACGGCTACACCTTTGCGTCCGTTGGCTGCATCGCAGCCTTCCTTTCCGCAACTCAGCGCCCGCGAAACCGAAGTGCTTGATCTTATTGCGCGCGGGATGGATAACGACCAGATCGCGGCACGGCTGGAATTGAGTCCCAAAACAGTGCGGAACCACATTACCAGCATTTTCTCAAAACTCGAGATCTACACCCGTTCCAAGGCAGTGGTTATTGCCCGCGAGGCAGGTTTGGGTCTTGGTTCGTTAGGCTAATAGGACTTCGGTCCTACTCGGCACATTGTAAAGTCCGCTGAACCAACGGTCGATAGGACTTGTGCCTGCTGACAGCCTGATACCGGGAGATGACAATGGATTCACCCCATTGCCGATGGGACCCACTCCGGAGAATCCAAATGAACATCAATCTCGACCAGGCGCTTATCGGAGTGAGTGCAAGCAAATTCCTGCGGATGGAGAACACTGCTGGCACCACTCTTTCCTGCATCTCAGGAAGCCTATGGGTTACGAGAGACAATTGCACAAGAGACTTTGAACTACTGCCGGGGGACAGCTACGTTGCCGATGGACGGCAGGCCATCACTGTCTGCGGTTTTGAGCCCAGCGTTGTCCGTGTCTTTCAGCCTCAGCCGAGTCAGCCGAATCAACCTCTCCTCTGGCAATTAAAGCTGCATCGAGGCATATCGCTTTTGACTCATGCTTTCGCCAGTCTGCGCTCGATAACGCATTAGTAGTAATCTTCAGAAGGTGGCAGTACCCCATGCGCTCGATCTCGCGTAAGTAAGTAATTGATAAGGCAGGAGACATCCATGACGATCAATGAGCAGAAACTGAATGACTTTATGAGCCGATTTGTCGGCGACCTGGGCGCAGTGATGCACGCGGCGACGGTGGTCGTCGGCGATCAGCTGGGACTTTACAAGGCTCTTGCCGATGGACCGTTTAATGTGGAGGATCTTGCGCACCGCACCGGTACCGATGCACGTTACCTACGCGAGTGGTTGTCAGCGCAGGCAGCAAGCGGTTATGTCGAATACGATGCCAAAACGCGCCTCTTTAGTCTCAACGAAGAGCAAGCGGTTGCATTGGCTGAGGAGGGTAGCCCGGCATTTATACCTGGCGCGTTCCAGATTGCCGTCGCACAGTTCAAGGCGATTCCCAAAATGATGCAGGTGATGCGTACTGGCTTGGGTATGGGATGGCACGAGCACGATGCCTCGTTGTTCCATGGTACCGAACGCTTTTTCCGGCCAGGCTACGCGGCAAATCTGGTATCAAGCTGGATTCCCGCGCTTGACGGCGTCGAGTCGAAGCTGAATAAGGGCGCATCGGTCGCCGATGTTGGCTGCGGGCACGGCGCCTCCACGATCATCATGGCAGCAGCCTATCCAGCATCGACATTTGTCGGCTTCGACTACCATGAACCGTCTGTTGAGCATGCACGCAATGCGGCGAAAGAAGCTGGCGTTGCAAATCGAGTCCGCTTTGAGGTCGCCCGCGCCCAAGACTTCCCGGGAAATGAGTACGACATCGTCACGATGTTCGACTGCCTACACGATATGGGTGATCCCGTCAGCGCGGCTGCACATGTACACGCCAGCGTAAAGCCCGAAGGTGTCTGGCTGATTGTCGAACCGTTTGCAAACGACACTCTAGAGGAAAACTTGAATCCGGTAGGCCGCATTTACTATTCAGCGTCTACGTTCATTTGCACGCCGGCTTCCCGCTCACAGGAAGTTGGCGCCTGCCTTGGGGCGCAAGCAGGGGAGGCGCGTCTGAAAGACGTTGTCATGAAAGGCGGGTTCAATCATTTTAGGCGTGCTACGCAGACGCCATTTAATCTTGTCCTTGAAGCAAGACCTTGAAATCTTTTCTTCGTAAGTAAAAATAAAGTGCGTGCCGTCAATCACTGCCGGCTTTCAGCCGGTACTGACGAGACCAACCGACTGCTTTCAGCCGCAAAGAAGACACTAACCAAACTTAACCGACCGGCTGCAAGGGTCGCGTCCGGGCAGTCCTCGACTGGTAAGGAGCGGCCAAGCCGTCCTTCGATCAATCCATGGAACTGACCGCTTGTGGATCAGGATCTGGCGTTCAGAAAGTGGACCACTATTCAATAAAGGCTGGCGACTTTGAAATACCGGCGCTTTGCTCGAAGTCATGGTTGATCCACAGTTTGGCGCCGGTTGCCTTGATGAGAGCGTCCATCTGATTCATGGAGCGCACGCTCTGCTCCGCGTTGTAGTTAATTGAAGGCACGCGCTTGGCGTCCCAGTTGGCCTTCAGATGAACAGCGTCACCGGAAAGAAGCACTGGGCCGGCTTTCGGAAGGCGAACGAAGAGCGACTGGTGCCCAGGTGTATGGCCTGGGGTCGATTTGATGACTACCGAGCCGTCACCAAAGACATCATGGTCGCCATTGAGCCTAACGATTTTCGCACCGTGCAGCTTCTCGAAGTTGGCAGGGGTGAAGTTGTATTTCTGCGGCTCGGGACCAAAAACTGCGTCGTATTCGGCACCCTGCATGTAGATGGTCGAGGCGGTGAACAGATTGGCATTGCCGGAGTGGTCACCATGCGAGTGTGACATCGCAAAATACCCAATGTCCGCTGGGACGACACCGATCTCCCTCAATGACTCGGCAAGCGGCTTTTTCATGAACGCAATGGAGCTGCCACTCGCATTCGGCAGCCCGCCCGGCATCGCAGAAATGCGGTCCGCATTGCCGCTGTCCCAGAGCATCCAGTCCGCGCCATGCTTGACCAGGTAGCAGTTATTGCTGAATACAAAGGGTTTGCCACTATCTGCAGGGGTCGTCCAGGCAGAGAGATTCTTTGCGTGGTTTTCTCCGCAATTAATGGCATAGAGACGGTCGGCGGTCGAAGCGTCCTGTCTGCGCTTGACGGTGCTATCCGGCGCCAGCGCGCTACATGCGACAAGTATGAGAGACAAGCCAGACCCAGGATGGAAATGCGTGGCATGCTCATCGGTTTCTCCCAAAGCAAGTTGGCCCTCTGTCGATATTGGACGTGGCTTAGGCAGATGCGTTGAGTTATCGCAATTCGCTCATAGAACATGTCAAAGCACCTTTGCCGATACTTGACCATAAGCAGGCATCTTAAGTTTTAGCACAGCCACTTTTACTTACCTGCCGCTCGACAATCAATGCGTGAATAAAAAAGGAGCATTTCCGTTGTAAGAGTGGACATTCGACAGATTCGACCGAGGGGCAGTTATGGGTCGGTCCGGCTGGCAAGGATCGGCCAAAAGCGGTCAGTCGCCGTATGCTGCGTAAAGCCAACATTCACCCGTTATAAACCGGCTCCTTATTTGTATAATTGCAACTTAAGCGACAAACTGAACTGGAAACTATCCTATCTGCTTCTCTTAGCTGTTTAATACCGACCTTGCACAGTATTTGAAGTTTTTATAATTTCCAGTGCGAAATTTAGTTTCGGATTTGCAGGATTAGGGGTCCCTCCTCAGCCCATTCATTTATTAGTCGCAAAATGCAATTCACTCGTTGCCACTCGATTTTCAAATCATCGGCGGTGCTACCTCGAGGTCGGCCAAACGTACGGGGCCAACAGCTTTTGCAATGAAAACTGCAGAAGCAAAGCCAAGTCGGTGAAGAATAACGGTGTAGCCACTTGGGTGCGCTTTCTGTGCTAGGTGGCAATCCGAACAAAGAAGGTTTGTACAAGTCTGCCAATGCCTTGTTCGCAA
>DATLBQ010000049.1:0-3024 GCA_035526805.1 Pyrinomonadaceae bacterium
GTTAAACCGTTACACGGTTACATCGGTTTCGGTTCAACGATTCAACGCTTAAACGATTTAACCCGGCGAAGCCATTCGTCGTTTTCAGTTCAAGTTGCCTAAAGTTCGTGAGACACGAAATTAATCGTCACTCCCATGCGCGATCCAACGCCATACAAGACTATCGCGGTGGCGAGCACGTTTTCGCCGAGATTTAAGCAGGTCCTTGCGGAAGCGAAGCGCATTCAAGAACACTTTTCCGCCGATCTTCACTTGATCTATGTCGGCGAACGCAATGACGAAATCGCAAAAAAGTTTAGCGACGCGCTCGCACAACTGGAGCTTCCGCTTGATTCAAAGATTCACTACGAAAAGGGAGACCCAGCCGAAGCCATTCTGCGCGCGCTCGCTCGCGAGAAAATCGACGTGATCGTTGCCGGCGCCCTGGAAAAGGAAGTGGTCCTGCATCCATTTCTGGGCAATGTCGCGCGGCGTCTTGTGCGCGAGGCCCCCTGCTCGGTAATGCTCTTTACTACCCCGGCGGCAAACCCCAAACCATTGCGCCGGATCGTCTTTGTTGCCGATTATTCTGAGGCCAGATTGGAGGCGTTGAAGAGGACGTTGACGTTGGCTGCCGCGGAATCGTGCGAGCGGCTTTATGTGATTCGGATCGTCACCACGTTTGATCAGGCCCGTGCATCGATTCGTGGGAATTCGGGGAAACGCGCAAAACCAAGCGCGGACAATGAGGAAGAAGAGGCATTGGAACAATTCGTTTTGTCCGCCGGAGTAACCGATGTTCCGATCGAGGCGCGCTGCATCCGTGGGAACACGGGTTTGGCTGCGTCGGATTTTGTTCAAGCGGTGCAAGCGGACTTACTAGTCGTGCCGCTAAAGAAAAATGCCGGTGGGGCGCAGCAATTGCCGGGTAATATCGCGTGGGTCACCGACGTCATTCCGTGTAATCTCTGGCTAATCCGGTGAATTGGACGAGCAGAACCTGTGCCTGAATTTGTAGAGGCGCTTGTGTTAAGCGCGTTTTCATCGGATTGCGCGATTGACACAATCGCGGCCAGAACAACGCATGGAGCCTGAATTCCAACCATACGGTTTGCCGCATCTCACGGTTATTTTCCTCACGATCGTCCTGCCCTTTGTGCTTGCCGCAATCGTGTGGCGCACAAAATCGCAGCCGCTGGAGAAGACGATTATCACCGTCCTCTCGGCGGTACTGATCGTGAACTATCTAGTCTATCTGATTTTCATCCGTAGCCGCGGCATCGTCGACTGGCAACACATGCTGCCAATGCAAATGTGCGACTGGGGTATGGTGGTCGTAATCGTGGCGATGTGGAGCGGGAGTCAGCGCTGGTTTGAAGTGGCGTACTTCTGGGGGGTTGGCGGCACGTTGCAAGCCGTGCTCACGCCAAACTTGAGTTTTGGGTTTCCAGATTGGCGATTTATCAGTTTTTTTACATCGCATTCAACCATCATCGTTGGCGTCGTATTCCTGATGTTGACCCGCGGATATCGACCATACCCCATGTCGATCGTGCGAGTGTGGCTCTGGTCGGAATTTTATTTTGTGGTTACTCTGGTTATCGACAAACTGACGGACGTTAATTACGGATTTTTGCTGCACAAACCCGAAGCATTTTCCATTCTGAGTTTTCTCTCCGATTCGTGGCCGCTTTACCTCCTGCAATTGCACGCAGTCGCGTTGCTTTTCTTTCTCGGATTGTATGCGCCATTTGCCATTTACGATCTGGTGAAGCGAGGTCGATCCACGGGCGGTTCGGGTGAACCGCCCCTCCCTGTGGGTGCGGGAATGGCGAGGTAGGGATGATTGACCTCAATCGTCCGCCCCGCGAGAGTGGGCACAATTAATGAAACGGCAGCCATTACGTATTGGGAAAGTCACCATTGGTGGCAAACAACCGGTATTCATCCTGGGCCCGTGCGTGATCGAGTCGGAGAAGTTTGTCCATCGAATGGCGAAGAAGATCGCTGAAATCTGCACCGCCGAAGATATCGATTTCATTTTCAAGGCGTCATACGACAAGGCGAATCGAACTTCTGTGCGTTCCTTTCGGGGAATCGGTGTGCGCGAAGGCTGCGAAATTCTTTCAGCCATCGGCCGGGACTTGAAAATCCCTGTCACAACGGATGTGCATTCGCCCGCCGAAGCCGAGATTGCCGGCGAACAGATCGACATGTTGCAAATTCCGGCGTTTCTTTGCAGGCAAACCGATCTGTTGCGGGCAGCCGCGGAAACGGGGCGCGCGATCAACGTGAAGAAAGGTCAGTTTCTGGCGCCGTGGGATGTGCGAAATATCGCTGAGAAATTGGTTGCGTTTCGCAATGAGCAATTCTGTTTCACAGAGCGGGGCACTAGTTTCGGCTACAACAATCTGGTTGCCGACATGCGCTCGCTCTATTGGCTGCGCGACGCTGGCTATCGTGTGATTTTTGACGCGACCCATTCGGTACAGCGTCCCGGCGGAGCAGGGGACTCTACCTCGGGGGATGGTGTTTTGGCGCCGGCACTGGCCAGAGCGGCAATGGCAACCGGGTGTGACGGAATCTTCATGGAGGTGCACGAAACTCCCGCGCGCGCTTTATCAGACGGGCCGAATCAGATTCCCCTAAAGGATTTGCCGAAGCAATTGCGCGTGTTAAAGGCTATTCATGCTGCCGTCTCAGGTAGAGATTGACCCGCTTTCGCTGCGCTATGGCGCGGGTAACAACGCTACTGCGTCGAGGGAGCGAGAAGCTTCGCTCACCCGCTCTCATCTCCGCCGGGTCCTGTCGTTTTGGTTAGCATCGGTCTTGATGTGCGTTGCTATAGCGGCACCTGAAGTATCGGGTCAGTCGAAAGGTCGTAAAAAGAAGCCTGGCGCGTCTCCGGGGGAACAAAGTTTGACGAACATTCCGTTACCAATTGGACACGAAGCAAAGGGCCTTGTGTTGCCAGATTTTGATGCTGATGGTCGGCTAAAGGGAAAATTTCAAGCTGGGACGGCCCACCGGATTGATCAAGAACAC
>DATLBQ010000050.1:0-3814 GCA_035526805.1 Pyrinomonadaceae bacterium
GCACACCGTCGCCGGGCTGTATCCGTCGATTACGCATTGGGTAATTCCCATATTCCTTATGCCGTTGGGTATCTTTGTCGCGTTTATTCAGACTTTTGTTTTCATCCTGCTTTCACAGCTTTACTTGAGCGAAGTTTCGCACGGCGCCCATGAGGAACATGCGAACCATGGGCCGGAGTCTGAGACTTCCGAAAAGGATCATGGGCAGAGCGAGCATACGGCTCTAGCCGTTTCTTGAACCGATAAAACAACGGCGAGTCGAGCGATGCAGGCAAACGCGCCTGCACACGTTGTCGCGCAAATTTTAAAAGCATGCTAGCCCGCAATGTGTGGGAGTAAAAACCGGCGATACTAAATAGATCGCATCAAGTGTCTGTCTCGCTGGAGCGCCGTTGTAAGAGGGGCGGTGGATACCGGATACAGGCGAAATCATAACAGCCGGTCCTGCTTCCCGCGTCAATTGGTTAGCCATCAGTCAATGTCTGAGGTCACGCCTCAGGAGGAGAAACCGAAAATGAGAAAACTCAGCTTACTTTTGTTTGCCGTGGTCGGAGTAATGATGGCGGCAATGCCTGTGTTGGCGCAGGCGACGGCGGCGGACCATGCGGTCGATAGCAGTGCTGGATTGAAAGCTATTGCAGCCGGCGTCGGCTTTGCCATCGCGGTCGTGGGTGGCGCTCTGGGCCAATCGCGCATTGGTGCGGCAGCTTGTGAGGGCGCCGCGCGTAATCCAGGTGCAGCCGCGAAAATTCAAACGATGATGATCCTCGGACTCGCGCTCATCGAATCGTTAGTCTTGTTTGCATTGGTTATCGTTTTCGTAAAAGTCTAGGCAATTCCGCGACACAAGTTTGTCGTAGAGTAAAAGCAGAACGCGAGCGAAGGCTTCCCCAGCTTCGCTCGCTTCCTCATTTTCGTCAGTTTAAATAAAAAGAGTTATCTCGAAGCGGACAAAGGGCATACCTTAACGGCTAATTTTACAGAACCGAGCGTGGTACCGCCGGATCCTAAGAGCAATTTCAGTAATAAGCGAGCTTGCTTACCTATAGTTATCACTAAAAGTCGACTCCAACATCCGGCGCTGCCGGGCTCGGTTCTGTAAGCGCCTCCGCTAACGCTACTGATTGCCCTGCGCGTTACAGCAACTCTTTGCCGCCTCCAAACCTCTGTGATACGCTTTGAATATATTCTCCCGAATAAATTGTCCCCGATTAAATCAAGACAGAATTTCCTGTCGCTGCGTTTAGATGACATCGCAGGCTTGAACACCAGTGTTACCAGGGTGAGTGAGGACCAGAACGTTCGATGAAGGCTTGTCCAAAATGCGGGGAAGAGTATCCCGATACCATTACTCTCTGTCCGGCTGATGGTGTCGCGCTCGAGAAGACCGATGATTCTTTGCTAGGTCAAATTCTGGCGGGGAAGTATCGCATCGAAGAACGGCTCAGTGGCGGTGGTATGGGCACCGTTTACCGCGGTACCCACGTTTTGATGGATAAGACAGTCGCTATCAAAGTGTTGCGACCGTCGCTGGCCGCGGACGAAAAGATCGTCGCGCGTTTTTCCAGAGAAGCGCGCGCAGCCTCAAAAATTTCTCATCCACATGCACTAAGCGTTACCGATTTCGGTGAAGCCGAAAATGGCGTGGTGTTTTTGGTAATGGAGTACCTGGACGGCAAGACGCTCAAGGACATTATCCGTCAGGAAGGGCCGATGTCACTGCCGCGGGCAACCGAAATTTTGCGGCAGGTTGGCGGCGCGCTTGATGCGGCACACGCGGAGGGAGTAGTTCATCGCGATTTAAAGAGCGACAACATCATGCTGCTCAGCAGCTCCGGCACCGACTATGCAAAGGTACTCGATTTTGGCATCGCGAAAATAATAGAGCCTGAGGGTACTTACGATCCCGGTCTGACGGCGCCCGAAGTTGTGATAGGCACGCCGCAGTATATGTCGCCCGAGCAATGTTCGCAGTCTCCCGATATCGACACGCGGTCTGACATTTACTCGCTGGGAGTGATTCTTTACGAAATGCTCGTCGGACATGTCCCATTCACCGGCGCTTCGCCGACAGCGATCATGCTGAAGCACTTACAGGAGACGGCGCCGTCCGTGTTGGCTGAGAGAGATGATGTCCCGGAGGCGGTTGGCCGCGTCGTCGCTCGGGCAATGGAGAAACGTCCGGAAGACCGCTTTAACACGGTCGGGGAGTTGGTTGAGGACTTTACCATTGCAGCAGGAATGGAACCTGTCGGCGTGTCTTCCACTGTTAACAATCGGCCCGCCGTTCCACCGGCAGATCGGTTGATTGACGATGCGGACGAAGAAACTTTAGTACGCAGTAAGGTTACGCGGCCCATGGCTCCGCCGGAAGATGTTCCGCAGGTGGTGCCGTCCGCGGTTATCCCGCTGGAGCGTGAAATGCCGCCACCGAGCAGCAGCTTCAATCCCTGGAAAGTTTTGATTCCTTCGATGATCGGCTTGCTGGTTATTTTCGGTGTCATCTACGCCTTATCGCGAAATCCCGAACCAACGGGTATCAGCCCGACGGGCACGACATTGGCGGCGGATCCGAACAGCAGTCCGGTTGAACCTGCGAAGCCTCCCACTGGCGAGTCGGAAGCTGGCATTCCCGCCGGGGGCACTACCAGTCAGCCTGCCAATACTAACGAGAACAAGAATGCTTCGGCCGTGCCTGGCGAGACTCCCGTCGAGATCGGTGACGAAGACGTCAATGCGAACGAGAACGGTAACTCAAACTCAAACAGCAGCAAGCCTTCGACTCTGCCGCTGCCTTCTCCGACCAAATCTGTGGATGAGGAGCCACCAAAACCTTCGCCTACAGCAACCAAGCCGCCCGTTCCTAAACCAACGCTTCCGGCACCGAGCACGTCACCGCCGGTGGAAGTTCAGAGTCCGAAGTCCAATGTCCAAGGTCCAAACTCGAACTAGTTGCCTGAGCACGCATAACGTTCCCTAACGAGCCTTGCACAAAAAGGGCCGACCGGTATCAGAACCGGGAGCGGTAGCGACCGGCCACAGAGGCAACCATAGGAGGCGACTCACAGCAACGCAGCAAATATCGAATAATTTGCTCAATTTCGAACATTGAACTTCTGCCCGGTCGCTAGCGCTTCCGGTTCTGATACGGCCACTCCAACTCGTCTATTTACCTTTTGTGCAGAGCCTACCTACCGGGTAAAACCGTCTCCGCTGTGTTAGGAGCGCGATGTTTATAGAAGGTGACACCTATGGAACTAATTTCGTTCGGTTAGGAGCGAGCCTGGTGATCGCCATACTATGCGCTTCCAGCCCGTCGTTGGATGTCAGTACTAACCCGCTAATCTTCCGCACGCCGACAAACCTGGTGAATTAATTCGACCAATCGGTCTTCGTCGTCAATCGAAATTTGGATATCAAGCACATAGCAGGAAAGGTTGAACTTGCAGCGCGTAAGTTTAATAGCGTCTTTGGCGGTAGTTATGAGGCTCCTTGCGCCGTGTGCTTTGGCGTCGTTTACCAGCTGGTCAAGTTCAGATTGGGTGTAGTTGTGATGATCAGGAAAGGTGCGAGTGAATGCCGGGGCGCAACCCTCACCACGAAGATGATTGAAAAACGAACCGGGGTTCCCAACGCCGCAGAACGCAGCAACGGGCTGTGGAACACTCTCTTTATGCACCCGCTGGCCGGCTATAGTGCGGATTCCTGAGGTCATCAGACGCGACGTGAACACAGGCGTTGGGCCCACCAGCCTCTGAATCTCTTCTTTTACTGAACTCGCATCATCAATCTGTTCAATCCTTGTAATTACGAT
>DATLBQ010000051.1:0-4636 GCA_035526805.1 Pyrinomonadaceae bacterium
CTCGTGGTCAGGAAGGTGGGCTTGCCCCCACTCTTCAATCCAAAATGAAGCCAGCTTTTAGGGATTTATAACTCGCGGACGTGTCGTCTGCGGCAGGGGTAGGACGCGTTGATGGTATTCAGGTCCACAATATTTTTTCGGCTCTGTGCCCAGCACGAAAGTTCTGGTGCGAATTACTGGACAACTCTCTACCGCAATCAATCCTGTTGTGGGATCAATGTCGAGTGTGATCGTTCCTTCCAAACGGCCCATCTCATCCGTCCGAAGCTCAGATTTGGGCGGCTTCGCACGGGGTGATGCCGCAGGTATCGGTTCCACTGTGACCGGCGGCAGCGGTTGCTCGAGCGGCAGCGGCGTTGCGTCTATTTCCGGTGACGGCTCAGTTTCGGGTTCGAGCTCGGCAACGTGCGGAGAGGTACCGTTGATAAATAATTCCGTGCGTTTCTCTGCATCCTCCGGAGCTGCGGGTCCGCCGTTTTCTATATTGATGGCAACTTCCTCAATGCCCGCGGGCATTTGCCAATCCCCTTGCCACTCCGGATGGTCAGCCAAGGCGACCTCCATGAAATCGCTCCAGATCGGCAGAGCAGAATTTGCTCCCGTCAAACCGAGCTGTGATCCGTCGTCAAATCCTACCCACACTACGCACACGAGATTCGGCGTGTAGCCTGCGAACCAGCCATCGCGCGAGGTTCCAGTCTTGCCGGCGACATTTGCTTTGAATCCGCGCGCTCTAACTTTTGCAGCCGTTCCTCGATTCACCACATCTCTCATAAACGACGTCATCACATACGCGACGTCCGGTCGCAGCATTTCGTTTTTCTGGGCTGTAGGCGCGGCAATGGTCACGCCGCTTCCCGTGGTTATGCGATTGATCGCAATGGGGCTGATACGAGTTCCGAGGTTGGCGAAGCCGGTGTAGGCTGAGGCCACTTGCAATGGCGTCGCTTCACTAGTGCCAAGCGCCATCGCCGGATACGCGCGCGCGGGTTTAGGCAGTCCCGCCTTTGCCGCAAGATTCATTACGCGGCCAATCGTTACCTCCATTGCCACATCAACCGTTATGACATTTAGACTGTGGACCAAAGCGTCGCGCAGGGTTACCGGCGCATGGCTATAGGTTTCGCCGAAGTTACCGGGCGAGTATTCCTGGTTATCGTAGGTAAACGTCTTGGGCTCGTCGATGTAGGTAGTGGCCGGTGTAATCACGCGAGGGATCGGATCGTATGCAGTGTTGAGCGCAGTGGCGTAAACGAAAGGCTTGAACACCGAACCCGGTTGACGCAGCGCGTCGGACGCGCGATTAAGCTGGCTCTTGCCATAATCGCGGCCGCCAACCATCGCTACTATTTCCCCGGTCTTGGCGTTCATGGCAACCAGCGCCGCCTGCAGGGTTCCGGGCGGGAATCGCTTCGCCTCAACTTTATCGAGCGACGCAAGCTGTTTGGAAACGGCAGCATAAGCTGCTCGCTGCAGGTCTAAATCGACCGTAGTGTAGATGCGTAGATGTTCTGCCGCGCCCGACCCGGCGATGATGTCGCCGAGCTGGGTTTGAACATAGTCGGAGAAGTATGGCGCATCAGATACGTCGATCCGTCCTTTCGTCGATGTCACCTGCAACGGAGTCTGCTTTGCCTGATTAGCCTCTTCGCCGGAAATAGCCGCCGTTTCAGCCATGTTGTCTAACACCTGATTGCGGCGCGCGGTGGCAGTGTCTACATCGCGGTACGGGTTATAACGATTAGGGCTGCGAATTATTCCCGCGAGGAAAGCAGACTCCGGCAGGGTGAGGTTGGTGACATCTTTGTTGAAATAAGCATCAGCGGCTTCGCCAAAGCCGTTTATCGAAAAACCCGACTGTTGGCCCAGGTAAACCTGATTACAGTAAAGCGAGAAAATTTGTTCCTTCGATAGGCGAGTTTCGAGTATCAGCGACATGTAGGCTTCGGCAAGCTTGCGTTTCAGGGTTTTTTCCGGCGACAGCAGAAGATTTTTCACCAGCTGCTGTGTGATGCTGGAACCACCCTGACGCGCGATCGGTGAGTTGGGATCAG
Source organism: Pyrinomonadaceae bacterium (assembly GCA_035526805.1). GTDB lineage: Bacteria > Acidobacteriota > Blastocatellia > Pyrinomonadales > Pyrinomonadaceae > PSRF01. The sequence continues at coordinate 2,055 of DATLBQ010000051.1, forward strand.
CATCATAACGTCTTGCCAGCGCTCGCAGGATGCCACGAACGTTTACGCCGTAATGCTCGAAAAAGGCGCGATCTTCCGTAACCGTTATCGCTTTAACAAGGTGTGGCGGGAGATCGTTGAAGCCAACAACTTTGCGTTTCGCCCGTTCGCGGCCCGTGACGGAACTGATTAATTCCGGTTCCAGATATGCCTTATCCAGGCGTGCATTGCTCCCCAATTCTGTGAGTGAATTGATGGTCTTTCCGGTGCGCGCGAATTGAACGCGCACACTTTGAAACTGCCGCTGTCCGTCGACGGTTATGTTTTCACTTGGTTCAACCTCAACGACATCAGCTCCAACCGAATAGCGTCCACGCGCTTTGTCTGCTTGCTGCGTCTTCTCCACATACCCTGCATGTTTCAGGAATTCGACCAGTCTGTCAGGCGTGAGTGATTGCCCGACGCGCAACTGCTTCGGGGCCGCATAAATGCCGGCCGAACGCGTGAAGACTTCGCCTTCCAAGAGATTGTCTATACGCCGCGAGAAGATGGTCCAGTAGTAGACAAGGCAGACGACGACCACCGTGGCTATGCACAATAGTGGAATGATTACGATCGGACTGAAGAAGCGTCGCAGCACGCGCCGTTTAAAACTGACCTGCGGTTCTGCGTAGGCAACGACGCGGGACGCGGATCTGGCGACCTTCGTCGGACGCTTTCCGCTGGGATGTATTCCTTCAGGTGGGTATCTAACTGGCATAAAAGACAGGCGATAGACCTTTGGGGTCTGTTTGTCGCGGTCTGGGTCAGTCGTCCATCCTCGTAATCAAATGCTAACCTCTGGAAACAAGCATGTCTACCTCGTCAGTGGCCGGCCACTGATCACTGGCTGTGTTTCAATTAAATTGACACCACGTTTGTCTTTAGTTAACGTCCTGCGGCATCAACTTCCAATACGGTTAGATGCGACGTTTGACGTATGAGTTTAACTCCCACCGGCACACGCTCGTTCTCCGGCAACAATCGCCGAATTCTTCTTGCTGTGGGAGCGGTCGCGGTGGCCATAGCGTTTGGGACGACAGGCTTTTACCTGATCGAGGGTTGGTCGTTACTCGCTAGTCTTTACGTCTCCGCACAGACAGTAACCACGGTCGGATACGGCGATTTGACGCCGGCGACCCGAAATGGTCGTCTGTTTGCAACTGTCTTTATGCTGACAGGCGTGGGGGTGGTGCTTTATGCACTGACTACTACGGTCCACGCCATAGTGCAATCGGAGTTATTGGCCAGCATGGGCCAGCGGCGACTATCAAGAAAAATGAGCAAGCTACGAAACCATTTCATAATCTGCGGTGCCGGCCGGGTGGGCTCACATCTGGTTCGTTCCCTGATGGCCAACGCCGAGACCTTTATTGTTATCGAAAAAGACCAGCAGAAGGTCGCGGAATTAACAGATCTCGGAGTTGTGGTCTTGGTGCGTGATGCCACGCTGGAGGAAACTCTTCGCGAAGCCGGTGTGGAACATGCGCGGGGACTGGCGGCGTGTTTGGCAGACGATGCAGATAATGTTTACGTCGTGCTTACGGCGCGCGATCTGAATTCGCGTATGCACATCGTGGCGCGCGCTGTCGAGGAACAGGCTGAGCCGAAATTGATTCGCGCGGGAGCCAATCGCGTCGTTGCTCCAACGATTATCGGCGGCCATCGTATGGCGATGGCGCTGACCAAGCCTGCAGTGGACGACTTTCTCGGTTCCATTACCGCCAACAAATTAGAGTTGGCATTTGAACAACTAGAGGTGAATCCCGGATCAACTCTCGCCGGACAGAAACTAAGCGCGACGACGATCCGATCAGAGCTTGATATCGTGGTCGTCAGTATTCGTCGCAGCGACGGAACAATACTTTTCAATCCAAGCGGCGAAGCAACGATTCAAAGTGGCGATGTGCTTATCGCCATCGGACACGCTGAGTCGCTGATGAAATTAGCCGCTTTGGCGAAGGGCGAAACGAAGTCCAACGTCAAAGGTCCAATGTCCAACGTCTGACAAGACAGAAGGGATTTTCCATATCAAATTTTTCATTTCTCATTTGTCATCGTAGATACTTTTTTCATCGGACGGAGCCTGTCGACCCGCTGTGTAGATAGCGTAAAAAATGAGAAATGAAAAATGACAAGTGGAAAATCTGTTCTTACAGACTTCGCAATAACCAATGAAGATCCTGGTCACCGGCGGAAGTGGTTACCTCGGCACACACGTACGGCGATTTTTTGAGGCGGATGATTTCTCGCGCCGTTCCGGGCGAGACGTTCTTAGCAGTTACGATACCGGTCTCGTTGCTGAGTACGACGCCGTCATTCACCTCGCTGCTTACCTGGACAAATCCCCCGAAGGTGCAGAGCTCTCATTTCGTACCAATGCTGAAGGTGCGGCAGACATAGTCAAACAACTCCGCCCTGGGACGGCCTTCATCTACGCATCCACCAAGGACGTCTACGCCGCAAACGCCGAGTCCTATGCAGAAGTGCCCGAGACCTGTCCAATTGATTACCTGGGACAAAGTGCGCTGGAATGGTCGAAGTTAATTGGTGAACGCTACGTA
>DATLBQ010000052.1:0-9548 GCA_035526805.1 Pyrinomonadaceae bacterium
ACATGAGATTCATGTTCTGCACCGCCTGGCCTGCTGCGCCTTTTACCAAATTGTCTAAAGCCGAAAAGATAACTGCCTGTCGTCCGCGAGCAGCAAAACCAAGGTCGCAAAAATTCGTGGTCTTGACCCAGTTGATATCGGGTGAACCCTTCACCAACCGCACAAAAAACGAGTCGCGATAAAACTCGGCGAACAGCGACTGTAGTTGTTCCTCAGTCGTCTCTTCCTTCATCTCGACGTAAATCGAAGCGAAGATGCCACGCGATACCGGAAGCGAATGCGTCATGAAGACTAATTCACTCTTCCAATCACCGACGCTTTCAAGTTCCTGTTCGATCTCCGGCACGTGTTGATGCGTGAAAGGCTTATAAGCATAGAAGGAATTCATGCGCTGCGGATGATGCGTATTCGCGGCAGCCTTCGCGCCTGATCCGGACGAGCCGGTTTTGGCATCCACGATTACGCGGCCATCAATCTCGATAAGTCCGGTTGCAACCAGCGGCGCCAACCCGAGCAGTGTTGCCGTTGCGAAGCAGCCGGGGTTCGCAACCAACCGGGCGCCACGTATCGCCTCACGATTCGTCTCCGTCAGTCCGTAAACGAATTCGCTTTGTGACTCCATCGCAGAATGCGGGCGGCGGTAGTGCTGCTCAAAACTTCCCTGGTCGCGAAGTCGAAAGTCGCCAGACAAATCAATCGCCTTCACGTTCTGCGGCAAACGCGGCACGACCTCCATTGCCTGTCCGTGCGGCAATGCGAGGAAGATGCAATCCAAATCAGCGAGCGCTGCCGTGTCCTCCGGCGCGAATGTAAAGCTCAGATCGGTCAACCCGAGAAGATTCCGGTGTACTTCGCCGACCGGCTTACCAGCATGTTCGTTTGCGGTGACGAAAACGATTTCAGCGTTCGGATGAAGCAATAGGATGCGCAGCAACTCCGAGCCGCCATACCCTGAGCCGCCGTAAAGTCCGATCTTTATTTTGTTACTGCGCATCATCTGTTACGCTACGCCTCGTTTTGCCAAACCGTTAAAAGGTCAATGCACCAATGCGAAACCTTCCCATGGTTTTCCTGGTTCTGGCGATCGCTTTCATTGCGATTGGTCTGAGTGGGCAACGAGTCTTTATCTTCGTCGGCATCGCTTTTCTTGCTGTAGCGATCCTCCGTTGGCTTCCCCGCCGCCGCTAGGCATTAACCACGGCCACTTCAAGCTTAGCTTTGATCAGTTGAAAGAGTTGTGCACCGTTGCGCCGCGCATTCGCCGCCGGCACGCCGAATTCTTTCTCAATAAAATCCTGACCCATTTGAGAGTCAGTAACCGATCCGGCGATGACGTCTATCTCTATTCCGCGCCGGCGCAATAATTCGATTCCGCCCCAGGCGCCAACGTAATCCGAAGCGCAGAAGACCAGCCCCGCCGTTGCTTCGCGCAGCTCCAGGTCCGCGAACACAGATTCAACCGAATAGCCGCCAAGCAATCCGTCGCCCAATTCAATCACAATCAAGTCAGGCGAACTCTCGTTCAAACGAGCAATAATTGTCTTGGCAACCTCGGCAAGATTTGTGGCGCCGACGGTTGATGGCAGACCACAATCGAGAAAACTCGCGATAGCGATCGCGCCGTGATCGGCCATGTTAAGCGTGTCGCGCAGGCAGGCGATGCCTGACAGTTTGGCAGCAGCCACACGCAAACCGGCGCGCGTCGCTTGTTTAATCAGTTCAGTAGCGGCATAGGTTTTACCGCTGTTCATGCAGGTGCCGGCGATGATGACTAAAGGGGCGGTCTGGCCCAGGCTGGTTCGTGGCAGCAGAGCAGCGTCGGCTATGTTCAACACGCGACCCGCGTCATCGCTGGCGAGACCAATGACGGCGACCTTAATTGCATCGCTCAAGCTCGAATGATGTCCAGTGCAGCTTCCGATTACGCCACCCATGTTAAGCAGATGCAGTTCGTCGCCCGCGTTGACCGTCGCAGGTACGTCGCCGACAAAACCTTTTAAGGCGCGGCGACGTCCCAACACGCCGATGAGCACGTCACCGGGATTGATTTTGGCGAGCCTACCGGTCGGCAATTCGAGCATGTTGTAGGTGGCACTGTCGGTAAGCGCGCGCACGACTACAACATCACCCGCACGAGGCGCGGTTGAAGAAGCTATCACTGCCGCTGTTCTGCTAAGACCGAGCGGAGATGTCGCTGAGCCGATCTTGTCAGCATCGATGATCCTAATAGTTGTCTCCATTGCTTTCTCCTCAATGAGAGCGGGGGCAAGCCCGCCTTCTTTACCAAGAGACCTTCTCACTAGATGGTTAAATCTCCTCTTGAAAGCCTTTCAATCAAAATCGTAGGCTCAACTTTAGGTCAGCTCGAGGTCGGGATGGGCGGCTTGCCCCCGCTAACCCTGACTACCTCTCAATCTCAGCCGCAGCGCGTTAAGTTTGATGAAACCTTCCGCGTCGCGCTGGTTGTAAACCGTATCCGCCTCGAAAGTTGCGACCTTTTCGTCGTACAACGAATGCGCGGAGCGACGTCCCACGACGATAGTGTTCCCGCGAAACAGTTTTAGACGAACATCTCCAGTAACATTGATCTGGGTTTCGTCGACAATCTTCCGCATCAGTTCAAACTCCGGAGCGAACCAGAACCCGTAATAGATGCTCTCGGCAAACTTCACACTCAGCGAGTCGCGCAGATGCATCACTTCTCGATCAAGTGTTATCGATTCCAACGCTCGATGGGCGACCTGCAAAACAGTCACGCCGGGGGTTTCATAAACGCCGCGCGACTTCATGCCGACGAAACGGTTTTCCACCAGATCAACTCGACCGATTCCATGCTCACCGGCCAACTTGTTCAGCTTTTCCAGCAATGCAACCGGCGCGAGTTTCTGTCCGTCAATCGCCACCGGCTCTCCACCTTCGAAGGATAGTTCGACGTATTGCGGTTCGCTCCTGGCGTCCTCTGGTGAGCGCGTTAGCTGAAAAATATCGGCTGGCGGCTCAGCCCATGGATCTTCCAGAATTCCACCTTCATACGACACGTGCATCAGGTTGCGGTCGGTGGAATAAGGCTTCTCCGCCGTTGCGGTAATGGGAATTTGATGAGCCTTCGCGTAGGCGATTAAGTCGCTGCGCCCCGTGAACTCCCACTCGCGCCAGGGTGCGATCACCTTGATCTCAGGCTGCAGCGCGTAGTAAGTGAGCTCGAATCTCACCTGATCGTTGCCCTTGCCGGTCGAGCCGTGTGCCACAGCGTCAGCGCCTTCGCGCCGCGCGATTTCGATTTGCCTCTTGGCAATCACCGGACGAGCCAGCGAAGTCCCAAGAAGATAGACACCTTCGTAGACAGCGTTTGCCTTCACAGCTGTCCAAACATATTCCCTCACAAATTCATCGCGCAGGTCCTCGACGTAGAGTTTTGAGCCACCAGTCGCGAGGGCCTTAGCTTCAAGGCCGCTCAGCTCGTCTCCCTGACCGACGTCGGCGCAGTAACAGATAACTTCGCATGCGTACCGCTCTTTCAACCAGCGCAGCATCACGGAAGTATCGAGTCCGCCCGAGTAGGCTAAAACTATCTTGTTGATTTTGGTTTCCATGATTGTGCTTTTGAAACTAGTGCTTTGTACTTTGCTTTGATTTCTCATTCAGCCGAATCATCAAGGCCCAGGACTCGGATTCTCAAAGTACAAAGAACAAAGTACAAAGATCAGTTTCTCATCCAAACAACTGCCAAATCTTCTTCATCGCGGGCCGTTGTGCTTTCTGATCGCGAACGGCGACAAAGATTGTATTTTCGCCCGCGAGTGTGCCGACGATTTCCGAAATGTTCGCGTCGTCGATTTCTACTGCCACCGCGGAGGCCAGTCCGGGTTCGGTTATGGCGATCACCAGATTGTCACCTGACAAATCAAGACTGAGCAGGCCTCGCGCCGCGGCAGCGGTCGCTTTAGGAAGCGCATAGCGACCGCGATGTTTCACTACCCCAAGCTCTTCAAGGTCGCGCGACAAACTCGATTGGGTCGCAGGCACACCCACACGCTCAAGCGAATCGCGCAGTTCTGTCTGAGTGGCGAAAGGCTTTGCGTTAATCAGCGATAACAGCTTCTTTTGTCGGAGCTCCTTTAGCATCATGCCTCCGTTTCTATGCATGCAAAGCGCATAATCTTTGCATAGATGCATAAATTACCAGTATTGGATGTCTGTTGGCAAGGAGACGGATGTTGGGGTTCACTGTCGAACGGCGAGGGCATGCTGCACCGGCCGGTAGGGATTCGTTTATTCGCCCGTTTGGCTGGTAAGGAATAGCAGCGGTATATTGTCTCGAGTAAGGGCGATAATAAGGTTGCAGCGAGGGAGCAATATTATGTGTCGTAACATCAAAACTCTACATAACTTTAAACCGCCGGCGACGGAGGAAGAGGTTCGTGCTTCTTCGCTGCAGTTCGTTAGAAAGCTCAGCGGCTTCACCCGGCCGTCGAAGGCAAATGAGGTCGCCTTCAATCGGGCGGTTGAGCAGGTCGCGCAAGCGGCGCACGAACTGCTTCAATCGCTGGTTACGAACGCTCCGCCCAGGGATCGTGAAGTTGAGGTTATGAAGGCGCGCGCAAGGAGCGCGAACCGCTTCCGCACTGCAGACATTGGACCGGCCAATTGAAGTCATGGACTTGCGCAACCGAATGTCCACTGTCTTGACCAGTGAAATCACCCAGACCGACGCTTTAACGGAAGCCGAAAAGGAAGAACTCTTCGGCTGGGGAGACGACATTTTCGGAGCCAACAATCTCAATCTCCACTGGCGACCAAAGGATCTGCATTTCCTGTTGCATGTGGCGGGCGAGACGGTAAGTCATGTGGGTGTATTGCAGCATGAGATTAGTGTCGATGGTAAGCCTGTCCTCGTTGGAGGGGTCGGCGGTGTTGTAACTCCACCCGCCTGGCAGAAGCGCGGTTATGCGAGAAAGCTCATGCAGCACACGGCGAGATTCTTCCAGACTACGCAAGTTGATGCCGGCCTTCTTTTTTGTTTGCGACGACGAGTACCATTTTATGAATCGCAGGGGTGGCAACTGCTTCAGCGTGCTGTTTGGATCCAACAACCAGCGGGCGAGATAGTGGCACCTTTGGAAGTCATGATCCTTCCAATCGGCAAAAGTAAATGGCCTGACAGTGAAGTCAGGCTCAACAGTTATCCCTGGTAGACTATGGCCCAATCACTTACGCACGCGGGCGCAGTGGCCTTTCGCGAACGCGGCGCTGAGATTTTTTACCTGATTGTTTCCTCGTCAGACGGCGCAAACTGGGTACTGCCGAAAGGTCATATTGATTCAGGCGAGACTTCTGAGATCGCGGCCTTAAGAGAGCTGGCAGAGGAGGCGGGAGTGTTGGGCACGATCGTGGATCGATTGTCCGTGCGAGAGTTCAAAAAGCGTGGCAAAGAGGCGGTACTTCAGTATTTCCTCGTCCGCGAAGCTGGATCGACGGCGACTAAAGAGAAACGAATATTGCGCTGGGAGCATGAACGCACGGCACTTGAGCTGCTCAGTTTTGAAGAGGCCAGACTGGCGCTGCTCGAAGGCGCGGCGTTGGTGCACCGTCATTGCTCCGCAGGAACCGAACATTCATGAAAATGATGGTCGTCAAGATTGGAATCATCAGTCTGGCACTGGCAGTTCTTTTTGCGTGCAGTCGCGAGCGCGTACTGACATCCAGCCCGAATCAATCGCCCGCAACAAACGGATCTCCTATCACACCTCAGGCGGCCGATGTGGAACTAACAAAACAGCTCGCCACGCTATGTAACGCTATTGATGGCAACGTAGCCGCGACTGTGGTTCACGTCGAATCTGGCCGCACTATTGAGCTTGAAGGTGCCAGGAAGCTGCCTTTGTATAGTGTCTTCAAACTGCCGCTCGCGGTCGCAGTGCTGGAAAAAGTTGAAGACAAGAGTGTTTCGCTCGATCAAAAAGTGAGTGTGACAGCCGAAGATGTCGCACCGGGCTTGCAGTTCAACACCGATCTCTGGCGCCAACCGGTAGAAAAAACCGTTTCGGAGTTGTTGGAATACTCCATCGTGCGCAGTGACAACACCTCAAGCGACAAACTGCTGCAACTTGTCGGTGGGCCAGCCGTGGTCACTCAGCGGATGCGAGCACTCGGGCTCTCCGGTATCGATATTGTTTCGACTGTTCGCGAATATTCAGTTAAGCAAGATAAACCTAATCTTGGCACGAGCGCGGATCTGGCACGGTTGCTGTTGCGACTCCAGAAGGGCGAAGTCTTACAGCCACCAGGGCTTTCGCTGTTGTTGGGCTTCATGGAGCGGGCCAGGACCGGCGGCGAGAGACGCTTGCGCGCCAACCTGCCGGCCGGCACTCAGGTCTCCGACAAGACTGGCACCGGCGCTGACGCTACGAATGATGTTGGTCTCATCACGCTTCCGGACGGGAGTCACCTGGCGATAGCCGTGCTAATCAATGGTTCCAAGTCGACTACCGAGACGCAAGAGGAACTGATCGCGGAACTTGCTCGAACGGCGTATGACTCGTTCGTTGCCAGCAGCACTGCGAGCGACGGACGATGACAGTTTTCGTGCGGACTGCCAATATAGCTTAACCATGCCAAAATATTTTGCGTTCTTAAGAGCGATTAATGTTGGCGGCCATACGGTGAAAATGGACTATCTGCGAAGCTTGTTCGAAGGGCTTGGCTTTTCGAATGTGGAGACGTTCATCGCCAGCGGCAACGTTATATTCGACTCGTCTTCAAAAAGCAGCAGATCGCTGGAAAAGAAGATCGAAACTACTTTGGAGAAGGCACTCGGGTATGAAGTCCTGACGTTCGTTCGATCGGTAAACGAACTTACGGAGATCGCCGCTTACCAGCCTTTTGCGCGGTCGGACATTAATGCCGCAGGCCACTCGCTGTATGTTGGCTTCATGCCAGACAGGCCCGGCGAAGCCGCGAAACAGGGACTGCTTTCTCTGGCGACGAAAGACCATGACTTCCACGTAAACGGACGCGAAGTCTATTGGCTGTGCCGTACGAACTTTAGCGACTCAACGATATCTGGCGCGCTGCTGGCAAAGACTTTGGGAATGCCTGCGACCCTGCGGAATTCGACAACGATCAAAAAGCTCGCAGCAAAATACTGTTGATGGCTTTCTACAGAGAGTTTGTAGTCAGTAGCAGAGGAGATTAAGGTTGTGTGGTCACACTAAGTCAGAACCGGGAGCCGTAGCGACCGGGTCGTCTCGAGAGGCTCACCTTCGCTAATCATCATAAATTCTTGCTTTAAAACAACGACTGTGAACTTGTACCAACCCGGTCGCTACGGCTCCAGGTTCTGACTTTGTGTAAAGATCCGTTTCGACGAACACGGCGGGAGGTTCAGTTGGAATGAGGGAGACAAACAGATGACGACCCCACGCGAAAATTACACCATGGGGTATGGGCCGGCCGCAGTCGCTTTGATGGGAAGGCGCACGGCGCAGAGTCATGCAGGGTTTTTTATTCCGCATATTAAGAGCGGCATGAACCTGCTTGACTGTGGCTGTGGTCCGGGGACGATTACGCTCGGATTCGCGGGGCTGGTCGCGCCCGGTTCCGCTGTCGGTACAGATATTGAAGCGTCGCAAATGGCTCTGGCCACGGAAAATGCACTCGCTCGCAATGTCTCCAACCTGCGCTTTGAGGTTGCGGACATTTATGCGTTGCCTTTTGAGGATTCAACTTTCGATGCGGTTTTCATGTCCGCGGTTCTGGGGAATCTGCGCGAACCTACCCGCGGCTTGCGCGAAGCTTATCGCGTCCTTAAACCCGGAGGTGTTATCGGTATCAAAGAATTCGATCACGGCGGCGACATCGTTTATCCACTCGAACCGGCGATGGCGAAGTATGACGAATTGTACCGGCGATTGCGCAGCGAATATGGTCACAGTGGAGAGGTCGGCCGCAGGATTGGCGCCTTGCTGCTCGAATCCGGATTCAATGAGCTGACGATGTCGGCCAGCTTCGAGACCCTTTCCGATCCTAAAGTTCTCCAGGGCGCGGCGCAGGTTTTTATCGGACTGCTCGCAGAAGGTTGGAGCGACGCCTTTACGAGCCGGGGCTGGGCAGATGCTGATGACCTTCAGGCGATGCGCGACGCGTGGCTGAGATTTGCGGAGTTTCCCGGCGCTCTTTTTGTTGCTGCGTGGATTGAAGCCGTTGCCTTCAAGAGTCTCTGGGAATAATCTCAACTCTCTGTGCGATCTCTGTGAACTCTACATCTTGGTGGTGGACTTATTTAGGAAAACACCACAGAGATCAAACTGAGGATGCACAGGGGAAGAAGAGAAGAGTGATATCAAAGAGCGTTACTTGCGGAGCGATGACTGGTGAACCAATGATCGTCCTTGAAACAGAACGGCTAGTCCTGCGCCGGCTTTCTTCAGCCAATTCGGAGTTCATTCTCGAACTCCTCAACCAGCCTTCGTTTCTTCGTTACATTGGCGATAAGGCTGTTCGCAACTCCGACGACGCAATCAACTACATTCAAACCGGACCGGTAGCAAGTTATGAACGGTTTGGTTTTGGGCTGTATCTGGTTGAGCTGAAAGATACTGCAGTGCCAATCGGTATGTGCGGACTGCTAAAAAGAGATTCGCTGCCCGACGTTGATGTCGGCTTTGCTTTTCTTCCGGCTTATTGGTCGCGAGGGTATGCGTTTGAGGCCGCCGTGGCGGTGATGAACTATGGCAGGGAAATACTGGGATTGCGACGCATAGTAGCTATCACGTCGTTAGACAATGAAGCCTCGATGAGGCTGCTCGAAAAGCTTGGTCTTAAGCTTGAAGGACTCATCAAGCTCGCTGAAGATCAACCTGAAGTTAGATTGTTTGGGACAAGTTGGTAGCCCAGCGAGTTTCAACGGTAACTTAATTACCCGCGGATCAATGCTGATAAGCGGGATTCAAATCCGCGTGTATTCGCGTAAATTCGCGGCCTGATTCCTGATCGTTCCAGGCCCGGTGTAAGTCGTTCATGAGTTAAGTTACTATGGTCACATATAAATTTGTTCGCGGCCGAGGGATAAATGAAACGTAAAGCATCAGCAGTCTGGAACGGCGGTCTCAAAGATGGGAAGGGAACCATCTCGACCGATAGTGGCGTTCTCTCTAACACGCAATATTCGTTTAGCACGCGCTTCGAGGACGGCGTCGGTACAAACCCGGAAGAACTAATTGCCGCCGCACACGCGGGATGTTTTGCGATGGCCCTTTCCGGACAACTTGGCCAGGCGGGTCTCACTGCAAACTCCATTCGCACCACGGCTTCTGTAAGCCTCGAGAAAACTGACAGCGGCTTTGCAATCACTAAAGTGCATCTTGATGTGTCGGCCAAAGTGCCCGGCGCTGACAATCAGGCATTTGAGACTGCTGCAAACAACGCCAAAGCCGGATGCCCTGTCTCAAAACTTCTGAAGGCGGAGATTACGATGGACGCCAAGTTGGAAACGTGATCAGGTAGACGTCCAGAGTCGCGAGCTGGGAGCGCAGGCATCTTGCCTGCTG
>DATLBQ010000053.1:0-4278 GCA_035526805.1 Pyrinomonadaceae bacterium
TGGCTTGATTCAGACAGAAACACCAACCATCAGTGGTACGATTAGTAATCGACAGCTAATTGAGCTGCCACGCGACAGCCGCGACATTTACCAGTTTCTTTACCTCAATCCCAATATTACACAGTCGGCAGACGGCGTTGATTTTAAATTCCTCGGGGCGCAGAGTTACGGCGCTGCGTTCTCGCTTGACGGGCAACGGTCTAACGGCGGTATTTTCGGCGGCGCGACTGCGAGTCAGCCTTCACTGGAAGCCATTAGTGAGTTGACGGTTCTGTCAAATAACTTCACCGCAGAGTACGCCGGCATTGCTAACATCCGTATTGATACCAAGCGCGGCGAGAAGGATTTTCATGGCTCACTGTTTTATAACAACAAAAACTCGGCGCTGGCGTCGTGGACAATACAAGACAAGATTGACTTGGCTGGTTTTGTGCCGAACCCGGCGCGTCCGGATTTCCCCAAGCCGTATTTCAACCTCAACGAGACTGGCGGCTCCATAAGCGGCCCGGTGTTCGGCAGTAAGAAGACCTTCTTTCTAGGTGCTTACGAACGTCGCTGGAATATTGATACGGTGCGGTTTTCAGCCAGGAATTCACTACCCGGACAGCGCCTTCTGAATGGCGACTTCACCCAGCTCAGTGATGCTAGAAAGCCGGCAGTTCCAGCCGCTGTACTGCCTCTGCTGACACCTGCTGAATTGGCTGCTAATACGGTTTTAGTAGAAAACGATGACGGTGACTTAATCCCTCGCTTTGTCACGATTCCGGCGCGACTACTCAATCCAAGTGTCGCCAAACTCATACAAGGTTACTTCCCAACTTCCAGCCTTGACGCTTCGGTTGACTCGCGCGGAAGGTTGTCGGATTTCGCGCAGAATGTGGCCTCGCGAAATACTCGCGACCTCGTTACGGCGAGGATCGATCACGACTTCACAAGTAACGATAAGTTTTATGCAGTTTACAATTATCAGAATAACCCGAGTACTTCGGGGCAAGTGGCCGGTGCGGCGTATCCGGCTTTCGGCCTTCGTCTGAACGAGCAGCACAACCATACGCTATCACTTTCCTACACCCGTGCGTTCTCGAGCAATCTTATTAACGAGGCGCGTGGCGGTTTTAATTCGCAGAGCTTGTTTAGAAAGGCGCCGAGAACTCTACGGGAATTCCTCGGCTCCATTGGTTTTGGTGATGCGGACATCACGGCTTACGGGAGCGTTGTTGGTCCAGCGGCGCTTGACACTCCCGGGCACACCGCAATCAGCGTTGCAAACTTCGCCCTCATCAACAATGGTGGCCGCAGCGTCAATCGCACGCTCGATCAAAAATTAGCTACCTTCGGAGATACTCTGACGTGGATAAAAGGAAGTCATAGTATGAAGGGCGGTTTCGACGTGGTCCGCAATCACGGCACGGATGGTTTTGTCGCTAACAGACAAAATCCTCGTGGTCGCATCAACTACACCGGAACTGCCGCCACGGATGCTTGGGCGCGGTTCCTCATCGGCCTGCCGCCAAATACGGTTAATTTTGTCGAGAAACTGCGCGACGACCTCGATGCTTCGAACCACGAGTATGGATTCTTCTTTCAGGATGAGTTCAGGGTGCTTCCGCGAGTGACACTTAACCTCGGCCTACGCTACGAATTGATCACGCCGTTCGTAGCCAGCGATGATCTGCTGGTGAACTTTGATCCGGACTTTGTTGACCCACAGACGGGCCGAAAAGGCCATTTTATCGTGCCAACGGCGGACGTCCTCCCGTCTATCGACCCGCGGATTATTAATTATGGCGTTGTCACAGCAGACCAGGCTGGACTGGGGCGGGGGCTCGTTAAAACTGATCGGAATAATCTGGCCCCACGCCTGGGCATTGCCTGGCGCGTTACCGATAAAACGGTCCTTCGAGGCGGCTACGGAGTCTTTTACCCGACCTCCTCGGCGCAGGGCATCCGCGACGCGTTGGGCTCCAGTCCCTTCAATCATCCATTGACTAAGACAAGCACCGCCGCGCTCCCGCTTGGTGGATGGCCTGGCGGACTAACGCCTCCGGGAGTGACCCCGTTCACTGGCGGGCGGCTGAATTCATTCGACGACTTTCCAGATGCAAACAGCATCCCGTTCGATCTGCAACAACCACGCATAGAGCAGTTTAATGCAACCTTCGAGCGCGAGTTTCCCTGGCAGACCGGCCTGCGCGTCTCCTACCTCGGCACGCGCATGCACGGACTCATCGGCGGGGTAGACCTCAACTTGCTACCACCAAACGAAACTCCGTTTGGTACGCTCAATGAGGATGGTGACCCCTGCACTCCCGGTGACGATTGCACAGTGTTGCCGGCCGATATGGCGCGCCGCCCGTTTCCGGAGCTGGGAACATTTCTCGGGCGCTACCTCAACTTCGGCAGCGGCCGTTCGCACGCGCTGCAAATAGAGGCCAATCGGCGCTTCTCCAATGGCTTCACCTTCAATGCCAGTTACACGTTGCTTGACCAGAAAGGCAGCGGTTTCGATACCGGAAACGCCAGCCTGGGTGGCACTTCTTACAACCAGTTTAATCCGGAGAACGACTTCGCACGCGACGCCTTCGTTTCGCGCCATCGCTTCGTTAGTTATGGTATCTACGAGTTGCCATGGGGCAAGGGCAGGAAGTTCGGGAGTGACTTTCCGAAGTGGGCCGACGCTGCGTTCGGAGGCTTTCAGCTTTCCTGGAATATGTTCGCCAAGAGTGGTACCGGCTTCACGCCGTTCTGGACTTGTGATAACTGCGACCCGATCTTCCCGGGCAATATCGGCAGTGAGTTCATTGATGCGGTAGGGGGGTTCAATCAGACGAGCTTCAGGCCGCTCGTAGTCTCACGTGTTAGCCAGTATGTTAAGGTCGGGGATCAGTTCTTCAATCCGGCCGCGTTCCTGCCGCCACCCATTGGGGCCGATGTCCTCGACAATCCCAATTTGGCCAGGCGTAACGTTCTTACTGGACCGAGCACTTGGGGTGTGAACCTCGGGCTTCGTAAATTTTTCAAGATCACGGAAACCGCGCGGCTGGAGGTAGGTGCCGATCTGAACAACGCCTTCAACCACCCACTCCGTTCGCCGAATGATCTGAATTTCGCCAACCTCGGCACATTTTTCCTTGATGTTGACCCGGTAACAGCTGAGTTACTGCCAATTACGAATGTTGAACCGAATGAAGACTTCGGGCGCATCAGGACCAGCTTCAATCAGGACGGTATTGACAACCGGCGCACGGTGCGCCTGAGGGTACGCCTCTCCTTCTGAAGCTAGAGCACGGGTGGGCACCGCGTGAGTACGGGGCGGAGTGGCGACAATCCTTTCGCCCCACTCTCAAATCCTTGTGCAATCTTCACCCATCCAGCACAGATCAGGCGGAGGTAACTCCCGATGATTAAGGCAGTTCCACTCAGACAGACCTTTACGCGAAAACCGAATCTTGCCGACGTCAAGGCTGCGGGCCATGACATGCTGCGGCTCGTTAACCGCCGCATCCTACTTAACATCCTCTCTGATCGACAGCCGATCTCTCGCGCTGAGATCGCCAAGATCAGCGGTCTTAACAAAGCCACGATCTCAACCATTACCGGCGAACTACTGAGAGACTCATTCGTTATCGAAGAAGGTTCGGGAAGAACCACTCCGATTGGCGGAAAGCCGCCGACACCTCTACGCCTTAACGGTATGCGTTTTGGTTTGTTTGGCCTGGATATTCGCGCCGACGAAAGCGTTTTGGCCCTCAGCGATTTTAATAACCGCCTGATTTCGCGAGTAAGTTTTGAGACTGGTTCCGACGCAGTTCTTTTCCTCAACAAGATAGGGAAGGAAATCAGAAAGCTTCGTTCCAAACACGATAACTTTGTCGAGTTTCCTGGCATCGGCGTCAGCCTTCCGGGTCTGGTTGATAACCACAGCGGAAAATTCCTTCTTTCTGTGGTTTTGCCCTGGCGGGATGTTCCTGTGGTCCGGTTGTTGGAGAAAGCTACAGACCTGCCGGTCATTATTGATAACTCCGCCCGCTGTTCCGCTCTCGCCGAAATTTGGCACGGCAAGGCGCAGTATGCGCACGTTCGTGATCTGCTTTACGTCAGCGTCAGCACTGGACTTGCATGCGGTATGGTGATTGACGGCGGCCTGTACCGCGGCGGCAATAATACGGCCGGACAATTTGGCCACATTCCCATTGATCTAAACGGCGCCGAGTGTCGCTGCGGACAGCGTGGCTGTTGGGATTTGTACGCCTCTGATAAAGCAACAATAACTCGATA
>DATLBQ010000054.1:0-4570 GCA_035526805.1 Pyrinomonadaceae bacterium
ATGGGCTTTCCGGCGATTTCGAGCAGAGCTTTCCCCGGCAAACGAACAGAATCGTAGCGAGCGGGGATGATTGCGACAGCCTTTGTTTTGGGATTATAAGGAGGATTTGTACCCGTGTGATTCACGGGGTAACAGATTAACTTGACGGCTCGACAGTGTCAACGTAAGAAAGGTGGACGGGAGTGTTCTTAGGACATTAGCAGGGCCAAGGGTAATAATCCGAAGATCGCAGTTTGATGTCGCGCTTCTTTCCGGTTCGAACCTCGCCTTTCGGATACTAACCGAGGCTGTTTTGCCGGCCACGTTCTTGACAATCAACTGATCCTGCGCCGATCCCGACTCAATTGACTCTACCCAACGCGCGGGCTACCATGCCACGCTCCGCGCGACTGATCCGCGCCGCACACTTGCATCGCGTATTTGCACGTTCGCAACCTGCGCGTTTTACTATTCCCGATTCAGCAATTACGATTGAGGCCTATGGGTTTCGCAACTACGGCAATTCACAGCGGACAAGATCCGGATCAGACTACTGGTTCCGTCACCGTTCCGATTTATCAAACCTCAACTTATGCGCAAGACGGACTTGGCAAAAACAAGGGCTATGAATACGCGCGCACACAAAATCCCACCCGCAGTGCGCTCGAGCAAAACCTGGCAGCGCTCGAAGGCGCGCGATTTGGATTTGCTTTCGCCTCAGGCATGGCGGCGATAGATGCGACGCTCAGGCTGGTGAAAGCCGGCGAGCATGTCGTCGTTTCTGATAACACTTATGGCGGCACGTTTCGTCTGTTCACAAAAATTCTGGCGAACTACAACATCACTTTTGATTTTGTCGACACCTCAGACGCTCTTAACGTTGAAGCCGCCATCAAGGCAAACACCAAAATGGTTTTTGTCGAGACGCCCACCAATCCGGTGATGATCGTTACCGATTTGCGTGAGGTATCGGAGATAGCCCACCGGGCCGGTGCGCGCGTTGTTTGTGACAACACTTTCATGTCGCCATACCTGCAGCGGCCGCTGGAGTTTGGCGTAGACATTGTCGTGCATTCAACCACCAAGTATTTGAACGGTCACTCTGATGGCATTGGTGGAGCTGTTCTCCTGAACGACGAAGAAGACGCTGCCTGGATCGGTTTTATTCAGAACAGCGCCGGCGCGATACTGTCGCCCTTCGATTCCTGGCTGGTCATGCGCGGCACCAAGACGCTGGCTCTCCGCATGGAACAACATGACAAGTCAGGCCGGGCCGTCGCAGCGTTTCTGGAAGAACACCCGAAAGTGAAAAAGATTTATTATCCAGGGTCGGCATCGCATCCACAGCACGCCTTAGCCAGGCGTCAGCAGCAGGGGTTCGGTGGGATGGTGGCCTTTGATGTCGGTTCCCTGGAGGCGGCGCGAACGGTGCTTGAAACTGTGAAGTTGTGCACGCTCGCCGAGAGTCTGGGCGGCGTTGAAACACTCATCTCGCATCCAGCCACAATGACACACGCATCTGTTGATACTGAGAAACGCGCACGGCTGGGCATTAGTGATGGCCTGGTCAGGGTTTCTGTCGGCCTCGAAGACACGGATGATATAATCGCCGACCTTGATCAGGCACTAAACAATATTTGAATTTATACCCCAAACTATTAGTCTGCGCGTCATCAGCAAACCAATCGTTGGCGCTACACTAAAACGGAAGTGACAGCCAAACTCCGAACAGGTTAGAATTCATATCGACCTTTTGCCTATTCCTGAAACGCCTTCACACCGTATGATTGTTGAGCTGCATGCAAAATCCGACGTAGGTCGCGTCCGACGCGGAAACGAGGACAACTTTCTCGTCCTGGAACTCTCAAAACAGCAAACATGGACGGGAACTGACGGCAACGCGGCTCCTAAAGAGATTGGTAACTTCGAGTTGGGCGAGAAGGGTCTGGTGCTCGTTGTGTCCGACGGCATGGGCGGCGCATTGGCCGGAGATGTTGCCAGCCGTATGGCTGTGGACTCCGTGCGCGACATGATCATGGGCAACAACTCCGAAAAAGGATGTGATCCCGAGGCATCGCTGGTTGAATGTCTGAAAAGTGCTACGGTCTACGCTAATGTCGCGATTCATCACAAGAGCCAGGAAGATTCACGCTGTGCCGGCATGGGCGCGACCTTCACCGGCGCTGCGATCCATGGCGATCTGCTGGATTTGGTACAGGTCGGCGACAGCCGCGGCTATCTAATTCGCAAGGATCAAATCCGGCTGGCGACGAAAGATCAGTCACTGGTACAGCAGCTGGTTGATGTGGGACAAATCAGCGAAGCGGAAGCTGAGACGCACATGTTTCGCAATGTAATTTTGCAGGCACTGGGCGCGCAGGGCGACGTTACGCCTGTCACCGGCAGGATACGCCTGCGACGCGGCGACACGCTGTTGCTTTGTAGTGATGGGTTATCAGGAAAGTTGCGCTCAGAAGATATTCAGAACATCGTGACGGGAAGTCAGGATCTGGCGAAGGCGTGTGATGAGTTAATTGCTGAAGCCAACAATCGTGGTGGTGAAGACAACATTACTGTGATTCTGGCCCGCTTTACCGGAGACGAATTGGAAGAACCTGCGTCCGATCGAATCACCGTTGAACTCCCGCCGATGGCCGAAGAAGATAGAACACTCGACGACACCTACAGTCCCGATACGGATCCTCAATAGTCAGATCGTTGTCGGTAAAGCTCGCACAATAAAACGATTTTCCATTTCTCATTTTCCATTTCTCATTTTTCATTTACATCAGTTCTAGTCGTCTTCTGAAGGACAGTTGGGCTGTCGATGACAAATGAAAAATTTTGAAATGAAAAATGGAAAATCTGCCGCTTCTGTGAGAATACCGGTTCAGGCCGTTATCCAATGAAGCGCGCACGCTACTCTTTCAGCGGCAGCTCCTTCGCACGCCAATCCGTTCCTTCATCAATACGCCTCACATAGATCGATGAGCCTTCAATGCTCTCAACCCGCACGCGTTCGCCGGCTTCCAGCGCTGACTCGCCTTCCGCGGGATAAGCAGTCCAGGTAGAACCGAAAACTTTAACCGCACCCTCTTGCATTGCTCCACGGCTGGAAGAAACAACTGTGCCAATTTTCCCCGGCAGCGAATCGACACCGGTGCGCAACGAGGTACCCGTCTTCTCCCGAGAAAAATAGTTGACGAAGATTGTGCGCGAGGCGGCGGTCAGTCCAATAGAAACGAGCGCGAAGATCATGAACTGAATGCCCAGGCTGTTAATGCCGATAATGCCGGCAAATGCCGCCGCCAACGCCCCCACACCAAACCACAAGAGCACAAAGCCCGACGTGAACACTTCGGCGACAATCAAAGCAGCGGCGAGCACAAACCACAAAATCCAATATAAATTGTCCATCGGGAATCAGCCTTTAAGCGTGTTCTTTAAAACAAACCAAATGTTGGCGGGACGTTCCGCCAGTCGTCGCATGAAGTAAGGATACCAGTGTTTTCCATAGGGCACATAGACCCTCATGTTGTAACCGTCTTTCGCGAGTTGCCGCTGCAGATCGCGCCGCACGCCGTAAAGCATCTGAAACTCGAAGGCTTCCTTTGGAATTCCTTCGCGCCGCGAAAATTCCAGCGTGGCGTCGATCATTTTTGGATCGTGGGTCGCAATGCCGTGGTAAATGCCACTTGAGAGCAACAGCTGCATCACACGCACGTAGTTTTCGTCGGTGTGCTTTTTATTGGGAAAGGCAACTTCCGGCGGTTCGTTGTAAGCTCCTTTGCAAATGCGAATGCGCGCGGGCAGCTTAATCAGTTCCTGCGCGTCCGCATACGTCCGGCGCAGATAGGATTGCAGGACAATACCTACATCATTCAACTCAAACTCCGCACGCAACCGTTTGAAAATGTCGATCGTTTTCTGTGTAAGGTTCGACGCTTCCATGTCTACGCGTACGAAGTTTCCACGCCTCGCTGCTTCGACCACAACGGCGCGAGCATTTTTGAATGCGAGCTCCTGATCGAGGTCGAGACCAAACTGAGTCAATTTGATCGAGACGTTTGAATTGATTCCGGTCTCGTCTATACGACGCAGAATTTGGAGATACTCTTTCACCTCCTCGTCGGCTTCGCCGGGGTTGGCAACCGACTCGTTGAGATGGTCAAAAGAAGCCGAGCAGCCCTCAGCGTTCAACTCTCGAATAGCGGCGACGGCCTCGTCGATTGTTTCACCAGCGACGAATCGAGTTGTCAGTCGCTTGAATAACCGGAAACGAGCGGCAAAATCCTTCAGTCCTTCCTGCCGGGACAAATAAATCAAGACGCTTCTGGTAAGCATAATTTGAATGCGCGGCCCAGTTGTGGCCCTTATCAGCGAAAGCGGCGTTTTGGGCCTGCCGCATAACCTGCTCTGCCGGTGATAGCGCTGTGTTATTCTAAGCTCGCTCAAACCGGAGTACTGCTTCCACCAGGCGAGTCGGCCTGAGGATACAATCAAATGCGCCTGAAGCTGGTACTTATGTCTTCGTTAATCGCTGCGGTAGTAGGAGCGGGTGCCGCCAGCGGGATTATCATATCGATCTTTT
>DATLBQ010000055.1:0-13415 GCA_035526805.1 Pyrinomonadaceae bacterium
CTTTCAGCGGTTGTGTCGGCGCAAGAGTTAAATCGTTGCCGGTTTGAGCCGTCCGACTGTCGGGAACTGCGAGCGGACCGCAGAGAGATTCGCAGCGACCGAAGAGAGATTAGCCCTGACGGACGGGAGCTTAGACAAGACCGGCGCGAAACCAGATCTGATATGCGCGAGTATTGGCAGGATCGGCGCGAAGGAGCTTCGCGTCAGGAACTCCGCGCAGACCGTCGCGAAATCAGAGCTGATCTACGCGAGGTGCGCAACGACCGACAGGAGTTGCGGCAGGATCGGCGCGATCTCCGTGGCGACCGTCGTGACTTTCGCCGAGACCGGCGCGATGCGCGCAGGCACTAAACGAGGGGGAAAAGGGGAATGGGTAAAGGGGAAGCGTTCGCACTATTTCAACAATTCTTACTCTTTACCCGTTCCCCTTTTCCCCTTTTTCCCATTTCACTTGGTGATCCCGTCAAGCTTGATGAATGGACTCATGGAAGTAACCTGCATTTCTTCGATCACGTCCAGACGGCAGGCGAGCGCGGGTTTATCGTTGTGCGCAGATTCTCCTGCTGTGTGGTACCAAATCTGACAGTTCGTGCATTCGCCGTTCCAACAAAAATCTCCGTAAGAAATTGTTTTTAATGAGAGGAATTGAAAACACCGCAGCAGACGATTTTTCTCGGGAACTTCCACACGCGTTCCTAGTATTTCAATAGTCACGAGACGCTCAAAGGGGTCAAGTAAATCTCTGTCGATTGTGGAAGGCTGCACCGGCTCGCAGGTCTGCTCACTCATGCGCGAGAGTATAGCGTGGGCATGAAGTCAGTACCACCTCGCGGTAGCGAGTAGGTCTGCGGTCGATACGTGCCTCGTATACCTCCTATGCGCAACTGTGCGAGTCACCCACCCGCCACCGCGAGGTGGTACTGACCTGCCTTCGTAGTCACTAATTTCCATTCGCCGGGCCGTTTCGCATCTTCGCAATTACATTGCTAAAATAACGGCACACGGGGGTGCAGTAGTGTCAATCGTTATCTATACAAAACCAGGATGTCCTTATTGTCAGCAGGCTCGCGATCACTACAATTCGTTGGGCATTACCTTTACTGACTACGATGCGCAAAACGATCGCGCGCGGCGCGCCGAGATGTTTCGGTTTTCCGGCGGCGATCCGACCGTGCCGTGCATTGTTGAGAACGGTAAATACAAAGGCTCAGGTTGGGGCGATCCCCCGCGCGGTTGAACAGTTCATGATTGACGGCCGTGAGCCGTTAACAAACATTATCTTCCTGCCCTGATCCAGCCCCCCATAAACTTTTGAACAGAGGCCGCAATATGAAGAGAACAGAAACCGTTCTGGCGCGTCTAATCATGGTTCTTTCGTTAATCATGACGCTCAACGCCACCGCTTTTGCACAATCCAATTCCGACGCGAATACGCTCCGACCACCTATGACTGAAAAGAAGACCAAGACCACCAAGATCCACGACTACACAATGACCGACAATTACTTCTGGCTGCGAGAGAAATCGAATCCGGAAGTAATAAAGCATTTGGAAGCTGAGAATGCTTATACAGAGACGGTGATGAAGCCGACCGCTTCATTACAGGACAAGCTGTACAAAGAGATGGTCGGCCACATTAAAGAAACCGACGTGACGGTTCCCTATCGTTGGGGCAACTACTTTTACTATTCGCGCACCGAGCAGGGTAAGCAGTATCCAATCAATTGCCGCAAAAAGGGCAGCCTCGACGCCAAAGAAGAAATTGTGCTCGACCAGAACGAGATGGCGAAGGGTCTGAAATTTTTCAGTGTCGGCGCGTTTGTTCCGAGCGACGACGGTAATCTGTTGGCCTACTCGACCGATACCACTGGTTACCGCCAATATAAACTTCAGATCAAGGATCTACGCAGCGGACAAACCTTGCCGGAAGCGTTCGAGCGCGTGGGAAATGTGGTTTGGGCCACTGACAACCAAACCATCTTCTTCACTACGGAAGACGCCGTTACCAAACGATCGGATAAGTTTTTCCGCTATGGCTTAGGAAGTAACAGGCCCGATCTGATCTTTGAAGAGAGAGACGAACTTTTCGACCTTCGCGCGGAACGTTCGCGCGACAAGGCGGTGATCCTGCTCGGTTCGGAAAGTAAAACTTCGACGGAATGGCGCTACCAGCCCGCCGCTTATCCCCTCACGGAATTGAAGATGATCAGCGCTCGAGAAGCGAATCATGAATATGACGTCGATCACCGCGGTGATCTTTTTTACATCCGCACGAACAAAGGCGCAAAAAACTTTCGAGTTGTCACCGCGCCGGAAAGCGATCCCGGTCAGGCGAACTGGAAGGAACTCATAGCTCATCGTCCGAGTATCAAAATTGAGGAGATAGATCTTTTTGCCGAGCACCTGGTTTTGTCCGAATGGGAAAAAGGCTTGCAAAAGCTGGAATTTCTGAACTTTAAGAACAAGAACCTGCAGCGGGTCAGCTTTCCCGAGCCGGTTTATGCAGCTTCCCTCGCGCAAAATCGCGAGTTCGCGACGCCCGTAATCCGTTACAACTATCAGTCGCTGGTGACGCCGACTTCCGTATTTGACTACGATATGAACACCGGCAAGGCTACGCTGCTTAAAGAAACGGAAATCCCTGGCGGATTTAACAAGAGCAATTACAAATCCGAGCGCTTGTTTGCCGTAGCCACTGACGGCACAAAGATTCCGCTATCCGTTGTTTATCGCAACAGCACTAAACTCGACGGCTCCGCGCCGCTGCTGCTCTACGGTTACGGCTCCTATGGCATCTCGATCGCTCCGACGTTTAATTCGAACAGGTTGAGCTTGCTTGATCGCGGCGTGATTTACGTCATCGCGCACATCCGCGGCGGAGGCGAGTTGGGGGAAGAGTGGCGCGAAGCCGGCCGCATGATGAAGAAGATAAATACGTTCACTGACTTCATCAACAGCGCCGAATACCTGGTGAAGAACAAGTACACCTCAAGCGATCGTCTCGTTATCCAGGGTGGCAGTGCCGGCGGATTGCTGATGGGCGCAGTTAGCAACATGCGTCCGGATTTGTTTAAAGCAGTGGTTTCGCAGGTGCCTTTCGTCGACGTTCTAAACACCATGCTGGACGCTACCCTGCCGCTGACCACCAGCGAATATATTGAATGGGGCAATCCCAACGAAAAAGCGTCATACGATTACATGAAGCAGTATTCGCCGTACGATAATATTGGCGCAAAAAACTACCCCTCAATGCTGGTGAAGGTTTCGCTCAACGACAGTCAGGTGCCTTACTGGGAAGGCGCGAAACTGGTGGCGAGGCTGCGCGATCTGAAGACCGACAAAAATCCATTACTGTTGAAAGTCAACATGGGCGCGGGACACGGCGGCTCATCGGGTCGCTACGATTACCTGCATGAGATCGCGTTTGACTATGCCTACATGCTTTGGCAAATGGGAATTTCAAACTAGAGAAGAACCATCAGGGGAAAAGGGGAAAGGGGAAAGGGGAAGTGGGGAATGACGATCCGCTTCCCCTTTTCCCCATTGCCCTTTTCTCCCTGAATCTTTTTATCCGCGTTCATCCGCGTAAATCCGCGGCTACTTCTATACTGTCACACCGGGTTGCGGTGCGTTGCGCCTTGGAGTTAAATAAGGCGTAAGCAACAAACCTCATGGTTGGAACAACACTAGGGAATTACAAGATTCTCGAGAAGCTCGGTGCGGGCGGACAGGGAACGGTCTACAAAGCGGTTGATTCCAAACTCGGCCGTATCGTCGTTATCAAAGTCTTACCTGAGGAATTGGTTGCCAAAGAAGCAAACGTGAAACGCTTTGAACGCGAGGCACGTCTGGCTTCATCTTTAGACCACGCCAATATCTGCACGATTTTTGATCTCAACGTCATCGACGGCATCCACTTTATCGCAATGCAGTATATTCCCGGGCGCAACGTTCGCCAGTTGGTCAATGGCAAGCCCTTGCAACTCGAAAGCGCTCTCTCGATCGCCGTTCAAGTGACCGACGCGCTCGCCGTTGCGCATGCCCAGGGAATAATCCATCGAGACATCAAGGCCGGTAACGTGATGGTGACCGGCAAGGGACAAGCGAAGGTGCTCGATTTTGGGCTTGCCAAACTGCTCGACGACGATGTCGCCAGGACTTCCGGAATTCATCACACCGAACTGACGGAGGTGGGCATTCCCTACGGCACCGCCACTTACGCGGCTCCGGAACAGGCGCGCGGCGATCGCGTCGATTCACGGGCTGACATTTTCTCCACCGGCGTGTTGCTTTATGAAATGCTGACGGGGACCTGGCCTTTTAAAGGGAAGACGGCTGTCGATGTCAGGCATGCGGTATTGCATGAAGAGCCACCCGCGATTAATGAAGTGCGACCCGATCAGGTGCCCGAACGCTTGCAGCAAATATTGGACAAGGCACTGAAGAAGCACCCGCGCGATCGTTATCAGCAGGTATCGCAGCTTCGCGACGACCTGCGCCGCGTTATACGGGATCTGGCGGTGACAGGTGGCACTGTCATTGACGAAAGCGGTTTGCCGGTCGCGCCACGCCACTTGAGCGGTGAGGGGCCGATGGCGAAGGCGAAGCGCTGGTTTAAGAGCATCACGGGGAGCGAAACTTCCGGCGGATCGTCGTCCGGGCGGAGCGTCTCGCAACCGCGCGATGCGCACGAAACTCCAACCACTTTTGGCGACCGCGAGCGCACCAGCGTGGCCATAATGCCTTTCAAGAATTTAGGCGGCGACCCGGAAACCGCGTTCTATGAATTCTCACTTGCCGACGCCGTGATAACTGAACTCGCACGCGTGCGCGCGCTGGTGGTGCGTCCCTCGTCGATAATTGTGAAATACCAGGGTCAGCAGTTTGATCCCGGCGATGTCGGCCGCGAGTTAAACGTTGATGCCATCCTGACTGCCAGCTTCCTGAGAGCGAAAGATCATTTGCGCGTTACGGTGCAATTACTCGACGTGCGCACCAGCGAAATTCTCTGGAGCGATCGTATCGATGCCGATGCCAGTGACATCATTGGGGTGCAGGACATCATCGTTCAGCACATCGTAGACGGCCTGCGTATCGAGCTCAGTCCGGATGAAAAAGTTAACCTGGCAAAGGGAACAACCACCGACGCCGCGGCTTCGGAAGAATATCTGCGCGGGCGCCACTGCATGGGCCAGTTTATCTATCACACCATTGATCGCGCGGATCTCGACTCGGCGATTAACCACTTCGAACGAGCTACCGAGCTCGATCCCAGGTTCGCGCTGGCGCATTCGGGTTTAGGAAGTTGCTACATCAATCGCGTGCTCAAGGGACTTGGCGAAGCACACGATTACGAGACCGCCCAGGCGGAGTTTGATAAGGCGCTGCGGATAGATCCAAAACTGCTCGAAGCACGCATGCATATGGTTTTTATCTATATAACAAGCGGCCAAAAACCAAAGGCGCGCGAAGAAATCGAGTTGCTGCGTGAAGAATATCCAAACGACGTGGGCGTGCATTTCACCCGCGGCTATCTCGCGCGTTTGGATGCTGACTACGATCGCGCCTTGCGAAGTTTCGATCGCATGGCCCGCCTGAATCCCAACGAACGCGTAGTGACCAGCTTTCATCGCGCGCGCATTTTCATGTACCAGGGGCGCTATGAAGAAGCGCTGCTGGAAATCAAACAAGGCGAGGAATTGGAAGCGGATCACCCGCTCATCCAAACGTTTAAGGGCCGCGTGCTGTATTATCGTGGCGAGGTTGAAGCGGCCACGCGAATCCTGGAAGACGTGCTCGAACGTCATCCCAAGATGGATGGCATCCGCCCGATTCTGGCAACCTGCCTGAGCGCGCAGGGCAAACATGAACTCGCCAACAAGCAACTGACTGAGCGAGTGAAAGTGGCCGCTGCTGCGGATCATGATATCGCCTACTGGCTGGCGTCGGCATATCTGTTACAGGGACGGCAAGTGCTGGCGCTCGATTGGCTGCAAAAGGCCATCAACCTTGGCAACGATAATTATCTTTGGTTTGAGTCGGATCCTAACTGGACTGACTTGCACCCCGACCCGCGTTTTAAGGAAATGATGCAAAGGGTCAGGGCGTCGCTTCAGGAACGCGAGGGAACTGCTGCATGAAAACTTTTGTGGTCGGCGATGTTCATGGCCGTCGCGCGCAACTTCAAAGATTGCTGGACATGATCCCCCGCGACGAATCATTAGATAGGCTCGTGTTTTTGGGCGACCTGATTGATCGAGGCCACGATGCGCCCGGTTGCGTTGACCTGGTGATGAAACTGCAGCGCGATAATCAGAAACGAGTGCTTTGTCTGCGCGGGAACCACGAACAGATGCTGCTGGAATTTATCGAGGGGAGCGCGAACCTTTGGATCACGCCTGTCACCGGCGGTGAGCGCACGTTTGAACAATACACCGGCAAAACTCTTAACGTGACGAAAGAGCAGGATCTCGATGATGCGCGTCGCGAGATTGAGAGCAGCATCCCGTCGGAACATCTGGATTTTTTTCACGCGCTGCCTTACTACCACGAAGACGAATACGCGATCTACGTTCACGCCGGTCTCGATCGCACCAAGCATCCAAGCGAAACAGCGCCGCAGGCGTTGCTCTGGATGCGCGACATGGAGTTTTACAAAAACTATCGAGGCAAGCCTTGCATCTTCGGACACACGCCTACGCCTTTATTGCCGCTGCGTGGGCGAGTCGGTCGTCACGGCATCTACATCTCGCACAGCGCCATCGGCATCGATACCGGCTACAACATCCAATCCCCGCTAAGCTGTTTGTCACTGCCTGACTTCTCGCTCTACCAGGCGTTCTCCGATGGACACGAAGAAACGCACCACATCACTTCGTTCATTCCTGACAAGTTGAAAGCGATGCAAAAGAAAGCGGCGCTAACAGGTGAATTGCCGTCGGCGATTCATTGATTATCGGCAGCGATACTAAGGAAGAAGCGCAGACTCAATGAACCCGAAACACCAGGCGCGCCGGTAGTCAGCTCTTAGTTTGCAAAGGTGCAGGAGCGGGGGCGAAGCGCGCCTTCCTGACCACGAGCTGAGCATAACTCGACTTCTGAAACTTTGGCTGGAAAGGCCTTCAGTGCAGACTCAAATCGGACAAGCGGAAGATTCTTCAGACAGGAAGGTGGGCTTGCCGCCGCTCTTTCAGTTAACGCGATCACTGCACAATGCCGGTGTATTTCTTTTCGCCGGCTTCAATGCGAATGGGAAGGTGATTCTGCCGCGGTGGTAGAGGGCAGGTGGCATAGTTTGTAAAGGCACACGGCGGACTGTAAGCCTTGTTGAAGTCGATCACCACTTTGCCTGACGCATCCGGAGGCGACACGTAAAGATAACGCCCCGCTCCGTAAGTTTCTTTACCGGTAGTTTCGTCAGCGATCATCACAAAGAAATCCGTCTCGCCTTTTTCAAGAATGGGATCAATTCGATACGTCTTGCCATCAACATCGAACGCCAGCGCGCCCGGCGAAGTCTCGTCATCGGTCATGCTAAGCACATTTGTAATGGGGATCATTTTGGGAGGCTGGTAAGGCTCGAGGCGCGCTTCGATTCGCCACTTCGGATCAATTGGAAAATACTCAAGTCCCTTGAAATCGCGAAGGGTTTGGCTTTCGGTGTCCTTTACCCTGACGCCGATTCGTTCGCCACGTTTCATGACATTGATGAGTAGGGAACCGATTCTGAGAATCGTTGGCCCGTTGTCGTCGTTATCATCTTTGAGATCGAGCGTGGTAACGGGTTTGCCCGTCGTGCCTGTCGTGCTCTTGTCGACGTCGGGACCATTCACGACAAAGACATTTGCCTCCGGCCGCGCAGCCAAACGCACCTTTCCTTTCTCCAGCCACAATGATCCGGCATTGCGCGGTGCTTTGTCTTTTGGCAGCACGACAGCGGTTTTTGGATCACTGCCAAATTTATTTTCGCCTTCCTTCAGCCAGAAAAGACCGACGAGCGTCAGCCAGCTATCTTCCTTGGTCAGATTCGCCAAACGATTGCTTTGCCACTTCTCAATTTCACTGCGATGTGCTGACGCGTCAAAGGCCGTAGAAGTTGTCGGCGCCGCGCGGTGGCAGGCAGCGGAAAAAACAATAGTCGCAAGGGTCAACAAAATCAGCGCCGGAAATGGACCTTTATGTTTCATGGCACACCAAAACCAGTAACACAGAACTAGGCCTGGCGCTTCAGAATAAAATTCGCAATGGCGCACAACAACTCGGTCGGTTGCGGGAGCTCGTCGAGCGAGCTGCAAGCGGCCTCGTGCGCTAATAGTAAGTGATTGTGCGCCGCTTCCATTCCATGAAGCGCCGGGTACGTAGCCTTTTTTGAACGCAGATCCTTGCCGGGTGTTTTACCAAGGGTCTCGACGGTAGCGGTTACGTCCAGGAGGTCATCAGTAATTTGAAACAGCAGACCAAGCTGCGCCGCGTAGTTAGTGACGGCGGCCAGTTCAGTTTCGGATGCATCGGCAATGATGGCCCCGCACCTGGCGGCGGCGATGATTAACGCTCCAGTTTTCAAACGGTGAATTTCTTCTAACTCTCCTGACGAAACCTCGCGCGATTCCGCTTCGAGGTCGCAGGCCTGACCGGCCACCATTCCGGTAGGTGTACCAGATGCCTTGGCAATCCCCGACATCAGCCGCACCCGCTTCGTAGCCGGGATACTTTCATCTTGCGACACGGTCTGAAATGCCAGGGTCAGTAAAGCGTCGCCGGCCAGGATGGCTGTCGCCTCGCCAAACTGAACATGACAAGTAGCACGTCCGCGTCTGAGATCATCATTATCCATCGATGGCAGGTCGTCATGAATCAAGGAATAGGTGTGAATCATTTCCAGCGCGCAGGCGGTGCCGATCAACGTTTCCGCGGCAGCTCCAAAAGTTTCACCAACGGCTAGCAACAGCATCGGGCGAAATCGTTTGCCGCCGGCAAAGACACTCCACCGAATTGCCGCGTGAACCTTTGCGGGGGAAACGGATTGGGCAGGAAGAATGCGATCGAGCGCTGAATCTATAGAAGTGCGAACCTGAACTGCGAAGTGCAGGAAATCATCATCACCCGCGGCGCGCTTGATTTCGGCGGATGCAGTTTCAGAAGAAGTATTCATTAATCGGAAGCCCCATTTTCGGTAATTGATTGGGCTTCTTCAAAGGTACTTACTGCCGGCCGTCCCTGGTTATCGCGCAGCAGAATTTCAATGCGGCGCTCCGCCTGATTAAGACGTTCCTGACATTGGCGAGAAAGACGAATGCCATCCTCGAATAATTCCAAACTTTTTTCGAGCGGCAGGTCGCCATTCTCGAGTTTGTGGACGATGTGTTCCAGGGCCTCAAGCGAGGCTTCAAAACTTTTGGGCTTTTCGTTTTCTTCCTTCATCAGCCACCTTTCACCAAGTCGACACAAAGTTAGAACCGGGAGCCGTAGCGACCGGGTCGGTACGAATTCTCAATCGTTCTTTCATTTAAGGAGAAAATTACCATTGATTGGTTAAAAAATAAGCATCTCGACACGACCCCGGCGCTACCGCTCCCGGTTCTGACTTTGTGTTTCAAACATCACTCTGATCACTCGCCATCAATTTTCTTCAACACTCTCGACACGAGCGCCGAGTTTTCCACGGGCCAGTCGAACCTTTATCGAATCACCAACAACAATCTGTGTGGCATCGCGCAAGAGACTGCCATCTCTACTTTGCACGACGGCAAACCCACGCTGTAGCACAGCCAAAGGCGACAGCGCGTCGAGCGAAGCTGCCGCCAGGCCCAGCCGGTTTCTCGCGTCTTCAAACTGCTGTTCGATAGCAATATTGCAGGCAGTATACGCCGAATCAAACCGCACCTGGGCTTCAGCGAAACGCGCGCGCAAGTGTGCGGGAGCCAGGCTGCCGCTCAGCGCGTCGTTACGAAGGTGCGCGGCGCGGACTGCCTGAGTTATCAGTATTTCCAGCCGATGTCGGGCGGAGTTCATCGACGCGGCAGCCGCTCGCAACCTGCCTCGTACTTCGTCGAAGGCCTGAGAGAGTGCGTGCTCCTGCACCCGCGTACGCGCAGTCACTATTTTGTAGCGCATCAATCGGGAAAGACTGTGTTCGGTTTGCGCGAGCGCAGAACAAATCTGATCTTCGCGCGCAGCAACGAGCTCGGCTGCGGCCGACGGCGTAGGCGCTCTTTGATCGGCTACAAAATCGGCAATGGTGAAATCAGTTTCGTGACCTACAGCTGAGATTATCGGAATGCCCGAAGCGCAAATCGCGCGCGCTACCTCTTCCTGATTAAAGGCCCAAAGATCTTCCGTCGATCCACCACCACGACCGACGATTAACACGTCCACCAAATCTTTAGCGCGTCCATCGGCTAAGGCACGTTTGTGATGGTCGTTGATAAGTTTGATGGCGCGCGCAATATCGCTGCCGGCCCCCTCACCCTGCACGCGCGCCGGCGAAAACAGCACATGAACTGTTCGGGTGCGTCGTGAGATAACGTTCAGGATGTCTCGAATGGCCGCGCCGGTGCGTGAGGTAACAACCCCAACACGTCCGGGAAAAATCGGAAGCGGTCGTTTCCGTTCAGCCGCAAAGAGGCCTTCGGCTTGAAGCCGATCGCGCAGCTGCTCAAACGCAATCTGGAGCGCGCCGGCCCCCACTGGATCGAGCGCTTCGACGATTAATTCATATTCGCCGCGCGCCTCATAGACCGTGAGCCGGCCGCGGGCGCGCACGTTCAATCCGTCTTTCGGTCGAAAGCGGATGCGACTGTTCGCCGAGCGAAAACACTTGGCGCGAAGCTGAGCGCCTTCATCCTTGATTGTGAAGTACCAGTGACCGGAAGAATGCGCTTTGAAGTTTGAAATCTCGCCTTCCACCCAAACCGTACTAAACCGCGCCTCGATCGCCTTGCGAACGGATTCAGTCAACTCGCTGACCGTCAACGGGCGTCGCTCGTTTTCGTCGAACAGGGATGCGAATAGTGGTTGAGACATTGGAAGGATGAAGGATGAATGATGAATGATGAATGATGAAAAGTAAACCCACTGCTCAAAGCGGCGTTCGCATTCTCGTTACAAGCTATACCGCGGATACGAGAGCCGCAGTTTTGACTGAACCAGGACCGGATTCTTTAGGTCGATTTTTATCTTAACTGGCTTGCGGTCTACCTTGGGATTAACAGTGCAATAGGTTAACGCGTACTGCGATTCAAGGTCCCGCATCGTTTGCCGAAATATTCCCTCTAGCTCAGCAATCTTCTTCGGAAAAAAAGCGCGACCTCCAGTCTCTTCCGACAGCTTCTGAAGCTGGTCGCGGTTAACCGTGTAATACTTCTCGTCGGCGATACCTATCGAGAATACCGCGACGTTACTGACAGCTGCACGCTCGATTGCATCACGCACTGAAGCCCGACTGTAAGTGTCCTCACCGTCTGTCAGAATTACCAGGACGCGGCGCGATCCGCCGTCACTCTGAATTCTTTTAACCGTAGCTTCGATCGCATCCCAAAGGGCCGTAGCACCAGGAAGGTTTTGTGGCCGTTTAGGCCCAACCACCACACCGCCGCCAATATAACCTGGCGGGCGAACAAACTTCAGGCGCTCAATGGCGGCTAGCAACTTGGCCACATCGTTTGTCGAATCTTGCTCAATAGTTGCCTCGCTGGTGAACGACACTACTGCAGCGCGGTCCTTATCTGAATGCAAAATATTCTTTACCAATTCCTGCGCGGCCAGCTTGGTTCCGGCCAGGGTGCGTTCCTGTGAGGTACTCACGTCGATCATAATCGCCATTGACAATGGCAGATCTTTGAGGCTTTCAAGCTTGAGAATTTCGCGTGTAGTTTTGTTCTCCAAAACTGCCAGATCTTCCGGACGCAGATTATCAACAGAAGCGCCCTCTTTCGTTGCGACGCTTAACGCAATAGTTCTTTGTCTCGCAGTTTCGCAGGTTTCCGCGGCCAGACTTGTTTGTCCGCAGATTACGCCGATTTCACAGATTAGAAATAGAATAGTAAATGAGCGCTTCCGGGAAAGCTTTTCCACAAAGGATTGAAAAAATGTCATCGGAAGTCTTATCTGGCCTTGATCTTAGGTCAGGGAGTCGCCACACCAACCACCGGACTCAACCGCACTGATGCGCCCTCGCGGTTTGCGCGCACGCGCACCCGCGGGTTTCCGGCAGGATTCACATTGGAAGCGTAGGTGATCGTATAAGCGGTGCGGAGTTGTAAGACGACGTCATCGTATGCGCGCTGCAACTCTTCCAAATGGCGGATTGGATAGTACATGCCGCCGGAAGCCTGAGCGAGTTTTTGCCCTTCCTGATGAGCGCGCGTGGTGAGCGTCAGGTATCGCGTGCGGAGCGGATCAATCGTCACTTCGGGTTTCGGAACACTCGCCTCGGGAATTAATCCCGAAGGAACGTAGAGCGGATAAATCAACGCGCCCGATTCAGTTATCGCCTCCAGTATCGCCGGGAACGGCACGAATGATTTGTTGTCGTCGCCGTCTGACAAGATGACAACGGCAGTTCTTTCGCCGCGAAGTTTTTTAACCGTATCCGCCAAAACATAGCCAAGTGCATCGTAAAGCGCGGTACCGCCGCCCGCATCGATCTCATCGAGTTTGCGGGAAAGCATGGTTCGGTTAGTGCTAAAGTCGGAGATAACCTGGATGTCGTCACGAAAACTAATGATGGCGATTCGATCCTGCGGACTCGCTGTGCGCAAGAAATCGCGCGCGGCTTTACGAATGAACTCTATTCTTTCTTCCACACTTCCGGAAACGTCGAGCAACAGCACCAGATTGAAAGGCTCGGTAGTGGGGACAACCTTCGCTACCTCACGCTGCACGCCGTTTTCGTAGACAGTGAAGTCGCCTTCCTTCATGCCGCCTATCGCGCGACCGTGGCGATCCGTAACGCTCGCGTTGAAGCGCAGAAAACGCGGCGACGACACACTTACAAATCGACCAGGCGCCGCGCGGCTCACAAGCGTGGGTTCTTTCTGGGGCGGTGGCAGCGTTTTCGCGTAGTCACCAAACATCCTGGGAGAAACTTTGCGGATGGAGTCGATCAGCTGGCTATCACCGCTGCGAACAATAGCGCGGGCTGCCTCCGTCAGCGGCCGCTCTTTTAGATCCGTAGGCACCATCGCTGGATCGACATTCAACAAAATCACGCCGCGTTGGGTCAAAAAGTTCAGTTGTACCCGCTCCTCTTTAGCGGGTTTCTTCTCACCCAGCTTGCCCGAAATCGTAAAGACGCCGGCGGCCCGCTCTTTGATTTTGGGAAGCTCAACGTCACTCAGAAAGCGGGGTTTGCTCGCGCTCCAGATAAAATCAAACTTGACGGCCTCAAGCGGCACATCAGCGTGGATGGTACCGGT
>DATLBQ010000056.1:0-3780 GCA_035526805.1 Pyrinomonadaceae bacterium
ATCCGGGCAAAATCTCCTTTTTCTGGGCCAAAGACGACCCAGTAGACTTTGAAGACAATCGGCTGGGGTGGAAACGACTAGCCGCGGGCGGCTTGGAAATTTATCGAGTTCCTGGCACTCACGCCTCCATAAGAGAAGAGCCGAATGTCGCGGCATTGGTTGCCGAGTTGCGGCCCTGTTTGGAAAGAGCGCGTATTGCCAATCCAATCGCATCTAGCAGTAATAAAACTTTGTAAGAAATGACTGTTAGCGAAACTATCAACGAAAGAGCCCAGCTGGAGAATGTGGAAGATATCTATCCGCTTTCGCCCATGCAGCAGGGCATGCTGTTCCATACCGCCTATGAGCGTGAATCGGGCACTTACTTGGAGCAGTCGGTGTTTACCATTGATGGTGACCTGGATGTGGCTGCTTTTAAACGGGCCTGGAAAGCCGTGCTTGACAGCCATTCAATTCTGCGAAGTTCGTTTCTGTGGGAGGATCTCGAGAAACCATTGCAGGTAGTACATCGAGGCGTCGAAGTTCCATTTAAAGAAGAAGACTGGCGCAATCAGCCTCCCGACATTCAGACGGAACTTCTCCAAGACCATCTCTCTGAAGATCGCCGTCGAGGCTTTGATCTCAGAAACGCACCGTTGCTTCGAGTAACCCTTTTTAGAACCGGCGCCAGCACTTACAAATTCGTATTCAGCCGGCATCACATAGTTCTTGATAGATGGTCGCGGTCGATTGTGTTGAAAGACTTATTTGCTTTTTATGAATCTCTCGCTAACGGAGAGGAGTTAAGACCAAGTCAGCAACGGCCATACGGTGATTACATTTCCTGGTTAGCCGCTCAGGACTTGGGCGCCGCAAAGGATTATTGGCACGCTTCGCTCGAAGGATTCACCGCCCCGACATCAGTCGCGGTCGGAAAGGTTCGTGAATCGATCGAACATGGCAGAGAATTCCACGACGAACGGATTCAGCTTTCCGAAACTGCCACTGCGCGTCTAAGAGATTTCGCCCGTCAGCATAAGCTCACTTTGAACACCCTGACGCAGGCCGCCTGGGCCCTGTTGTTGAGCAAGTATGCGCGCGAGAAAGACGTACTTTTTGGTGTGACCGTTTCAGGTAGACCTGCCACACTTGCTGGTGTGGAATCGATGGTCGGTCTATTCATAAACACACTGCCTCTACGTGTGCAGCTTGATCCCGATACAGAAGTTCTGGCCTTATTAAAGACTCTGCAGGAACAACAGTTTGCTCTGCAGCAATACGAATATTGCTCCCTGGTGGATATTCAGGGTTGGAGCGAGGTTCCTCGCGGAGTTCCATTGTTCGAGTCGATTCTGGTTTTCGAGAACCTCCCGGTTAGCAGCAGTTCACAAACGGCAAACGGCAAGTTAAGAGTGCAGAGCGACCGCAGTTACGGATCAGCTACGGGATATCCCCTGACCCTCTTGGTCAGTCCTGGCGCGAGATTTAGTCTGCAGCTTGTCTACGACCGTGCGCGATTCAGAGGCGAAATAGTTGCACGGATGTTGCTTCATCTGGAGACCATTCTCCAAGACATGGTGACTGACCCCGAGCGACCATTGTCCGAGCTTCGATTATTGCGTCCGGAAGAGAAACAGCGACTGTTGTTTGATTGGAACCAAACTAAAACTGATTACGACAGAGAGATTGGCGTTCACGAATTGTTTGAGCGACAAGCGTTCTCAAACCCATCCGCGGTCGCAGCTACTTTTAGAGATCAGCAACTGACCTACGGCGAATTAAATACTCGGGCAGACAAACTCGCAGTCCGCCTCCGCTCCCTTGGGGTTGGCCCAGAAACCTTGGTCGGGATCTGTATTGAGCGCTCTCTGGAAATGGTTGTCGGGTTGGTCGGGATTCTTAAGGCGGGAGGGACTTACGTCCCTCTCGATCCTGCGTTTCCCTTAGAACGGCTGGCATTCATAATCAAGGACGCCGATCTTACCGTTTTAGTGACTCAAAAGAGCTTGCTCCGAGAGCTGCCGGCGCATGATGCAACGGTCGTAACGGTGGACGCTGAGGAGATCCCCTCGGAGGACAGTAACGATGATGTCGTTAGTCGCGCCAGTGCAGACAATCTGGTTTACGTGATCTATACGTCGGGATCAACCGGCAAGCCGAAGGGTGTAGCCATTGAACACCGAGCCCTCACGAACTTCCTCTTGTCCGTACAGCGACAGCCCGGTCTGGCGGCGGACGACGTTTTGCTTGCGGTCACTACGCTGTCATTCGATATTGCCGCTCTCGAAATCTATTTGCCGCTCATAACGGGGGCCCGAGTCGTTATTGCAGATGCTGAAGTAGCTTCGGACGGGATTCAGCTGAAACAACTGATCGCTGAGTCCGGGGCCACCGTGATGCAGGCCACGCCTGCCACGTGGCAAATGTTGAATAACGCAGGCTGGCAGGGACAACCGGGTCTAAAAGTGCTCTGCGGCGGTGAAGCGCTTTCTGTCGAACTTGCTAACGCTTTAGTCGCAAGAGGGATGACAGTTTGGAATATGTATGGGCCAACTGAGACGACAGTTTGGTCAACTATTCGCCAAATCGAGGCTGGAGACGAGCTGATTTCCATCGGAAGACCGATCGCGAACACTCAGATTTACTTGCTTGATGAAGCAAACCGTCCGGTTCCGGCAGGCATAGCCGGCGAGTTACATATTGGTGGTGACGGTGTGGCACGCGGATATCTGGACCCGGAACTTACTGCCGAAAAGTTTATCCCCAACATTTTCGCCAATGTGCCCGATGCCCGTCTCTATAAAACAGGAGATCTCGCTCGCTATACGGAAAACGGCGACATCGAGTATCTCGGCCGCATCGACAACCAGGTTAAGATTCGCGGCTATCGAATTGAACTCGGCGAGATCGAGGCGGTGTTGGCCCAACACTCATCAGTACTAGAGAACGTGGTAATTGCTCGTGACGACACCGTTGGCGACAAGAGGCTAGTTGCTTATGTGGTAATGGCTAACGGACAGAAGCAAACCAGCGAGGACCTGCGGGAGTTCTTAAGAGAAAGACTGCCGGAATACATGTTGCCGGCTGCGATCGTCCATTTGAGAAAACTGCCATTAACGCCAAATGGAAAGGTGAACCGTCGCGCGCTTCCGGCGCCAGACTACGACGCGGAGTTGCAGGATTCGTTTGTGGCTCCACGCACTCAAACGGAGGAATTACTCGCGAGCATTTGGTCCGAGGTTCTAAAGGTTTCGCGAGTCGGCGTTAACGACAACTTCTTCGAGTTAGGCGGCCATTCCTTGCTGGCTGTGTCTATGATCTCGCGCGTGCGTGATGCTCTCAGCGTTGATCTAAAAGTTCGCAGTTTGTTCGAAGCGCCCACGGTGGCAAGACTCGCTCGCACGCTCGAGGACTCGGGCAAACACGCGTTGGTGCCATCCATCACGCGGGTGAAGCGTACGCCGAACCTACCGCTTTCTTTTGCTCAGGAACGCCTATGGTTCCTGGACCAATTGGAAAGTGAAAGCCCCTTTTACAATGTGCCGTCAGCATTCCGGCTAACCGGCTCACTTGACGTGGAAAGCCTGCGCAGGGCCTTCGAGGCCATCACTATGCGTCATGAGGCTTTGCGCACCACATTTCCCCTCGTCGACGGAAATCCGGTGCAGTTGATTTCATCATCACCAGCGGTCGCGTTCACCTCTTCCGATCTAACCAGCCTTGACCGAAGCCGTATCGAGGTCGAGATTCGAGAACGCGGCGGCGACGAGGCGCGAAAGCCATTCGACCTTCAAAGAGGTC
>DATLBQ010000057.1:0-4959 GCA_035526805.1 Pyrinomonadaceae bacterium
AACGTACTCAACCTCGACCTTCGCCTCGTCGCCAGTTGCGAACATCGTTGTCCGGACCCCGTTTGAATTAAAAAAAGCGACAGAGATTATTTGGGCCACCGGCGATGCTTCCACACTAGTAAGATTGCCCGAGACTGATGCCGGCGCGGTTGTGAGCATGTCTTCGTATTCCGATATTACATAGCGTGGCGGTCCACTCCGGAATATCTCACCGTGCCGCAACAGAAAAACACGATCGCAAAGGCTTTCAACGGCACCTAGATTGTGGGAGACGAAAACAATCGTTGTCCCGGCGTGTTTCAGTTGATTAATTCTCTCGATACACTTTGATTGAAACTGCGCGTCACCCACCGCTAACACTTCATCCAAAAGCAAGATGTCGGGATCAAGATGTGCCGCGATTGAAAACCCCAGTCTTAAATACATGCCGGATGAATAACGCTTGACTGGTGTGTCGAGAAAGGCGGAAACGCCGGCGAAATCGACGATGCTGTCCAGTTTCTGTCTGATCTCACGCCGCTTCATTCCTAGAAGCGAACCATTTAAATAAACATTCTCGCGTCCCGTCAGATCGGGATGGAAACCCGAAGCCACTTCGATCAACGCAGCCAGCCGACCGTTAATAGAAATCCGACCCTTTGTCGGCGCCGTGATGTTGTAGAGAAGCTTCAGAATCGTGCTTTTCCCTGCTCCGTTCTGGCCGATGATGCCCACTGCTTCGCCTCGCTCAACTTCAAAGCTTATATCGCGCAACGCCCAGAAATCAGTGGCCTTCCCACCCAGGCGCTGGACCAAACTTCGCAATTTGTTCGGCGAAGCCTCCGCTTCTGACTCCTGATAGATGCGGTACTTCTTTGAAACGCGATCGAACTTGAGGTCAATCATAACGAGCTAAACGAAGTCAGCCATGGTTGACTCCACCAATTTGAAGTATATGTAGGAGCCGAACAGCAGGATGAACGAAATAACGGCCGAAATCATTAAGGAATTGGTATCGGGTGGAGTCCCCATGATGATGACTTGACGAAAGCTTTCAATTATTCCAACCATCGGATTCAACACGTAGACGGAGCGCCACCGTGCGGGCACCGCGCTAAGTGGATAGATGATGGGTGTCGCAAACAGCCAGACCTGCAAGAGCAGCGGAACAGCTACGCCAATGTCTCGAAAGCGAACCTGAGTCGCTGAGAATAAAAAAGACATTGCCAGCGAGAAACAAGTCAACACCAGAATGATTGGCAGCGCGTAAAGCGCATTAAGGGTTGGCGAGACTCGATAGTACATCATCAAACCCACCAACAGCGTGGAAGCTACAGCAAAATCAAAGAGCGCCGCGACCACATAAGTGATTGGCAAAATCTCACGCGGGAAATAAACCTTGGTTACAAATTGCGCGTGGCTTGCCAGGCTGTTAGTACCGTTTGCAACGCCCGCGGAAAAATAATTCCAAGGCAGCAGCGCCGTATAAGCAAAGAGTGCATAGGGCGCGCCGTCGCTTGGCATTCTAGCGATCAGCGAGAAGATGAATGTAAAGATCAGCATCATTGCCAGAGGCTGCAAGATTGCCCAAAATACACCGAGTACCGACTGTTTGTATCTGACCTTGATGCGGTGAACACTCAGCGTCCAGATCAAACCGTTGTATTGGACGAGCTTCGCTAAATGGGCGGGTATATTAATTCCCCACAAGGACGGCGGGCCGATCTCAGATCTTGGCCGAACTGCGCTCCGATCATCAGCGACTTCCGGTTGTATGGAAAAATTACTCAAAAAGTTAGTTACAGCACGTTCCGCCCGAAATTATTCTTCAGTCGGCTCATGCGGATGCTGCAGTAGGTATTTTTTTAATTCCGCTGCCAGTCCCTGAACATGCGGTTCTTTTAACAGACTGCCATGACCGCCCGGGATGAGGTTTACATCGACGCCGCCTTTTGCGAGCCTGCCCCACCCGAGCTGCCAATCGCGGATACGGGAACGCGGTTGTTTGCGCCCGCGAAAGACCGCGATGCGTCCCTCGTACATGTGCGGCACAAAGTCTGGCCCGGGAAAATATAAATCGTGGAGAAGGTTCTTTCGTCTGCGCGGGACAGATCCTTTGCCCACGACGGTCGAAATCCGGATCCGAAGGTCTGCCAGCACGTCACGAGTCTTCTTCTTAATAAAGATTAATTGCTCTCTCAGGCCGACTCGCGCCGCGGAACCCAGCCGAGTCCAATAATGCTCGAGATACCAAAAATAGTTGTATGTGTTTTCGCCCACCCAGGTGTCAAGGATGCCCAACAACGCAACCTGCTGACCTTCCCGTTCCAGATGTCGCGCCATTTCGAAAGCGATATGGGCGCCCCGGCATAGTCCGACAAACTGGTACGGCCCCGTCGGCCGCACGGCACGGAGCGCTTCCAAATACTCAAGGGCTAGTCGGTCCACCGCCGCTTGACTGTATTCGCCCTCAAGATCTTCAGGAAGTTCCGACTGTAAGCCGAATACCGGCTGATCGGTACCCAGATGGCGAGCCAGCGAACGATAGCCAAGCGCATTAACTCCGGGGTGAGAGACACAGAAAAGCGGGGGATTTAATCCTCCAGGCTGTATCTCAACCAACGTGGGCCAGGAAAGGGAGCTAACATCCTCGCGCAAAAGCCGCGCGAGCGACTCGATGTTAGAGCTCTGAAAAAAACTGGCGAGCGGAAGGCGCTGCCCTACTTCTTTCTCGATTTCCGAGACGAGACGCACGGCGAGCAGGGAGTGACCTCCAAGTTCGAAAAAGTCATCACGTATTCCAACCGCTTCCACTCCGAGAAGTTTCTCCCATATGCGCGCCAGTCGTCTTTCCAGATCATCGCGCGGAGCTAAATGCGTTTCCAGAGCTTCCGGTCTGTCGCCATTCGGCAAAGGTAGGGCACGTCTATCAACCTTGCCGTTGGGTGTGAGTGGAAGCTGTTCCAAAAACACAAAGTACCCAGGCAGCATGTGATCCGGCAGCTTCTTTTTCAGGTGCTCCCTAATTTGGGTCGCGTTGGAGTTACTCTGAAACTCGGGGTGATTTACATCAGCAACCACATAGCCGACCAGATGTTCACTCCCGTGCGACTGCCGTGCCAACACTGCAGCGTCTTGTATACCAGGGTGCTCTCTCAGAGTCGCTTCGATCTCGCCGAGCTCAATGCGGTAACCACGC
Organism: Pyrinomonadaceae bacterium; assembly: GCA_035526805.1. Lineage (GTDB taxonomy): Bacteria > Acidobacteriota > Blastocatellia > Pyrinomonadales > Pyrinomonadaceae > PSRF01. The sequence goes on from DATLBQ010000057.1 coordinate 3,179, forward strand.
AGTTTTACTTGATGGTCCAGCCGTCCAAGGAACTGTATCGAACCGTCCGGTCGATACCGCGCCAGGTCTCCGGTCTTGTAGAGGCGATCGTTGGGTCGATTGCGAAAGGGGTTCGGAACGAAGCGCTCGGCTGTTAGATCGGGACGGTTCAGATAACCACGGGCCAGTCCTTCGCCGCCGAGGTGCAACTCTCCCGGAACACCGATCGGCACAGGCTGATAATGCCGGTCAAGCAGGTAAACTTCGGTATTGGCGATCGGGCGCCCGATCGACGGTTCTTCCGTTGCTCCTTTGGGTGCTTGGGCAAATGTCGAATAGGTCGTATCTTCGGATGGCCCGTACAGATTAAGGACGCGTTGCACGCTGTCTTGCCGGTAAATGTCCTGCACGAGACTGTTCGGCAGAGGCTCGCCGGCCAAATTGATCGTCCTCACTGAAGGTGGAATGGCGCGGAGTCTTGCCAACTCAGCCATCGCTGAGGGAACGGTGTTAACGAGAGTCACGTCAGCCGCGGCCATATCGGCCAGCTGCAAAGCGTTTTCTACCAGCACCGCTTTGCCGCCTGAACTGAGCGGTGCGAACATCTCGAACACGGAGAGGTCAAAACAAATTGAGGTCGAGAATAATACCGCGGAGAGGTCCGCCGCCGGGAAAGTCGACAGCGCCCAATGCAGGAATGTGACCGTGCTGGCATGTTCGATGGCGACACCTTTCGGCTGACCGGTCGAACCTGACGTGTAGATCACGTACGCAAGGTTTTGCGAATGTACGCCGCTCACGGGATTTGATTGACTCATTCCGGCAATGCTCTGCCATTCGGAATCGATGCATACAACTCCGGAATTCGTCTTTGGCAACATCGGCAACAACGCGTTCTCAGTTAGAAGCACGGCAGCCTCGGCATCCTGGAGGGTGAACGCCACTCGTTCCTGCGGGTACGCAGGGTCCAGCGGCACATAAGCACCACCGGCTTTAAGGGTACCCAGAATGGCGATCAGCATCGCGGGAGTGCGGCGAAGACAAACTCCGACGCGATCCTCCGGGCCAATTCCTAATCCGCGCAAGTAATGCGCTAGTTGATTGGATTTCCGGTTCAGCTCCGCATAAGTCAATCGCTCTTGCCCGAACACAATAGCGACGGCGTCAGGGGTCCGCGCGACCTGTGCCTCGAACAGTTCGGTCACACATCCGTTCTTGGGATACTCGCGATGGGGACCGTTCCACTCCACCAGCAACAGCTGCTCTTCTGTCGCGCTCAGCAGGGGTATCTGAGAAATCGGTTCGTCGGGTTTGGCGACGATGCTTTCGAGTAGGATCTCAAAACGCTTCAGCAAACTCTGAATAGTGCGCTGATCGAAAAGGTCTGTGTTGTATTCAAATCTGCAATTCAACCCGGTGTTTGTCTCAGTAACAAAGAGCGTCAGATCAAACTTTGCCGTATCGCTGACCACTGGCATGTGTTTGATCGTTAATCCGGCGGGTGTCCGCGTTTCGCCCGGACTGTTTTGCATACCGAACATCACCTGAAAGATTGGTGTGTGGCTAACACTGCGCTCGGGATTGAGCTTCTCCACCAGTTTTTCAAATGGTAAGTCCTGGTGCGCATAGGCCCCTAAAGCCACCTCTTTCACGCGGCTCAGCAGCTGGAGAAACGTAAGATTACGAGAGACATTCGTTCGCAGCGCCAACATATTGACGAAGAAACCGATAAGGCCCTCGATTTCAACTCGATTGCGCCCCGCGATTGGCGTACCCACCACAATATCTTCCTGTCCACTTAA
>DATLBQ010000058.1:0-8848 GCA_035526805.1 Pyrinomonadaceae bacterium
AACGGTCCTAAGACGCAGCAATGTTGCCATTCAGGACTGACCGGCGGAAACAACTTCGCCTCCGGGAAGAGCGAGGACATGTAGTCAACCGTAAAGTATGAGCAATAGGATTCCCAAGGCTTACCTTGATGTTGCTGATGCGATAATTCAGATCCCGGCGCGATGTAAAGCTTTTCATCAACCACCAGACACCAATTCGATCTCCGCGCGCTCTCCACCAGGCCTTCGATTTCCAGTGCCGGGTTCTCGGCCTTTCTCCACCCAAGAATCTTTCGCACATCGGTGCCCGCAGGTAAGCTGGGATCTGACAGCGACCGGTCATAGGTTGGATCCGTAAAAGTGAAGGCCAAAACACCTTGCGGGGTCAGCATGGCGCGCAACTGCGAAACCAGCTCGAGCATTTCCTGCTCGTGGGTATGAGTGAAGACAGAAAACGCCATGATGATGTCAAAATTCAATCCCAAATCCGGCACCGGCAAGTTACGAACGCCGTTCGGGTTGTACTGTGAACTGTAACGGTCGTAGTGACAAAAATGCGCTCGCGGAAACCTGCGGCGACCGCGCGCAATCACGTCATGGTTGAGATCAAGGCACCAATAATTATCATGGTCAACGCGCGTGCCGGCGCTCGCCAGGAAGCCACCGACGTTGCCGCCAAAATCCAGAATCTTACCCTGCCAGTCTGGTCCGCCAAGCAATTCGTCAAAGTAAGAAAATTGTGTTTCGCGAGTGGAAACGATTGTTGCCGTCATGATCACAACACCCCTGTGAGAATTAACCAATAATCGGTTTACTGACGCAGTTTAGAGTTTAAGCTTACCTGGCGTTTCCGGTTGAGAGCCAAAACCGCAGCCTAAAGGCTGAACTCTGAACTGCTAACCTCAAACTGCATCAGTTCCAATAATCAGAGCCGCTTGATATTTGCTAGTCGACAGAAAGGCCGCGCGGCCGGCGCTCTCTTAAACTTCCCTGGTCCAGGGCACAGCATTTGGTTGCACGCCATGACGTTTGGACCAATGCTGCAACGCCCAGGGCTGCGTATCGACGTCGCGATACCCGCCCAGCAACTGCCTGGTGATCGGGTCTGCCTGATTGAGAAGATATTGATCGGGCACCTCGAGATAGACTTCCGTTCTCATCCAACGATAAGCATATCCATACATCAGGACCTTTGAGACGCGACTACTTCGATTGGGCGCAGCAGTGTGAAAGATGCGATTCTCGAACAGGAGCGCGTCACCGGCTTTGAGTTGGAGATCGCAAACTTCAACATCGCGTGGATCCACCCCGTCTCTGGGAATCTCCAGTGGTTCAGTTTTCAGATGACTGCCGCGGGCCATCAAGGTCATACCGCAATTGGACTCACGGAAATCCGACAGGCAATAACAGATTTTGATTCCTACCAGGGGCAGCGACTGGTTTCCCAGGTCCCGCGGAATCCGGATGTCACGATGCCAGCCTCGCCTGAACGGGGGCGCATTCGACACTTCGGGTCGTTTGTAGATCAATGCCGTGGAGTGCAAATGAATATTAGGGCTTAATAACTGGACCACCAGTGGCACGGTGGTACCATGGGCCACAAGTGCGAGCAGCGCTTGATCGCGGAGTAGCCCGGGGCGCAAATCAAGGTGGTTATACTCTGGCCTGCCAAGCACTTCGGGCTTGTGCAGAAACGATGCGGCAAGTCGATCACCGGCAGCAGTTAGGCGCTCCACTGCTTCAGTATCGAGGGCATCGCGCACCACCAGAAAGCCATCCTCTTCAAACGACTGTCGCTGCGCCGGGCTGAGTTTAATGAAATCCAAAGTCTATCCTTACAACCTGTTCCGAGATTTTCTTATGACACAACAATGCTGCATCTCGTTATTGACCGGGGGCAATATTGCAGCCTGAGGGAACTTTGATTTCATGTATTCCTTGGTGTGAAAGACATAACATGTCTTCTCCTCCTCCGGGTCATAACGGTCAATTTCTTCAGTCTCGACATAGAGCTTCCTGCCGTTGACGAGCATGAACCAGTCGGCCAATTGAGCTCTCCTCAGCAGATCGTCCTTCTCACCATTCGCCAGATGACCTCTCTGTTTTTCCGTTTCTAAGCGGCACTGAAAGTTACTCCCGTTATATTTTCCCGACGACCAGTGATTTGGATCAATGAACGTAAAGGCCAGGACGCCGTGGTCGGTTAATTTACTTTCCAATTGCGGCACCAACTCAAACATCTCAGTCGGTTTTGTATTCGTGAAGACAGAAAAAGCAAGTATTAGATCAATTTTTCGGCCCAACTCGGGAATTGGCAACCCTGGTATTCCCTGCGGATTGAAAGAAAAAGAATAGCGATTGTAAAAAACCCAATGCGACTTTGGATATAGATTTCTACCCTTCTCAATCGCGGCTTTTACCACATCGAGACACCAGTAACGCTCTTCATCGATGGTTGAATTTCGATCGCGCAAGATATTCCCGATGTTTCCGCCGAAATCCAATACTTGCTTCCCCCTCCACCGACGGTCGCCCACCTGCTTTGAGAAATAAGAAAACTGGCCCATCCTTCTAGATAGAAATGCTTCGCTCATCTTGGTTCCTGTTTTAGTCTCGGTTCTGCAAATGGTCTGCCAGGCTTTGCAAATAAACGAGTTGGAGCGGCCACTAAGTTATCGCGCGAATTTTAACCAGTCTTTTTGCTGTCCGAAGTTCGCATGTTATGTCCGCTTTCAGATTGCCATTGCCTGAGTGCCTAACACCTCATTAATATCTGCATAAGGAAAACACTTCAGGCGTGATCTGGGATTGCAGTTATACACTTTCGGTATCCAATCCTGACGGCCAAGATACTCAATGCTATCGAATGAAATGCTGTACAGATTTTTTTCGTTGCGCGACTCGTCGTATTCGTCAAAGTGGCTGCCATTGTCTTCGTAGTAGTCAAAACCCAGAAGATAAATGGGGTCTCCGCCGAGCAATATCGCCGTATGCAGAGCCGTGCATCCGGCGCCGCCGCCAAACCAGCCATCGCTGAATGATCTTCCCACCTTCCTCGAAAGTGTGGTCATGTTGCCGCTCAATTCAAAAGTATCGATGTTACGCTGGATGATGAATGTGTTGTCATGTGTTTCCGTACGTGCGGCATTTGGTCCGGCTAATATCATCCCGTTGTAATTACTCAAGGCCGCGGCGTGCGTTGTGTGAGCTGTGAGGTCAATGAAGTGCATTATGGACGGCTGATAATGCTCGATGATCCTGTTTATGCCGATGGTTATCTTGCCGTTCAGCCGGGAAAAATCGAATCCTCGCAGACTGGTTCCAGTTGACAACACAAATATAGGCAGCCCTTCATAAAGATTGTCGAGTTTGTGCGCCATGCGTCTAGTCTCGCCAGCTGGTTTCCGTCAGTGCTCCTCTTAGGGATTCATTGTGTTGCTGCGATCTATTCGAACCCTTCCCTGACTGTCAAAGATGTGAAGTCTATCGCCGGCTCCAACGGCGTGAACCACAAGATTACGCAGCACGTCTTCATTGCCCTGAAAGTTCTCGTTGCGGCCAATCAAGGTGATCGGCTCAGTATTTACATCCTCGGGTGGCCAATATTCCGGGTTGATACTCGGTCGATAACGGACGCCATCTTTGTAACACCACATTAGTTCGTGAACTACATCCATCAATCGTTGATGTTCTTTGAAAAAGGACGTGTTGCCCACATAGAAACCGCCGGCGACCTTGCGAGCATTAGCCACGCGGATGTCCCGCTGAATAAGCTGCCGCACCAACGCGCCCGAAAGTTGAAAGGTAATATCAATATTGCCCTTTCTTGGCCCAAAAAGAATCACGTCAGGATGAGCGGCAATACACTCCTCGACATATTCCATCCAATCAGGTTCAAGGTGGATGTCCGCGTCAAGCTTAACGAAATACGGAGCCTGGGCCAGGCGGTTTATATCTCTAATGGAAAACAGCTCGAAGTTGTTGTACCCGTCGAGACTATGCTGCGGTGTATGGAGTTCGTCATAAAGCCCGCGCAATTGATCCAGGTCGGCATCCGAAAGAAAAGAGGAAGCGAGATGTACCTTTCCATAGGGTTGTAATTTCGCCAAAAGCGGTTTCAACAAAGGGACATGTTGTGAGCCGCCACAGATGAAAACATCAAATTGTGTTTTGTAGTTAGTCATCTGCAAATCTTCTAGGGTGCCTTACCGTTCTGATCAAACAGCAATGCTGCATCTCGCCATTTACCGGTGGCCGAATCGTCGCGTTAGGGAACTCCTTCTGCAAAAAATCAATTGTGTAGAAAACGTTATACGTTAAGCATTGCCGCGCCTCGTCGCGCCAGCTACCGTTGCGGTTAATGTGCAGCATTGATCCACCGACCAGGGCACACCAGTCCGCGTCACGACTCCGGGCCAACAAGTCATTAACATCAACACTGGGATTTGTTTTATGACTCTTCTCCAACCGCCAATTTAGGTTGTTTCCCGGGTAAGTCTCCGGCCAGGGATGGAAATGTGGATCGATAAAAGTGAACGCGAGTGTACCGCCTGGTGCAAGGTAAGCCTGCAATTCATTGACGAGGCTGTGCATCTCATCACGGGTGGTGTGAGTGAACACGGAATAAGCCAGGATCATTTGAAAATTGATTCCGGCATCAGGAATCGGCAAACCGCGAATGCCCTCTGGATTGAAAGAGCAGTTGTAGCGGTTGTAGTGAATCCAGTGGGCTTGCGGAAATCTCTTTCGACCTTCGGCCAGAGCTTCTTCGAGGACATCGATGCAGTAATAGTTTTCCGGATCAATCGTGCAGTTATTGTCCATCAAGAGGTTGCCTTCATTACCACCAAAATCGAGCACCTTCTTACCGCGCCAGACGGGAAAGCCGAGTTGTTCGTTGAAATAGGTAAACCGCCCCGCTTTTCCCCACATGGAACGGAGCGCCCGCTGCTCCGTCGAGCCGCGCCACAAATAAACTTCTTCCACTTCCTTCGTTTGCGGTTTATCCAACACGCTGGTTGTTCTCCGTAAATCCAGTTCTGCGGCGTGGTGTAGTTGGGGCAGATTCTTAATCAGCCAATTCTGTCTCGCGGAAATAAAACTCGCGATTGAGATAATTTGATCTTCCGCTATCGTCCTTGAATGTGATGAAGAGAACAATAACGAGCACGCCCTTGTTGATTCGAATGTGGGTCTCGGCCCTCATGAACCCAAAATCAAAGTCCGCCGGTAAAGCGACGGTACGTTGCCCTGCTTCCTCCTCAAGATTGGCGAGGGGCGTCGCCCTCACTGTGGGCCATTTAATTAGTCCATCCTCGCCCATGCCGAACACACTGACGATGTAGTCGTCGCCATCCTGCGCAATCACGCATTCAGCAATACCTTTCGTCTCGTGGTTTGTGTTAATCCAGCGGCCAATTAACTTCTCGCCGCTGAACTGGCTCTGCGCGGGATCCGTCAGAGCAGGGTTGAGATGACTACTTTGTTTGAACTCTACGATTGGTGTCATTGTTGAATTCGTTCCCAGGTCGGATCTTGAGTTAGTAGCGCCCATGTTCTAAAGCAAAATACTCACGTAAAAAATAGCTGACTCGACGGCTGTCATCCTTGAAGCGATGGAATTGAGCCAACACCAGCAGGCCTTTCATGATCATTCCCTGGAGTCGCGTGTCGGCAAAGCCAAAGTCAAAGACACAGGTAAATCCTGCGCCCGTTCTCGACACGGGTGAAGAGGTAAACACCGAAACTTCTTCGGTGCCCCAATCGATCAGACCGTTCGGCCCGATCGCAAAAACCTGGAGCGAAAGTTTTCCATTGGACTGTGTCATCTTCAAACGGGCGATCCCACTCGTGTCGGGATTTGAATTGACCCACATTCCCGGGAAGGCGCTAATGTCTATGGACCCCTTCTCAGCCGTCGCAGTTTCGACTTTGTCAGCCAGTTGTGCGAATTGCATCGTCCAGTTTCCTTTAAGAAGCCCTAATCCAACTGCGAATCATCAAACGATCCGAAGCGGCGCAGTCCGAGATTGGAGTGCGAGAATGGATCGTTCGCGTGTTGTCCGAAATCAACAAGTCGCCCTCGCTCATAAGGAACTCAGCAGTGCGCTTAGTAGTATTGATGACGCCGCCGAACGCATCCAGTGCGTGGAGCATTTCCTCAGAAAGACTAGCGCCCTCGGAATTCAAAGCGTGATCAATCGTATAACGCCGCCAACATATCCTCGTTTGAGTTAGAACCGGCCGCCAAGTCACTCCGCCTCCACAATAAACCGCTAACTGCCACGGTACGGGCTCTTCCAGGCGTTTAAGCATGTCCGGGCCCAGGTGGTTTTCCACCTCCTCCCTCGCCGTCTCAAGGTCCAGAACACGTGACCGTCCGCCACCGTCCGGATCGGCGCGAACGCAAACCATCGAGATCAGTTCAACCGGAGTCTCCCAATCGGCGGTATCAGTGTGTAATCTTTCGCTTTCGCGACCGTCTCCTGACGCAGGTATGTCCGTTGCCGGTTGAATGTAATGAACGAGTTGCGCGCGCGGCTTTTCATACGGACGGGCCACCAGCTCTCCAAAGGCCCGATTGATTGCGACGAACAGCCTATTCCCTTCGTCGAAACGAAGACCATGTACCACCACCCAGTATGGCGACCGAGCCAGACATTCCTTAATCGAAGTAATCAACGAATCGAAACCATCTGGACAGGCGTCCCGGACGCTCTCAAATACAAACTGCTGCAGAGCAGGCACATAAAATTCTTTGTTGTCGTAAAGGGGAAGGCGCTCGGCCGCTTTCATCAGATCGCCGGCAAGCGAGAGCGGCATTTCGATTCTTCCAGTTTGCGACGTGAGCATCGCGGTATGCTCCGATCCCTTCGGTTATCGTTTCGAAAAGGCTTAAAGTCCTGCGCACTCTAAGTCGCTCAGCAGCAGAGCCGCCGTGGTCGTGCGGTTTTGTTAATCACAAACATACCCTGGGGCCCAGCAGGTTTCTAATCACAAAAACAGCAAGAGCCACTATGGCCAATACGAATGCCCAGGCGGCCCCTGGGAAAGCCCAGTTTTCTCGCTTTTGAAACTCCTCTGCCCTCTTAGGATCGTAGCCTGTTCCCATTTTCAAGGAAATAGTTCTCATCATGACCACGGCCGCACCGAGGCAAATCAAAAAGCCCACGAACGCAACAGCTACGAACCCCTTCAATTTGGCGTCCTTAAACACCTTTTCCAAAAGGGCGAATGTAATTAGGATTGAGCCCGAACTGATGGTAATTAGCTGCTTGTGTCGTGAAGCAACTTATTGCCTTCCGCTCGTAACTGTAGTCCAGGTTCCATCATCTGCCGCTCACAATAGACCACATTTCATAATGCAACACCTCTGCGTTCCTTCGTCGATCAGAGGACGGATCGACGGCGGTAGACCACCTTCTCTTCAACGGCTGAAGATATAATTGCCTATCCCGGTAAAAGGCCCTTCAGTTCGCAATGCCCGGGCGACTTGTTCCTCGGAGTAGGTAAAGCCAAGGGCCTGCATATCGGCGACGATTTTTCGATGCTGCTCGAGATTAGTGTTGATCTCTATCAGGACAGACCTGAGATGACTGTCAGCCAGAATTTTGGCACAACCGGCAACAACCTTATGTTCGAAGCCGTCGACATCGATCTTGAGGTAATCGGGCATAGGGACAGCCCCCGCCGCTACCAGGCTGTCCAAAGTCGTAGCGATGCATCCCTGAGATACCTCAGATTCGCGGTGCTCGAGTTGGTAATCTACTTCTTCTCCATACGAGTGATTCGAACGTCCGGCCTGAAACACGCTTAGATGCAACCGTGAATAACCTGTCTCATCGCTTAACGCCGCGCAATATGCGACCACCTGTTTAGAGAGTTTGTTCAGCACGATATTCTTGTAAAGCAGGGCGTAGTTTTGGGATTCCGGCTCAAACGCGCATACGCGCACGCCGCGCGTTTTCGCGGCCCAAATTGTATACAAGCCGATGTTGGCGCCGATATCTACCAAGATTTCGTCGGGCTTGAAACCGGCAATCCACTGAATAGTTTCAGGCTCCTTGGAAAAGATCGTATCGACCCGCCATTCAGTCATGACATTGGGCGTTGCGTAGATCACGTTCATGTCGCCGTCGCGCACACACCGCTGCGGGTCCAGTGTTTCGTACTGCTCGAGCGTCAGGTGCGGACTGGCGCCGTTCTCCCGCGCGGCGTGTGCGCGCAAGAAGTTCTTAAAGGGCCACGGCGATGTGCGGAACACGTTCATACACAAAAACTGGGGACCAGAATTTCGGCGCGGAACGGCACGAAGGACCCCCCAAGGGTGTTACAACTCTGCGAACCGTTTAATGAGTTACGACCTTCACCCGACGGGTTCGCATTTTCAAGCCTCATCCCCTCGATAAAGACTTATCGCCACCGTTTTCCGAATCGTCCCATCGACAGGCAAGTTGATGGGTGTAACGCAATGCCACGACACGTCCGTCTTCACAAACAGAACACCTGCGTTTGGCACGAATGGAAGAGTATCGATCACTTCCACGTCATCAAAATCAAGATACTTGTTCGAATAATTCGAACGCAGAGTGTGGTCTTTCGGTGTGCAGATTGAAGTCCCTCCTCCCCACTCAGGGTTCCACTCTCCTTCTTTCATAAGTGAAAGCACCAAAGTAACTACCTTTCTGGGGCTGTCTGTATGGGGACGCTGCGAACCACCATTCGTCGGCAGCACGCTAAATTCGAATCGTGAAGTAAAATTAACAGCCGACTCGCCATGCTGTATTTCCTCGTTCATATGGGAGCGAAGAAAGTACAACACCTGTTCCCTGAAATTTATGCTTTTGATCTCACCATGAAATTTCTGCCA
>DATLBQ010000059.1:0-15823 GCA_035526805.1 Pyrinomonadaceae bacterium
GGGTATAGCGGCCGGTGGAGTCCATTTTGGATCCGCAAACGGTTCGTCGCTGCCGGGGTCAACGCTGGGCGGGTCATTCCGGTCGTCTGAGCTATGAAAGAACAATCTGAGGTGAGTACCCGCAGGTAACTTCCCGGCCGTGGCCTGCAAACGGTGCCAGGAAGTTGGTGTGTCGGAAACCGAAATGGCATTACTCCACAGAACACCTCGGGTAGCATGGCCGGTATCGACAGAGAATCGGATAGGCGCGAGGTTGCTGCCTGAATGCACCAACAGATTTGAATGAGCGTCCAGGGTCAGACCAGCTACTGGTCCTTCATACCCTGCTGCGTCGCCAATGTAAGAATAGTCGTCCGAAATGCTGAATTTGAGAATGCGATGCAGCTCGTTATCGCCCACATAAATTGCCTCGCGAGCAACTGCTACGCCCATCGGTTTCTTAAGCTGGGCCGCTCCAATCGCTATTGGCCGGTCGTGAGTATCGCGCACAGCGTAACCGTCGCCGTCGGTGACAAACACGGCATGAGCATCTTCGTCGATGATATACAGACGAACCTTGTCGTTCGACGAGAAAGCGGCAATATCGCCGGGCTGGCTGAGAAGATGTTCGTTTTGGAGGGTATCCCAAAAATCCCGCACCAAATCGCCGGCACGATTGAACTTCTGAATACGTTGATTGCCGTAGTCAACTACATAGATATTACCGGCCTCGTCACCTGTCAGGGCCCAGGGCATATTCAGTTGACCTGCGTGAGGTTCTGCCTGCGGCTCATGAAAACCTCGCGGTTCGCCCCAGATGTCCACAAGTTGTCCTGAGGCAAGATCGAAGACTTGCACGCGATTATTTTTACTGTCGGCAACGAAAAGCGACGGCCGGTATTTGGGAATGAACAGACCACGTGGCTGGTCGAGTTGAACGGGTGACTCGCCCTTACCGCCGATGCACGGAACCGGCGTCGTTATTCCATCGCAACCAATCCTGACTATTCGATGCTTAGCAGGATCACTCAGGTAAACAGTTCCATCCGGACCAACTACAATTCCCGCTGGACCATCTGGGTCTTTGAGCCCTTTCGGAACATCACCTTTCAAAAGCGGCAGTGAAGAAAGCTGAAGTGCGCCGTCGATGCGTACCTCGAGACCTTGCCATTGGAAATCGCACCATTTATTGTCGCGGTTCAGGTAAAGAAAGTTACTGATCCGAGTTTCTTCTAAAGCGAGTGCGTCCATCTGCCTATCCTTCGGTTCCCATCCAGATTACGTGCCACTGAGTTAGCATTCGTCTTTGGATCTCTTCAAATCTGGTCCGCGTTACCGGGTTTCCAGCTTCGTCCAAGCCAGGAACGTCGTTCTGGCTCAAATCTAAATCTGCTCCAAGCACTAGAATCAGACTTACAAACTCGAAGTTGCCGCGGTTCTGAGCCGTGATTTGGAACTGGTCGAAGATCACAAAATCGACATTTTGTGTGGAGGACCCGGTTTGTGTGGTCAGGGTGATGTCTCGCGGACCGGCAACGTGCGCCCTGTACTCGGGAATTGTCAGAAACTCCGCGCTCCGTGTGTCGACAGTGCCCGTGATGATTTGAGGGTTACGAGCCGACGTTGGTGTTTTTGTATTTAGGACCATTACGCTTCCAAGTTCTTCTGTTCCGGAAGCAATATATGGTGTTACAGCGACTCGAGCGTTTTGCCGTTGCGCAATGGAGACATCTGAATAGAGTTCGCAGTTGAGCACGGCAATTCGCGCCAGCCTGATCATTAAACCCATTTGAAGATCCCGTCCGAGTTTTGTCTTCCGCGGAGTGAGCGGGTCTCCGGCAAGTTCCACCCAGCAGAAGACCGGAGCTTCACTTAACCGTGTCACGCCGCGGTCGCTGCAGATACCCTCTCGAGTCTCGACTTCCTCCAGCGCTGCGTCGTCCGGATACGCGATGGCGAGATCGAAGAAGTTTGGACTTCCCTTGTCTCCGGCAACAGGGGGTATCGGTAGTGTTTGGGTGTTGGTCAGAAAGATTTCGCGTCCATCAACATCGCTGGCATAGCCCGGACCTACAGTGACCTCGCGATCTCCCTTTTTGCCCCCGACTGCAAACCCGCTGCCAACGCCTGGCTGATGCAAGCTTCGATTGTGTAGCCAGCGCATTTCGCGGTTGAATGTCTCCAGTCCCTGAAGGTCGGAAGCAAACAGGCGCTGACCATCGAAGAACTGAAATCGCTCAACAAATTTTGTTTCATCAATGATGCTCACAGTTCACCTCACGTACTGCCGGGAATGCGCTCAATACCAATCCAACTCACGTAAGCCTTCTGCTGTTGCAGGTACTTCTGAACTTCAAGTCTGCCCGGCGTAAACTTGATCAAGAGAATCAGAAAGCGAAATACAAAACTATCGGGCCTCAACTGATCAATATGATCGAAATGAAGGCAGATGACACTGAGCGCGTTTTGATCCACTTGAGAGAGTGGACCTTGCAAAGCCGCGAAGTATTGAGGAACCGTTGCGAAGCCGGCGCTGGAAGTGTCTATTTTGACCTGAATACTCAAACGTGCCTGGTTGTCAAACAATTTCAGATCCCATATCTCCCAGGTAGTGGCTCCTGGAATGGTGGCGCCGACGCCGATTTTGGGTCGAGCTAATGGTCTGACCGACGGCGAAATAAAATCCGCGTCGATACTGACCACGTTGCCGGTCAACAAGGTTCGGGCGATAGGTACGCCGTCGCCAAAAGAGAAGCCTTTGACCGGCAACCAGATTAGATCGTTATTTGTCGCTATCAGCGACTGTTTAGTCCCCAAACAGTTTGCAGCGGTGGTCGATGCCTGGTCACAACCACAACTTTCTTTGCTACGCAGCACCAGGAACATTGGTTCGCGCTGATCACCGAATAGAATCGACACCTGGCTGCCGAGCAACAGCTCACGGCCGAACAAGTCGTAGGCCAAACCGCTATGGACCACAACACCGTTCACAGTTGGCTCAACGCGCAGGCCGTCGAGGAGCTTTTTGGCGACTCCGTAGACGTTATGCAGGGCACGATTGTGCCAGGCGCGCAACTGGCGCTCGATCCTGACCTGGTCGCGAAAATCCTGACTGCGAATCGTTTGACCCTGCCAATATCGCAGACGCTGCAATTCTCTTGATTCCAAAGCTGACATAGGGTGCCTACAAGATCTCAAGCTGATGTTCACCGGCTGCAACTAATTCGTTTGCTGCCAGGCAGATATTTCCGCATTCGGGCTGACCGCAGCCGTTCACAAATTGAAGAGAAATAACGTGATCTACACCGGAAGTGTCGTCGATCACTTGCAAAACTTCTGAGCGGAAGACGTCGCGTCCCAATGGCCAGCCAGTGGCTTCTGGCCCACCTGTAAGCGGATGAAAGAAGCGATTGAGCATCGCTATTACTCTCATCGACACATCGGCCTTATTTGCGCGGGGAAGGGCTTTCACTTGCGCGTGTACTACGACTTCCTTATAGGCAGGCCCAATCACCTCGACCCTGCTTCCGATGATGCGGCGCGAGAAAAGATATTTCCCTATGGCACTTCGAAGTCCGACACTGGGTGTGGGACGATCGAGCGGTAGATAAGGAATGGCAATCACGGTGATCATCCCCTGGGCGTTAAGGCACGGAAAGCCAGGATGCAGATTGGCGCGAGCTGAGACGCGCGCGAGTCGAGTTCCGGGGACGTTGCTCGCAAGCCCTTCGTAGTCCGCGAGTGTCACGGCGCGCTCAGTTTTATCAACCAATTCAATCGCCCTTCCGATGGCATGATTCATTGTCTCCGCGGCAGTCCCACCAGTTGCAGGTAAGGTGTTGGTGATCAGCGTCAGCCTGGAGTTCGGATCCGAGCTTCCCAGGATCGCCCGGTTGTGAGGCGTATCCGCAAGGTGCGTGATGGTATTAGCAGTCAGATTTCCAGCGTCGGCCCGCGTGGAGTTGTAACGAACGAAAATTGGTACATTCCTTGGCACCACACGGCCTCTTTCGCCGTCGCCGAAAATCAACAGTCCTTTCGTTGGCTCCAGGCCAAAGTGAGCATCGGCTCTCGTAGATGCGTCGAAACTGATCCTGCGTGACCACTTGCGCACTCGGCCGTTCTCAATCGTAAAAACTCCGAAGTTCGCTAACAGCGCCGGCGCCTCAGGCAAGCTGAAACTCAGATTAGGTTTTCCATCTCCGGCGCCGAGCCTTATTGCTTCAACTCGCAAAACGCCCGATTGATATTCGAGAACACTAAGTTTCACCGCCTCTGGCGACTTTCTGAAAGTCAGTTGAGTGATGTGACCGTTTTTATTGAATCGCATCGTGATCCAAGCGCTGTGACCTCGTTTGGGCGGAGTTCCCTTGATCCCGGCTGATGATGAAATTGGCCATTGCCAGGTTCCTACCGCTGTAGTTTGCTTCAGGAAGACACTGTTTAGGGCGCAGCTGAGCAACTGCGGCGGCGCGTCGTAAGCGCCCCGAGCCAGGCGAGCGCGCAAATAGTAGAGAGACTGTCTGTTCTTTCCGATTTGCTCCTGGGCAATTGCCGCTGGAAGTCTGAAAACAAGGCGCCCATTCAAGGTAAGGGCTCGCGTCTCGTCAATGACTTCGCCGTCTCTGCCTTGAGTCAACTCCCGCCATCTACCTTCGTCTGATAAGAATTCCCAGGCCAAACGCACCGAGTGATGGCTAAGCCGACTTGAAAGCTTTACTGTTTTCTTTTTCGTGAAAGACTTCCGACGCGGATCACATTTGACGAAGATCTCGGTAGCGCATCTCTTCTTCTCTGCACGAAGCTCGGTTAGCAGGCTTCGCCGCATGCTCTGTCCAGCGCTCAAATCCTGCGAAATCAGGACCAGACTTACCGGGGTATCAATTAGAAACGGAGCAGAAAAGCCCAGATAAAACTCGGCACCCGTTTCGGCGTCCGGGCCAAAGGGTTCAATCTCTTCGCCTCGCCGCCAACTATCAGTTAGATCACGAAAGCCATTCTTGTTTTTGATCTGAACTGCCTTTAACTCAGACGGCACAACGTAGATAGTCTGGGTAGTGCGATATCGAGTGGTCTCACCGAATGCATCGACGCCGTCAAATTCGGTTGAAGACGGGATTCGCAGGAGGGGTTGAGTTAAATCCTCTCTTGCGGCCAGTGTCAGGATCGCGATTGCGGCCTTAGGGGTGTATGGGTGAATCCCAATCAAAGAAAGGAACTTGCGCAGGTGTCTCTCTGGAATCCGATTAAGACGGTAAATGTCCATCTCCGCAAGCCAGGCGAATAATTCAATCAACGTAATGCCGGGATCATGGATGTTGTGGTCGGTCCATTTGGGCGAATAAAACGGGATCATTGCCCGACCGTCTTCCACAAGATCAACCCAGCGGCGATCATCGAGATTTGTAAGTGCGATGGACATTTCGATCCTCAGTTTATAAACGCATCAAGCCTCGACTATATTCACCCGAAATTCGCCTCCCACGACGATGCGTTCATCCGCGACCTTCACTCTCTCACCCTGCAGCTGGCTGTTCAGCAATAAACGCAGGTCTTTCAAATAGTCGACACCTGCAACACGCTCGAGGACGGACGCAACATCCGAAAGGAATACGTCACGGCCCAACTCCCAACCTTGACCTTCCGGTCCACCAGTTAGAGGGTGAAAGAACGCAGCCATGCTTTCGACCATTCGCTGCTCCACCAGTCCCGCTTCGGCCGGATCAATTGGGACAACTGTCGTGTCTATGTCTATTGCCAGATAAGTTGGAGCGGTTACATAAATCCGGTGGGCCGCCGCTAGATCGGCCGCTGTATTTGCTTCGATATGCTGGCGGACTTCCTCGCGGAGTCCAAAGGAAGGCATAGGTCGGGGTTCAGCACTACGCGGGATTATTAGCAGCGTTACCCAGCCTGGCGCTTTTCGACCGGCAGGATCACGACCGGCAATAGCGCGTGCGTAACCGACTGCAGGTGAGGCTTCCCTGGCGAAAGTTTCATAGTCTGCGGGCAATAGGGCGCGACCGCGGTGTCGGAGTGTTTGCGGCGCTCGAATCTCGTACTGTTTTGCCGACTCGCCGTCAGCGCCGCCGCCGGCAGGAAGCGGATTGAAGACCTCCTCTATTCCACCAATCGGGGCGAGCAGTTGGGAGATCTTTCTTGCCTCAACATTGCCTGCACTGCCGCCTCCAGTACGATACTGCATGGCTAAAATGTCAGCACCGACCGGAGGAACCTTGCCGTTGATCGCGTCCCCGAAGAGCAGTAGTCCCTGGGCGCGGTCCACTGCATAATCGCGATCGTCTGGTCCAGAGAAAAGCAGATGACGTCGTGAGCGCCAACGGACCCAAACTTCCGTGATGCGTTTTGTACGATCGCGCGTCAAACGCACGTCGCCCTTTCTAATCTCGGTTTGGGTGCCTTCGCCGGCTACAAGGTTTTCCAATTCATTCACGACACCAGGGTCACCGAGAACCTCCAACGACACGATGCGCCACTCCACATTGGCCCGTAATCCTGCCACTTCACGCACTTCGATGATCTCGCCATCCAGAACAGGGATTTGTGTAAAAGAGAAGGTTTGATCCGGTCGACCAGTACTGGTCCCGATGGCTTCATTGACTATAGTTTGGTGTTGAATCGCATGCGCGGCGTTTGGAAACAGCCCTTTAATTGCAGGTGCTCCCGGCGGTCCATCTTCTTTCAGGCGGGCACGAAGCCAATGACGCGCCGTGCCAAAGCGTACCAGCTCCTGACTGTCGTCTGGCCCAATGAAGGAAACCAATCCCGGCAACCGAAGATTGTTGGTTTCATCCGCGACTGCCAGGTCCTCCCAGGAAAAACCGTCGAAGTATTGCCACAGCAAAGCAGGACCCCGTGTTTCGCCGATTTGTTCAGTGATGTCGAACAGAATTGCCAGGCGATCTTCAGGTAGTTTCTGGTTGAAGCCGAGATAAAGCGTCGGAGTACGATCGCTTACAGGCTTGTAAGGTTGGAATGTCTCTCCCGGCAACGTTGCTGCTACAGTTTTGTCTTCATATCGAAAGTCGTTGTAAGTCAAAACATATTCGGGATTAAGAGGACCCTGCTGCCAGACGTAACCCAAGAGAAACTTGGCGACGGATGGTGGTTGGGGAACGACAAAAGCGAATTCTTTTCCCGACAACACGTCGAGCGTATTGCGAAAGCCATAGGCCCCGCTCAATAGACGAACTCTCATCCACAGGCCTTGTTCGCCGTTGACCTCTGTTTGCGCCATGTCAAAGGGAATGGTGAGGTTTGCTACGAGACCGACGCCGGTGAAATCTTTCGGTGACACATCGTCCTGCTCGTTACGAAACGTGTGCTTATCCAGTTGTGTCCAGTCAGTGCCGTCCCAATATTCCCAACTGACGGTGTGCGCCAAAGGAGTTGCTGGGACGAAATGCGTCGCTGCCAGGACCACTGTCTTGGATCGCTTATCAGAAAGCTCGTCTTGCGCGGTCACCGCAGTTTGCACATAAACCTGCAGTGATGCTCCGGGTTTGCTGAATATCTCCTGATTGGTGAAATAAAAAGCGGAACCGGGTTGAGGCTGAAGTCCCAGAGGAAAGAATGGCTTGGTCACGTCAACTGACTGTTCATCAGCAAAGGCTTTGTCCGGTTTCATCCCGTCCGCCGACAGTGACAAGACAGCATGAGTGTCAGGCCTCGGTGGCGGGTCGAGATCAACCTCCTCTTCAAAATCACCCGCTTGAATCTTGAATGGGCTGGCGGGCGCCGTGGCCATTCCTTCGAGTTCGGTAAATTCGAAAGTATTGCCGCGTCCAACCCTGACGCCCTTCAATGGAGCCCCTGATTCATCCGTCAATTGCACCGGAACAACTCCACGCACTCCTATGCGATCCGTGGAGCGTTTCAAGGTAATGTCCAGAGGTCTGGCGATGCTGGTGCCGATTGTTATGCTTTCAACGTCCGGCAGGATCTGGGCACTATTGGGAGGAAGTGGTTCATCCAATCGGCCGCGAATCCAGAAGCTGTTGATACCGTTCACGGCAAGTTCGCTCGTCTCAGCACAGTCGGTCTCGAGAGTATATTGACCACTAAACTGTAGACCGTTGGTACTGTCGACCTTGGCAGCCTCTTTCTCATCACACTCCGGCTGCATACTCTTGAATTGACGCCAAACTTTTCCGTCCCAGTATTCCCAAACGATTTCCAGGTGTTCGCTGCTCAAGGTCCGCAACGAAAAAATCACATTGATTTGTGCCTTGCCGGCGAGGGCCAGCAACACTTTGTGGCCCACATAGATGTGATGTGGTGTGTTTTCCAGTAGTTTCTTTTGAAAAGGCTGGAAGGAATTGCCGGCCACAAATTCGGCGCTGTGGTCGATATACTGATCGCGTCCGGGCCAGAGGCTGACGACCTCCTGTAGTTTGGCGGTGGCGATTCCAGTAGCACGCTCCGTTTCAAAGATAATTTGATCGTTACTCTCCGGCGGTGGTGCTGCTGCAATGCGTGTGTTCGCCGGTAAACGCGCATCCACAACATTGTCGGCCAGCCTGAAGACTACTGGCGTGCGCGCAGCCTGAGCAGGGATCAACTGAATGCCCAATGTGCTGAAGAACGCCAGCTTGTTTTTGGTTGGCGCCTCATTTAAGCGCTGAATGATTGCCTGCCAGTAGCGGGCGGCGATCTGTACGAGCGCAGCATCCGGTCCGTCTTGCGACGGCAACCATTCAGGCACGTAACCCAGACGTCGCCGCAACAGCTCAGCAACAAGTTGACCAGCGTCGCGAGTATCCAGTTGTTGCGGCGCTTGCATCACGCAGGCGAACCCTCCTCCAGATAAAACGGGTAGACTAGATTGTGCAGTGTATTCGTCGCTCTCACTTTGTAGTTGAGATCGATCAGGAGCTTGTTTCGCTCGCTGGCATCCGAGGTCACCGTCACGTCGAGCACCTCAATTCTTGGCTCCCAGGTGATCAATGCCTCTCTTACTCGCGTCTCGACCAGCGCCATGGTTGTGGTGTTTATGCTTTCAAAGATGAATTCATTAAGCCCGGCGCCGAAATCAGGCCGCATCACGCGCTCACCCCTGTTTGTGAAGATGATTATGCGAATAGCCTGACGTACATCTTCCTCGTAAACTGCCTCGGCTATGCTGCCGTCAGCCTCTACGTTGGGAGGAAAAGCCCAGCCCACACCAAGAAAAGGCTTTGTCGGATCTGGTTCGACTTTCATTCCTCATCCCCCAATAATCACCGTGGGAAAACCCATGAGGATCGCATTTGGACCACCACCAGGTTCCGTAACTTTATCTCCTTGACGGATGGCAAACTGCTTGTTGATAAGCACGGAGCGACTGCCCATGGGCACGTTTCCGCCAACGTGAGGCTGCGGCCCGTTCGACAACGGGCACACATGCACGTCCACGACGGCTCTCCACGCGGGCTTCTTACCAATAAAGACATTGGGGCTGCCCATCACCCCAGGCACCAGAGGCGTTAAGGGATTTCCGTGACTCGTTGGATCTCCAACTCTCGCTGCAGGGGGCATTGGTCTTTCCTCCTAATTGATATTGACCATCTTGCCTTGGACAGTTGTTGATACTGTTGTCGCTGAACCTATGGAAATGCTTTTGGCGTTGAGCGTAAGGCTTAGAGTCTTATCGCTGCCTACCTTTATTTGTGGCGCATCGATTGAAACAGTCTGCGTCTTTAAATCCAGTATTACCTTGACGGTATCACCGGTAGTACTTATCTCGATCTTCTCTTTATTGAGGAGGATCTTTTGCTTTGTGCTGGTTAAGATTGTCACGGATTGTTCAATACCATCGTCGAACTCGAGTGTGTGGCCGAAACCTTCCTTGAGGCCCGTCTTCATAACCCGTTTCGTTGGCACATCCTTTAGGCCCGGCTTAACCGGAGGGCTGTCCCGGGTATTCCACAGTCCACTGAGGATGAAGGCGCTGGCCACACTATTGTTGCTAAAGCCGATCAGCACCTCGCTATCGGGGTTGTACGCATGGAAAAGTCCGGAATCGGGACCCGCTCCAGGTCCACTGAGACGGGCCCAAATCTCCTGACCAAGCGAAGGGATGCGGACGAGCACTTTGCCTTGGTTCTTTGGATTGCAGTTATTGATTACGGTTCCCTCCAGAATGCTGGTTTCCAGTCGGTCCGATTTCTTCTCATCCTTTTTCGGACTTGAATCATAAAGTGTGAACGGCATCTGCTTTTTTTACTCCCTTCAACCGATCCTCTGGCCCTGGACTCGTACCAAACCCCCTACCCCTTTCGGAACGGGGATGGATCCGAACCAAACCTCTTTACGCATATCAAACTGGGTTTTGTAACCGCTGTTGTCCATCGTGTGAGTAGCGGACGTAACTCGATACTTGCCGCCAAACTGTCCAGGTATTCCGTCGATGTTGATAACCTTGCTCGCCTTGATGTTGGGATCGCCAATTGTGCTGCCGCTGGCCGTCAAACGGTTGTTCAAACGAGGAAGCAATTCGCTGAGCAGCGTCTTCGGTGCTGTTGCAGGCCCAATGGCCTCAATTTTCAGAACGCTCTGCGATTTCTTTTTGCCTAATAGTTCCTCAACGCTCCCCAGACCCGGGAACACCATCAAGTCAAAAGCCGCGCGGTCGAAGTCCCAGGAAAGAACAATCACAAACTCCATCTTGATGCTCGGTATCCAAATCCGCGTTGATATCCCGGCCACTTGGCCCACGGTCGAGATCTTGGGTGCGAAATCAATCAGGGAGGCGCCCCATTTCAAATTGACGCTTGGTTTGTACTCCTGAATGAGAAACTGAAACCTTAGCCTGTAACCATGCGGTGCAAGGGAATGGTCGATGAACATTTCCCAACCGTTGTCTTTCGCCAGACGTCCCAAAAAATCGAAATCGCTCTGGCCCTGCTGGATTCGTATCCCCCGTTTGGCCTCGAGCGGATCGAGCGCATAGGCGATCAGCAGCGTCAGAAACGAAAGCGCTGCGCCGGAAGGATCCATCGAGGGAATTAGAATGTTGGTAAAACTGACCAAGGCGGCAATGGCCGGATCGGGCAGCGGAAACTTCCCAATGCAAGGCAGGCTCAAAGCGAAAGCGCGATCCTTTGTTCCCTTCGTCAGGCGTTGGAGGAAGTCATGAGCGATAATGGTGACCGTAGGGATGCCGCTATTCGGAAAAGCAGCATTGACGCCGGTGATCTCGCCGACGAAAACTTGTTCCAGCGTTTTCGGTGCATAACCGATTGACAACTTGAATCCTTTATCAACCTGAAGCAGTGGGTGGTCCAGCCACTGCAATCCTGTATTCGCCAGGGTGACCTCGACTCGATCCGCGCCTTCGATTCCATCCTGATAACTGACTCGCACCACCGAAGCCCGCATCGCCGGAGGCAATGGATCCCCGTCAATCTCGATCCGATAATCCGGGGTAAATTTTGCGTGCGGCAAAATCATCTAGTTCACGACCTCTTTCGTTTGCGGATCGATAAAGGGAAGCGATGGCACGAGCAGTGACTGCCCTGGGAAAATGTCGCGCGGATCACTGATACCGTTAGCTATTGCGATTGGTCGCCAGGTTTGCGGGTTGTTGTAAAACCTGGTTGCGAGATCGATGAGCCGCTCGCCCTGTTTGACTACGTGCACCTTGCTGAAGTCGGCCGTTTGTCTGTCTCGCAAGTCCTGTTCTGGATCAATAATTTCATTAAAGGTGCAGGTAAGACGAGCGCGCACTGGTTGCCCTTCGTTGTCAAACATCGTGAACTTTTGATTGACACGCGCCAGCACACAGCGGAACTGCAACGACGACCAGGAGATCAGCAGGAGGGGAGGTGAATGAAGGTCCGGGTCAATCTCGAGCAGCCCCACAATCTTATTAGTAAACTCCTTGCGTACGTCCTTCTTTGGAAGGTCCGCAGTGTCCCAGGTGTCGAAGAACAATTCCATCTCGAGCGTGCGCAGGTTGCCATTAACGAATTGCACAATTGGTCCGGACAATCCTGGTATGCCCTGGACGGCCAGATTGTTGTCTTTGTTGATTGAATACTCTTCAGGGTTAAAAAGGACCTTAATGTCCTCATTGCCGCTGCCGCGGAAAACTGTGATTGTTGCTTTTTCCAGACCCATTTTCTTCTCCGACAATCAAATTAAAAGACTCTCCCAGTTCGTTCGCGATGCGCGATGATTCGACTGTCGATGTTACGAACTACTTGCTCAGTTAATCTTTCCAGGTCGATTTGCCCGCCTGAGTAGTCGGGCCCAGCCGGTGCAGTTCGTAAACTGTGCGGGGACTCGAATAGTTTGTTTTCGGGAATCTTCGTAGCTGCGGACCCGCTGGCGCGCTGTTCTCGGCTAACCAGGATGCGGCGGACGGTCTCTTCAACACGTTCTCTTCCGATTAGCACACGATCGATCAACTGCAAGCCGCGCTTGAGCACTCTGGCCTCAAAGTGTGGCAATGCCGATCCCGCGGTAGCTTGCCTCTCGAAGACCCTTAACAGAGGGGATTGGAACAGCCTGTCTCGAAGCTCTGCTGCCGACGTCTTGAAAGAAACGTCAGTGTTAGGAATTAAGGGTTGGTGCTGGTTGAAGAGAAGCTGTTGGCTATGTGGCGGCGTGTTGTAAACAAATTCCCGAGTGATTCGTCCGGCTGTCTCGGTTGTCACGGCAAGCGGCGCTCTGAGCGAACGGATTGTGGTATCACTGAAGCGCAAGAGGATCGGCCCGATAGAGAGACGAATCGTTGGAAGTTGCTTTAAGTACGTACTCTGCCAGCGCTCGACGTAAGAGTGGCTTGACTGGATTCGGGCCAGGACTAAAGTCATTGCGTGATATCGAATAGGAATGCGCGCGTGCCGATTCCGTAAGCCATCGGCCCAGGTGGCCCACCGGTAACCGCAGTTTAATTGCGCCCGGTCCGCGGGCCGGACGTCCGGCTTCAGCAGCAAAGCAACAGTATTATTCGCGCGCTTTTTACGCATGACTTTCGTTTAGCTGTCGGTTGATGGTCGAAATCTCTTCAACCCAACGACGTCGGTCGGGATGCTCCAGGTTCATGACTGCCTCCGGCGACCAATGAAAGTGATAAGCGATAAAGGCTATCTCCTCGTAGAGCGCTTTGAGGGGATAGCCTAAAACCCCCCCAGGCCGTTGAGCTCGACCTGGAAAGCATGCGTGCACTGGGGACATGCAGCTGCAATGCTGGCTTTACCGCTTTGATTGATCCGGTTATAGAACTCCTGCAAATAGGCCAGATCAGCGGCATAGAGGTTTTCGATCACTTTCGGGTTGATGTGAGACACCGAACCTAATCTGGTAATGACCCTCGAGAGCAGGATCACAATCAAGTAAGCCTGATTGGTTTGTACCCGAGGATCTTTCAAGGGCAGGATTTCGTCAGCCGCTGTGGCCAGGCGCATCGTGCCTTCACGATGTAACGTGCCCTCCTCGTCCTGATACCCAACCGGTAAGGTGAATTCATATTCCGTTTGAATCATGGTTAGGACCTCTCAATTCCTTCGTGAGCGATTTCGAGAGTCTCAATGGCGACATCAGTTCCTTTGGCGGAAAAGTCGGGGCCGTCCCACTTCGTGGGCCAACCCTGGTAGAAATTCCATCTCACCTTTTCCGTCCCATCGAGATCGAGCAGGACGATGCTGCCATTCTTGCGGGCAACTTTTCCGGTGACGATATCGCGATACCATTGGTAGAGCTCTCTGGAATCCGTCAACCCCCACTTGAGGGTTATGTTCGTGTGTTTGGTCATTCCCGGCAGCTTCCGAACTGTTGTGTTCTCGCCTCCTTCGCGATACTCAATCGGATCTGTGCTCGACCCAAATCCGGAACAATCGGAAAACGCCGCCTGGGTTACACCCTCAATTTCCACCTTGAAATTAAAGTTGCGATAGGGATCGACGCGTTTAGCTGTGGCCATGGTCTAGCCTCCTAATCTAAGAATTAAATCTGCGGGTTACTCCTGAACCACAGGCCCGCCTGGCTGCTGGATGATGCGGAAAACGATGAACTCGGCCGGGGTAGTGGGAAACAGCACTACCTCGATCACGAGTTGGCCCAACTGCCGGACGCTGGGCGGATTCAGCTCTTCGTCTACTCGGACACGAAAAGCCTGTTCGGCGGTGGCGCCAAAGAGGGCCCCGTCGCGCCAAACACGAGTAAGGAAGTCGGTAACTTGCCGGTTTACCTTGCCCCAGAGCGACAACTCGTTGGGCTCGAAGACTGCAAACCGAGTGCCCTCCTGAATCGATTCTTCAATGAAGAGCAACAAGCGCCGAACATTGATGTATCGCCACTGCGTAACGTCTCTCGGCGCGATAGTGCGTGCGCCCCAAACCCGTATTCCGATTCCCGGGAATGAGCGAATCACGTTCACACCGATTTCGTTGAGTGGTCCCTGTTCGTCGTCGTTTAGAGTGCGCTCCAGTGCCAGAACGCCTCGCAGCGTGTCATTCGCCGGCGCCTTGTGCACACCACGATTATTGTCAGTGCGCGCATACAGACCGGCGATGTGCCCCGAAGGCGGAATTGTGATTCGGCCTTCGGCGACCGGATTGGTGATAACGACCCACGGGTAATAGAGCGCCGCATAGCCGCCATCTGAGTTCACCAACCCTCGTTGGGTCACGATCCCATTCGAGGGAGTCGCGTTGCGAACTGGATCGAGAATCGCAAATCGATCCTGCATCTTTTCGCAATGCGCGATCATGTAAGCTTGAATGTCCTGATCGGTTCGGTCTGGAACACAAAGAATGTTGACTTCGTCGATCCGTTCAAGCGTGTCAATACCAGCGCGATAGTGAGACGTTTGAATTTGACTGACGTCGTCATTACTGCCGTTAGCTAACGGCGTTGCAACAATCACTGCTGGAACATTGTTTGGTGGTGGGCTTGGCGTGGGAGGATCAGCCAGTGTTACTTCAACATTTTCCGAGTTGATGAGACGCGCAAAATACCTGCTGTGTCGGGGATCCATCGATAAATTAGTGTAGTTTTCTGCCCCAGCCCCGGGCGCTCTGATTATCAGTGTGAACTCCGACGTGCGAAGCGCGACCGGAGGGTCCGCCGCCCCCATTGTGTAGGGATTTGTCAGTTGGGATAGCGTGATGCGGTTATTTGGCCGCTCGATAGCCTGCACAACTCGCGTTTCGTTTGTGCCGCCCTGTTCGATTCGAACATACGAGCCAGGTTCGATTCCGGTAGTGTCGGCGAGGCGAATTGTTGTTTGTCCGGGTTCCAGATTGGCGATCCGAATGTCTCCACCGGTGTAGGTGTTGCTCAGATTTGCTCGAAACCTAATTGTTACACCGCTGACACTCGCGATCGTGGCTCGTTCATTAGTTGTACCTTGCGAAAGCAAGACGATATCGCCGGGACGGAAGTTGGCTGCGTCTGCTGCCGCTGTAACTGTCGCTTGATCATTCGACGCCGCTGTTAATGTCGCTGTGGCACGCACCGCATTCACCGCCGCAACGACACTTGAATCCTGTACCTGCGCTGTGATTGCATTACCTGCAACGCCTTCCTGCTTGGCCCGGACCACAAGTGTCGGACGCGCCGTAGCTGCACGGTCCTGAAGGATGAGCGACGCTTGCGCGGCGGTGCCGATGCGCACGAAGTAGCATAAGGCTCCGCCGTTCTCGAAGAACCCTCGCACCGCGTGCGTCACGTAGACCAGTGGGGCAGTAATGTACCCACCAAAGGTATTCTCAAATTGTGTTAGATTGGTAAGAAATTTGGGCGTGTTGAGCGGTCCTTGCATCGCCGGGCCCACAAATGCGACGGTGCTCGTTCCTACTCCGGCAATTGCACCCGGTAGTTGTACCTCATCGATGTA
>DATLBQ010000060.1:0-4492 GCA_035526805.1 Pyrinomonadaceae bacterium
CTTTCACTTTCGTAGGTCGAATAAAGATAAGGTGTAAACGATTCAAATTCGGCACCGCAAGTGTCGACGCGTTTGTAGACAGGAACAACGCCGAGATTTTTTCTGTGGGCGCGGACTTCGTCTTCCGACTTTTCGGTGAGATAAGCGAGGCGGCGATCGGAGAGCGCCACCTCTTTGAAAGAGCGCAAAAGTTCGGGTGAAATGTCTTCTAGCTTTCGTCCTTCGATGTCCTTCTGGATTTCCATCACATCCTGAAGCTGTTCCAGAAACCAGGGGTCGACGCGCGAAAGGCGATAAATTTCAGCTATGGACCAGCCATGCTGGAGCGCGTAAGTAATGTAGGAAAAGCGTTGCGAATTCGGCCGCGCAAGTTTGCGTTGCAGTTCATCGTCAGAAACGTCTTCAAGTCGCAACGGCTTCACGGCTTCCAATGAACGCAGCCCCTTGAATAACGCTTCCTTGAACGTGCGGCCAATGGCCATCACTTCTCCCACCGACTTCATCTGGGTGCCTAATACGTCTTCGGCTTCTTTAAACTTTTCAAAGTCCCACTTGGGAATTTTGGCGACGACGTAGTCGATGGTTGGTTCAAACGATGCCGGCGTCTTCTTCGTGATATCGTTTGGGATTTCGTCGAGGGTGTAGCCGACAGCAAGTTTCGCCGCGATCTTGGCGATGGGAAAGCCCGTGGCTTTGGAGGCGAGCGCGGAGGAGCGGGATACACGCGGATTCATTTCAATGATGCGGACATCGCCGTTCTCCGGGTTTACTGCAAACTGAATATTCGAGCCGCCCGTTTCAACGCCGACCTTGCGAATGATCACGATCGCCATGTCACGAAGTCGTTGATACTCGCGATCGGTCAGCGTCTGGGCCGGGGCCACGGTGATCGAATCGCCCGTGTGCACACCCATCGGATCGAAGTTCTCGATCGAGCAGATGATAACGACGTTGTCTGCAAGATCGCGCATAACCTCAAGCTCAAATTCCTTCCAACCAAGAATCGATTCTTCGATCAAGACTTCATGCATCGGCGAAGCAGCCAGGCCGGCACGCACGATCTCCTCAAACTCTTCCGGATTGTAGGCCGTGCCGCCTCCCGTGCCACCGAGTGTGAACGAGGGCCGCGTAATCGCGGGGTAGCCGGTCAGCTCCACGATTTCCTGAGCTTCCAGCCACGATCTTGCAAAGCCTCCCCGCGGCATTTGCAGCCCTGCTTCGTCCATCGCCTGCTTGAAGAGCATGCGGTCCTCGGCGATGCGGATCGCCTCGCGCTTGGCGCCAATCATCTCCACGCCACACTCCGCCAGCACTCCGGAATCGTCTAAAGCGATCGCCAGATTGAGAGCTGTCTGGCCGCCGACGGTCGGCAACAACGCGTCCGGCCGTTCCTTGCGAATAATTGCGCTGACCGCTTCCACCGTAAGTGGTTCAATGTAAGTAATGTCGGCGGTCTCGGGGTCAGTCATGATCGTCGCCGGATTAGAATTGACCAGCACCACCTTGTAGCCTTCCTGACGCAACGCCTTGCAGGCCTGGGTACCGGAATAGTCAAATTCGCAGGCCTGTCCAATAACAATTGGACCCGATCCGATAATTAAAATTTTGTGGATATCAGTGCGTTTGGGCATTAAGACAACAAATGTGCTCTGACGATTGAAGTGGAGTCGAAGCATTATACATAGCGGTCTTAAACACTTAAAACTCCTGACGTTCGTCGCTCGTGTCTTAGTTGAGAGAACGCGCGACCAAAATCATTACCACTAACAGACATGAAACATTCACGGCCTATTCTTTCGAAGTTTTCGTGTTATTTCGTGGTTCGGTTTTTGTCTGATAGAAAAAGGACACGAAATCAAATTTAGACTCTACTCGGGTAGTCTCGGATTGACTCCGGCTTCGTTTGACAAGCTGCGCTACGTTGATCGAGATGCTTCAGGGGAGAAAGCGCAGCGACCGAGGATTTTGAATAACCTTTAACATTGATACGAGTTTGCGTGAGACCTTCAAAGAGTTCGTCAACAAACGCCTGAGCGTGACTCCGCCCTAGACGTTATCCGAGAAACACCGCTCAAGTCTGGCCCGCGGTATCAAACCGGCGCTGCTCGAGCCGCTTGCGATAATCTTCTCCCTCGATTAGCACCTTCTTACACATCTCGTATAAGCGGCTGCGCAAGGGCGTTCCAATACGCTCTTCCAGAGTGGTCATCTCCTGAATTCGATCGGCGGCAAAGGTTCTCCTGCGTTTTGGTTCGGAAGGATCTTGACTTACTTCAGTTGTACGCGGCTCGTCTAAATAGTTGGTAGTGAAGATTGTCAGCTTCTTGTTGTTATAGCGCGTGTTGATGATCTGATACATCGTGTCGCGCACCCAATTGGTGGGAACCGTGGCGCCGAGCTCATCGAGAACGAGCACTTCAGCCTGGTACACCTGAGCAAGCACGCGCATCTCAGAGGTTTGAGACACCGGATTGTAAGAATCCTGAATGGCCTTGAGCAGCGAGCCTGATTCGTAAAACAAACAAGTCACGCCCTTCTTCTCAATCAAGTCCTTCAGTATGGCGATAGCTAAATGAGTTTTACCAACGCCCACACTCCCCATCAATAACAGCCCGGCTTCAACTGCCGGATATTCGTCAACCAGGCGGTTAGCAAAGCTGTGCGCGAAATATTGAGACTCATTCTTTGGGTAGTAATTATGAAAATTGCACTCGCGAAAACGAGGCGGGATGCGCGCGGCATCAAGTGATCTACCTGCCCTGTTCGTGCGCTGGCAATCGCATATTACCGCACCCTTATCCGGATCGAGCTTCGTGCCGGTGCCGAAACAAGATTGACAAACAACATCCTGCGGCTTGCTAAAACGGTCGGTAACTTGATGCGAGTCGTTAACGTCGTGAAGGCCACTGGCGAAGGGAATTACCTTGTTGTCTGAGTTATCTGATGACATTACGACTGCAGGTGGTAACGCAAATGTTTTGCTGGATGTGCGAATCGATTTGGATTATAGCATCGTAACAACTGGCCGCGCACAAACGAGTACAATTAAGCCGGGAGTTACGCAGATCAGAACATGAAAAATAAAACAATCTGCAAATAGAGTCAGCCTCTTCCTATCAATTATCTCTCAGATCCGCGTTCACTCGCGTTAATCCGCGGATAATCTTTCAGCAACTCTCTAAAGCGAGTCAGCATCAATTGTGAGCGCTGATGAACGGCAAACTATCGTGAGATTTATCTCGCCACGCGCATTAGCGCAGTTTCAAATTTAGCAAGGGTGGACTATTGTTATATGAGAGGCCTTATCACCACTGATATGCGTTTGTTGCATTCATTGCTTAGCAAACTTGGACTCAACCGAGTGAAGGCGGAGCGCCATCCAATCCGGGTTTTTCTTTTGGACGACGACAAAAGGCGGCATCGATGGTTTGCTACTCGTTTTAAGGGCGACCTTGTCGATGTGGCTGATACGGTCAAGCAGGCGCGCGAATTCCTGACTGCAAATTCTTACGACGCAATATTTCTGGATCACGATCTTCACCCCGAACATTACAACACCGAGAGTCGTGACGATACGCGCACCGGATACGCTATCGCTGCGTGGCTCGCCTCCAACCCGGAACTTCAACCGGCCTCAACGATTCTGGTTCATACGCGAAACGCCGACGGGGCAATGCGAATGGTTGAAGAGTTGCGCCGCTCGGGCAGGACTGCCGAATACGTGCCATTCCCGCTGCTCGAGGAACGAATTAAACGCTATTGGCGACACTGAGAAAAAAGGGTAATAGGGGAAAACGCTGCCAATTTCCCCGTTTCCCTTTTACCCTTTTCCCCCTATCTGTCTGGTGGCCAGGGACGGAATCGAACCGCCGACGCCGGCCTTTTCAGGGCCGCGCTCTACCAACTGAGCTACCTGGCCGTCGGGTAGGAAAGACCGCGTAGTATAGGGAGTTGACCAGGGAACGTCAACTTACATGCGGGTTTCAGATTTTGTCAGATTAGTCACAGAATTTCGTTGACGGATTCACGTGGAGGTGTATAATTCCACCCGTTGAGGATGGGGTTGGCGCCCAAACGTCAGTCCGGTTGAAAGACGACATCCAATTCAAAATTGAAAGTGCCCGCCAGTGCCAGCTCGGCCGCCGATCGCGCCCCCCGCAGTCGCTACCTTCGAGCTGGCACAGCTTTTTTCACTTCCCTTTTCCGGCCTTCCCAAACCCTTCATACCTTAGCTTATCCGCCTATTCCCGCACGCTTCATCAACTCTGACGTTTCTCGATTCGTCTCTTCAAGCACAGATTCCTCGTTAAGCGTGAGTAACTTCCGATCACTCATCAGCAACTGACCGTCAATGACGACGGTCTGAACGTCGGAGGTCTGAGCGGAGTAAACCAAAGCCGAAACTGGATCATTTGCATGGGGAGCAGCGTGAAGTGTGTTTAGATTTACGGCGATTAAGTCTGCGCGCTTGCCCGTCTCCAGCGTGCCGATC
>DATLBQ010000061.1:0-3058 GCA_035526805.1 Pyrinomonadaceae bacterium
CCAGCCAAAACTTTGACGACAACGAACCCGGGGCCACTCAACTCCGTCCGGTCAAGGACGTAAAGCCAGCTCAACAGGAGCGACGACCAGCGTTGGTTTCGCTTCGTGGAGAATTGATGGCTGTGCCGATACCGCTTGAGCGGGATCAAGTGATAATTGGTCGTGCAATTGAGGCTGATGTGCGGCTTAATGATTCCCGCGCTTCGCGCCTTCACGCTCGAATATCCAGTGAACTTGATTCCAGGACCAATCACACGACCTGCCGAATTACAGATCTGGGATCAACAAATGGAACACTTGTGAATGGCGAACGCATTACTGACGTAACGCTCAACGATGGGGATAAGATTATCATTGGTGATCATTTGTTTCGTTTCGATTTGCTGGACGAGATTGATCGCGAGTTTCAACATCAAATCCATCGTTTGATTGCGCATGACGAACTTACGGGACTCTTAACAAGCAAGTCGTTTTTCTCTGAACTGCGACGAGAGGCTGCAAGAGCCGAGGCAGAGTCGCGACCTTTCTGCGTTCTGATGATGGACCTCGATCATTTTAAGGAAGTTAACGACACCTATGGACATCTGGTCGGCAGCAAAACGCTGGAAGAAACTGGACGTATTATTAAGGAGGCTTTAAGGGCGGGAGACGTCGCCTCGCGTTTTGGCGGCGAAGAGTTTGCGGCGTTCCTGTTGGACGCGAATTATGCTCAAGGTCTGGTTGCCGCTGAGCGGGTGCGCGGCGCAATGGCGGAACATAATTTTCCAGTCACACGGCGAGGCTATCCAGAGGGTGAAACGAGCCACCGCATTACAATCAGCATTGGCGTGGCTGCGTTTCCTGATGATGCCAGGGACCCTATCCATTTGGTTGAGTTGGCTGATTCCGCCTTATATCGCGCGAAGCGAAGCGGTCGTAATCGAATCTGCGCTTATCGCCCGTCGTTAGCGGTAACTGAAGGTCCGTTGCCTGCCAGACGGGTTCCCTGAGCAACCCGCCAAGATCGGCCTTCCGTCTAAGGCACTTCTTAATGAAACGCCAGGGCGCACGGCGCGTGTAATCAGCGAGTTGGCAGCCTGGGGTTTGAAGCTCAGTTGCGCCTGATTTATTGAGGCGTGTATGCTTCTCATGTAAGTTTTCGAAATTCATGCCTACAAAGCTAAACCTCGCAACTAAGCCCTTCAGCAATCGCTCATTTCCGTGGGTCGTTACCACTTTAGTTGTCGCAGTCTCCCTTGTTTGCCTCGTTTTCATCGTCCGCGCTACCAGGCACGCAAACGCGCAGGCTTATTCGGTACAAGCGGAAGTTAATAACCTCAGTCGCCAGGAGCTAGATCTTCGCGAACGTGCTCAAGCGGTGAAAAATTCTATGACGCCTGAGCAATTGCAAACTTTGAGCGCAGCTCACACGCTGGTCGATCGCAAGCGCTTTTCCTGGTCGCGGTTATTTGCTGATTTGGAGTCCGCATTGCCTGGCAACGTCCGTGTGAAAAGAATCGCAGTGCGCGACGTCGCTACGCGCGGCGATCAGACATTCGCCGAATTAGAACTGACGGTGGTGGCGAAAAGCGCGTCAACGATAACTGACATGATCGCCGAGATGGATCGCGCTGGCGTGTTCCACGCGCAACTGCGTTCACAGACCTTGCAGCGCGGGCGCGGCGAAATCGGAGCGGAGTATGAGTTGTCGGTTAACTATACGCCCAGAGCTGGAGCGCCCAGTGACAGCATGGCTTTGTCCGTGCCGCCGCCGCATAGCCGGGGAGTTCCGACGGGAGGTGGCGAATGAGCGAACCAGCACCAACAAATCGCCCTGCCGCCAATTACAATGGTATACGCAGCCGACTTCAACACATCCGTGTTGCTCGAGAGCGGCGAATTGTCGGTCCCGCCGAGATAGTCGCGCTCGGTGGCAGTGTTCTCCTGGCAGTGCTGGTCGTGGTGAGTTACTTGTATTTTTTGGTCCCGGCTAAGTCTCGACTCGGTGCGGCTGAGTCCGAACGCTTGCGGCTTGAGAATCAGTTGCGTGTCTCCCGCGAGCTTGCCACGCAGGGTCAAACCACCGAAATGGCCGTTCAGAAGATCACTCAAAGCCTCGGCGATTTTGAAAGCGATCAGCTGTTGACCGCCGATCGAGGCCGCATGGGTATCTACAATAATCTAAACGTGCTAATCCTAAAGAACGGCTTACGTAATACCTCTGGGCCTACTTATCTCCCACTCGAGCCGTCGGACTCGAAGGTTGGGGCGAACGGAAGTAGATCCACCAGCACAAAATGGCAGAGCATCTATCCGGGCATCGCCATCAGTGTCACCGTGGAGGGTGCGTATCAGAACCTGCGACGCTTCATACGCGACTTGGAAACAAATAAGCAATTCATAATCATCAACAGCGTAGAGCTGGAGCGGTCGAACGAAAGCAATAATTCTCTTGCCGAAGGTGATACCGCCAGCGGTGGGACGCGCGGAACTTTAGTCAGCCTGCGTCTGGAAATGACGACATATTTTAAACGCGGTTCCGCACAGGATGCAGCGGACGAGGCTGCCGCTCGGTAACAAGTCTTATGCAGGTAAGCGATATTCGAAATCCGGCAGAACGGAACAAACTTATCCTGGCGGGCGCTCTGGGAATAGTTGCCATCCTTTTTCTATGGTGGACATTTTTTGGATTCGGCAGTAGTTCCAGCAACCCCGCGCCAAGGCCCGCCGGCCAGCCGACGCCTTCCCGGCTGACTGGCGCGGTGCCATCCAAGACGGTGCCGAAAAGCGTCGACGATTTCAAAGCGAGTGATCTTGGAGCGCTGCAACCGATTAACGCAACGTACCCTACCGTGTCCGCTCCCGAAGCGCGCCGCAATATTTTTGTTTACTATGAACCTCCGAAGCCCTCAGAAGTTGTGTCGTCAACGCCGACGCCAACCCCAACACCCATACCGCCCGTGCTACTCGCGAGTCTATCCCCTGCGAATGTTTATGCTCGGACCGGCAACTTTACGCTGGAAATAGCGGGTGACAAGTTCACGTCCCAGTTGCGAGCCGTCATGGATAACACGGAATT
>DATLBQ010000062.1:0-7465 GCA_035526805.1 Pyrinomonadaceae bacterium
ACAACGAATTTAATAAGTCGACCTTGATTGTTGCGACCCGGGCGAATTTCTTAGGAAAAGCGAGGGGCCGCTAACGAAGACGGAGGAGCGTCTCAAATGGCACGCTCGTTGCGAAAAGGGAACCGAAACAAGAAGGGTAGATAAAGGGTAAATCGGGTCAGGCTCAAGATTGCGGTGAGTGGAAGCTTTGGGGGAGGCGTCCTCTCATGATTGAAAAAAACAGGTGATGACTCTTTCGGGGGAACGGAGTTAACGCGTGTACGTAATCGAGAGCAATCATTGCGGTGCTGCTGATCGCCGTCCTGAAGGGGCTTGGGGGAGCCTCCCAGGAAGATCAGCAGCCCGCATTAGTTTTGGGCGTCATCTGCACAGCCTCAAAGCAGTTCAGAGTTCAAACTTTAGTTTGCCTTCTTGCGACTAAGACAAACTAAAGTTTGAACTCTGAACTACTTAAAGAACCATCCAGGTCAATGTCCACTTCCCAGCAGTCGCGCAGGATCGTTCTCCGGAGTTAAATCATCCAGGTTAAGACGGAGCATTGCGTCGGAATCAGCATAGGCTTCCTTAGCCCGCTGCTGGCTACGCCGCAGACTAAACAAAAGCGCTCCGGCAAATCCCCCTATAGCGAGGCAACTCACCAGCGCGATACCAGAAGCCTTAACAACTGAAACAAAGACGCCCAGCGTCGTCTCAGTGAATTCACGCGTCGCCTGTTCGTAAGAAAAGGGATTTTCCCCCAGCCATGTCACTACCTGCTGATACTTAATCTGATCGATGAGTTGGTTGGCCGCCTGTTCGTTCGGTGCGTCAAACACAAATACCGCATAGTTGCCGACTCGTCGATAGGTCGTTGGCGACGGCTGGCCCTGATTCCGTAGTTGCTGGAGCCCGGCTGCAATACGTTGGTCATTGTCGGTCGCCAGTGATGCCGTATTGAATTCGACTACGACTAGCTTTTGTTCACCGTAGTTGGCTATGACCGCCTCGGCCCCACCATCGAAATTCAACACATCCAGAATGTCCTGATTACTGATGGCATTCTTCAAGACGTCTTTGTTGACTACGTATAAGACGCGCGACTCCACATTCTCCCAATCCGGAAGGTGCTTAACTAACACGGGGATTTCGCCGGCACCTTTATCGAGTGTGTCCGCCAACGTTTTTCCAAAATTTAGCAGCGATTGTGAGTCGCGCCCTTTGTTCTCGTCACGCACCACGACAAAAGATCGGCCTTTGAAGAATGCCAGGAAGTTGTTGGAGGATCCGTTCGAAAAAGAAAATCCTGCGGTCCCTACCTCGGCGTTATCTGCCTGGCCGGTGGCTGAGTTTTCTGCTTGCTTTCTTGTTTGCGTGAGTTCGGCGTAGGCCGCCGAGTCGGAGACGGTATTAGTTAGTGAGACAAAAAAGCGTTCGCCCTCTTTTGAAACGTACAGCCCACCTGCGGTCGACGCGATACCGTCATGCTGAAGCAAACCGGCCGGCGCTAAAGCCTTTCGTAAATCGATTGTCCCGGTACGCTGGAATCCTCCTACCTTGTCCGGCAGGGATTTGTCCGCTGCCGTCGTAGGCACGTTTTGCGCTTTGACCGGCAGCAGCGCCAACAGCACGAAAACCAACGCTGAAATGAAGGTCTTAAACACTAGAGAAACAACCCCCGGCCCTTAAATAATCGCAGGTTCAGTTTAGAACCTTAATCCGTTTGGATGTTCCACCTTTAAATGCGGTTGGAATCTGCTCGGTTTACTTCGTTACAAAAAGGCCTCATCAGTATGAGAACCGAGAACGGCTAGCGACCGGCCACGGACGCAACTATGGAAGTGACTCGTTAAGCAGCGCATAGTTTGCTCAATTTCACAGTTGAATATCTGGCCGGTCGCTACCGCTTCTGGTTCTGATACGGCCATTCCGGTGTTTTATTTACTATTTGTGCAAAGCCATTCGCTTTAATAGGGAGTTTAATGCGTGCGTCGGAGTTCGCGCAAAAGCAGGCCGGCGAAGTGACGCGGCTGGCTGATATTGTGAAGAATGGTGGTGCCGCCCAGCTCGCTCGCATTGTCTATCATTAAGTTGCCGAAACCGAGCAATCTCTGCGGAATACTCGCGGAGACAGTTACATCCTGAATCTTTGCCAGCGGAATATTTCGAGTCGTGCGAGCGATCAGGCCGGTATCTATTTCTATTTTTGCGTCGGTCAAAGTGTATCGAATCATGTTTCGCTTCAGGTGGTAATAGGCGGGAATCAAGAAGAATAAGAGCGCCACCGGAATTGAAACGTAAGGCGGCACAATTTGGGTTAAGGCTAGCAAAACGACGAGGCCAATGGCTGCTATGGCGGCCAACAGATATCCAAGCTTAATAAAGATCAAGGTGGGCCGGACGGTAAATATAACCTGCTCGAGATCATCGTCCGGTTCCTCCCTGCGCGCGGGAATGCCACCTGCCGCTCGAACAATCCGAGTCGCTTCGGGATCGTCCGCAGGTGTACCGCACCCGGAGCAAAAACGCACCCCAGGTACCAGGTAAGATCCGCAATTGGAACAGTGCATCTCGGGTTAATTACTCATGGATTGGCCGCTTTGGAATCGACCGGCAGACCTGCGTTTTGCCAGGCGGCAAACCCGCCAAGCAGCGCTCCCGCGTTCTCAATACCCTTTGCTTTCATTTCGACCACCGCACGGGCGGACGTATGTTCGCTTGGTCAAGAGCAATAGGTAACAATAAATTTGTTTCGCGGGAGTTCGTTGAGACGATTCACGACTTCAGCCTCGGGAATCAGCTTAGATCCTTTAATGTGGCCGGCGTTGTAAGAAGCTTCGTTACGCACGTCGAGGACGAAAACCTCATCTTTATCCAACAAGTCATTGAGTTCAGCGACTGTAACACGGCGCACACCGTCTGACGGTGTCGGCGCGCTCGGCGCAGAAACCGAGGAAGTGCGCGCAGTTTTCTCAGCGGAATTACACGCAGTCAAAATTCCCAGAGTAACCAGCAGTAGAGCCACAGACAAAATATGAAGTCGCATCAGTAAGCCTCCAAACGAACCGTGATCAGCGATCAGATGGAACCAGCTTTATTCCTCAGCTAATTTCTTATGCCTATCTGCATTTGTCAATGCTAGAGTCAGGTTCCACGCACCCAACTCCCGCAAAACGCGGATGTTTTGTTCTTGTCCCATCGTGATATAGTTCGCTCTCACCAAAACCGGAAAGCGGAGTTGCATGCTCGAACAACCACCAGATCGCGCGGTGAAGTGGGCCAAAGTGCTCGATCAAACGCGTTGCATTGGTTGTCACGCGTGTACCACGGCGTGCAAGTCGGAGAACCTGGTTCCGTTGTCAGTTACGCGGACCTACGTGAAGCATGTCGATGTCGGCGTGTTTCCTCAAGCTCGGCGTGCACATCAGGTAACACGCTGCAATCAATGCGCGCACGCGCCGTGTGTTACCGCCTGTCCCACGACAGCTATGTTCAAGCGCGCGGACGGAATCGTCGATTTCGACAAGTCTATTTGCATTGGTTGCAAAGCCTGCATGGCCGCCTGCCCATACGACGCGATCTTCATTAACCCTGTAGACCACTCCGCCGAGAAATGTAACTTCTGTGCGCACCGCATCGACGTCGGACTCGAACCAGCCTGCGTAGTCGTTTGTCCCACGCAGGCGATCCTGATTGGAGACTTAAACGATACCGAGTCGTACGTGGCACAGATCGTAAACCGCGAGCCAGTGGCAGTTCGTCGCCCGGAAAAAGAGACGCTCCCAAAACTTTTCTATAAGGGCGCACATCAGGCGACGCTCGATCCGCTCGCTGCTCGCCGCCCCGAAGGCGGACTGTTTATGTGGAGCGAGCAACAGGAGAATTCGTCACAGGTTGTTTCCGGTAATCCAAACTACAACAACAGCTCGGCGGCGGCGTTACTGTCTTACGATGTCGCACACGCAATTCCCTGGGATTGGCGCGTCAGCCTTTATACCTGGACCAAAGGGATCGCATCGGGAGTTTACCTAGTTGCAGCCTTGCTGGTGCTGTTTGGATTTATCAGCGTGAACAATTCTATTTGGTTGTGGGTGACGCCGATTGTTTCGGGCGTCTTCTTAGCAATCACCGGGGCATTACTAATCTGGGACCTGGAACATCCGGAGCGTTTCTATCTGATCTTCAGTCGGCCTCAATGGCGCAGTTGGCTGGTGAAAGGCGCGTTCATAATTGCAGGTTACACGTTGGTGCTCGGGCTTCACTTCCTGGCGAGTTGGTTTGGATCAGGATCTATTCAAAGCTGGCTGATGATTGCCGGAATTCCCCTGGCGGTTATGACGGCGGTCTACACGGCGTATCTTTTCGCGCAGGCGAAGGCTCGCGACATGTGGCAAAACCCGCTGCTGCCGCCGCATTTACTGGTGCAGGCGTTGTTGCTCGGCTCCGCGGTGCTGTTGCCGTTGGCGACGTATCTCGAGATGAATGTGATACGCCCAGTCTCGATCATCCTGCCGTTGACCTGGCTGCTTGCACTGGCGAGCGTTGTTCACCTGCTGATGATCTGGGGCGAAGCTTCACTGACACACGCTACGGCCCATGCTCGTTTAGCGGTTTGGGAGATGGTGCGTGGACGGTATCGAAGCGATTTCTGGATGGGAACGGTCCTGTCTCTTGCCGGTGGATTAGCGCCTTGGCTAGCGCTTGTTGGTGTGCTATCTCCAACAATGGGCGTCGCCGGCGCACCGTTGGCGTTGATGGGTTTGATGCTTTATGAACATGCGTATGTTCAAGCGGGACAATCTGTACCGCTGGCCTAGACTCCACGGCTTTAGGCGTTAAAGATCTATTGATCGGATCTTTAGTCCGGCAGAACAAGTCGATTATGAGCGAAACATTCTATCCCGGCCCTTCGCGCAGTCGTCTCGCGGCGTTTCCGCCAAAGGAGCGTTGGGACAACTGGACCGAACTTGATTCGCAGGCCTGGCCTCGGCGCAAGGAGCGACACTATTCGCTTGTCCCGACCACCTGTTTCAATTGCGAGTCGGCGTGTGGGCTGTTGGCTTACATCGATAAAGTCACCGGCGAGATACAAAAGTTTGAAGGCAATCCCGAGCACCCAGGCTCCCGTGGACGCAACTGTGCGAAAGGTCCCGCCACCCTCAACCAGATTCACGATCCCGACCGCATTCTTTATCCGCTAAAGCGCGCGGGCAAACGCGGCGAAGGCAAATGGGAACAGACAACCTGGGACGAAGCGCTTGAAGACATTGCCGCTCGCATTCGTAAAGCCATTGTTGAAAATCGTCGCAACGAGATCATGTATCACGTCGGCCGGCCGGGTGAAGACGGTTTCACTGAACGCATACTCGCGGCCTGGGGCATTGACGGTCACAACTCGCACACCAACATCTGTTCGTCAGGCAGCCGCGAAGGTTACCAACTGTGGATGGGCCTCGATCGACCCAGCCCCGATCACGCCAACGCCAAAGTCATCCTGCTCATCAGCGCGCATCTCGAGTCGGGCCATTATTTCAATCCGCACGCGCAACGCGTCATCGACGGCAAAGCAAATGGCGCAAAGCTGATCGTATTCGACACACGTCTTTCGCACACCGCCACTCACGCAGATTATTGGGTCGCACCTTATCCCGGTTCTGAAGGCGCAATGCTCTTGGCGATTGCCAACTATCTGATTCAAAACAATCTTTACAACCGCGAGTTTGTACTGCGCTGGTGGAACTGGGAAGAGTACCTTCAAAACAGTTCCGAGTTTCAAGTTTCAAGTTCGAAGTCAGACCTCTCCAGCAACCAACAAGCCCCGCAAGATCGAGCTTCAGACGCCAATTCGCAGGTCAGGAAGGCCGGGTTCCACCCCAGCGGGGATGCCCCGTTGGGAACCCCGGGCTTGCCCCCGCCCACCTTTGAGCAATTTGAAGATCATTTAAAACAACTCTACGCCGAATACACTTTCGACTTCGCTGCAAAAGAGTCCGGCGTTGATGCGAAAACGATCGAAGAGATTGCAAAATTGGTCGCCACCGCCGGCACGCGTTTTTCCAGTCACAACTGGCGCAGCGTTAGTTCTGGTGTTAGTGGCGGTTGGGCCGTGGCGCGCGCCGTCTTCATGTTAAATGCCTTGCTCGGCGCAGTGGCTACCGAAGGCGGGGTGTTTCCCAATGCCTGGAACAAGTTTGTGCCGAAGCCTATCTACACGCCGCCGCACCCGCAGATGTGGAACGAAACCCAGTGGCCGCGCGAGTATCCCCTCGCCATGCACGAGATGTCGTTCCTGCTGCCACACTTCCTGAAGGATGGGCGCGCCAGGCTTGATGTCTACTTCACGCGTGTCTACAACCCAGTCTGGACCAACCCCGACGGTTTCTCCTGGATCGAAATGCTGACCGATCCCGATCTCGTCGGTTGTTACGTAGCACTGACGCCGACGTGGAACGAAACTTCATATTTCGCCGACTACGTTTTGCCGATGGGTCACGCCTCCGAGCGTCATGACATTCATTCTTACGAGACACACGACGCGCAATGGCTTGGCTTCCGCCAGCCGGTGAAAAAAGCGGACCGGCAGCGCGAAGGCGAAACGATTAACGACACTCGCGAGGTGAACCCCGGCGAAGTTTGGGAAGAGAACGAGTTCTGGCTGGAGCTAACCTGGCGCATCGATCGCGATGGCAGCCTCGGCATTCGCCAA
Organism: Pyrinomonadaceae bacterium; assembly: GCA_035526805.1. Taxonomy (GTDB): domain Bacteria; phylum Acidobacteriota; class Blastocatellia; order Pyrinomonadales; family Pyrinomonadaceae; genus PSRF01. Next base: position 6,683 of record DATLBQ010000062.1, read on the forward strand.
TATGCGGAGTCTAAGAAGAATCCGGGAACAAGGCTTGGCATTGATGAATATTACGAGTGGATCTTCGAGAACTCTGTTCCCGGGTTACCGGAGAAAGCGGCCGCAGAGAGTTTAACTCCGGTCGAGTTCATGCGTCGCTACGGCGCCTTCGAAATCAAACAAAGGGTGGGAGCGATATACGAAGAGACTGTTGACGCAACTGAGCTCGAAGACATTTGCGAGGATGCGTGCGGCCGCGTCTTCACCCGCGCTGCAAAACCTGCTTCGCCAAACGTCGTCCCTGTGCCCACGCCGGACGGTGATGCTGAAGGCCGTCGTTTTGTTGGCATCAGAGTCGGCGACGAAATCAAGCGCGGTTTTCCTACGCCGAGCGGCCGTTTGGAATTTTATTCGCGGACGCTCTCCGAATGGGGTTGGCCGGAGTTCGCTATTCCCACTTATATCAAGAGCCACGTTCATCCGGACAATCTTGAAGACGATCAAACGATTCTGATCTCCACGTTTCGTTTGCCGGTGCAGATCCACACGCGCAGCGCGAACGCAAAATGGCTCGACGAGATCGCGCACACAAATCCACTTTGGATTCATACCGACCATGCCGCGAAACTGGGGGTACGCACCGGCGACCTGCTGCGTGTCGAAACGGAGATTGGATATTACGTCGTGCGCGCCTGGGTTACGGAAGGCATTCGTCCCGGCATCGTCGCCTGTTCGCATCACATGGGGCGATGGAAATTAAATGAACAGGGTGAGAAGGCACAGCGGCAAATGATGGCGACGGTC
>DATLBQ010000063.1:0-10208 GCA_035526805.1 Pyrinomonadaceae bacterium
TCGAAGGGTTTGTCGCCATTGATCGATTTGGTGGTGATGCAGTTCGAGTATTTACCCTTAGTCCAATGAGCGGTCCGATGAAGTCAGTACCACCTCATGGGACCGCAACCGTGTAAACCTGAATGTTCACTTGCGGTTTAAGACGCGCGAAGCGCGTCGACTATCTTGAATCGCGAAGCCCGAATTGATGGCAGCAACGACCCGAATAAGCCGATGCCAACTCCAAAGATCAAGGCCCACAGCATTAACTCAGGAGTAACGCGAAAATTGAAAGCGATTTCACTGAAACTCGAAAAATTCGCCGTGCCAGTAGAGACAAAGTTCAAGGGCAACGCCAGCAAGATCCCGATTGCTACCCCAATGACCGCGATTGCTACCGACTCCAGAACAAAAGCAATCAGGATGCTGCGCCGCCTAAAGCCGAGTACGCGAAGTGTGCCAATCTCTTTGGTTCGTCTGGCAACTGCTGCATACATCGTGTTCATTCCGGCAAACCCAGCGCCGACGGCCATAATAAATCCGATAAAAACAGCCAGACCTTTTAGGATGCCCGACGCTGCTCCCTGTTGATCCTCATAGAAAGTGCGCTCGGGTAGCGCCTTCAAGTGCAGTCGCTGATCATCAGTAATTCGCTTCGACAACGACTCCAATGCTGACTGGTCGTTGGCGCGCAACAATATCGATGAGAAGCTGTCACGTTTCGTCGCTCCGGCAAGCGAGTTCACATCCACCCAGATCTCCGACTCAAACGCTTTGCCACCCGCCTCAAACAAACCGACGACAGTATAGTCAGTCGCCTGAATGCGAAACTTGTCTCCCAGGTTCAGACCTTGAAAGCGCTCGGCGATCCGTCGTGACACAACCGCTTCAGCTGGTCCCGGTTGAAACATGCGCCCTTCCACGGTCTTAAAACCCGACCGTAGCTTGTTCGACATCGCGCCAACTCCACGAATGGTCACATTCGATCCCTGACTCATACCCTTTCGAGCTTTATAGATCAGTGTCAGCAGTTCCGGAGCAACCAGCGGCTGATCGCCTTCGCGCACTACGCCATCAAGGTACATCAGGTTGCTGAGGTTTTCGCGCGAGACACTGCTATTCAACTCAGCGGTGCTGCCCTCGCGTAAAACGATGAGGTTCAAAGGCTCACCACTGCTGGTCAACGTTAGATCAATCCCACGCGCGAGCGCCATCACCATAAGAAACACCCCGACGGTTAGACCAATCGTAAAAGCAGTCGCAAAGGTGCTGGACTTGCGCACGGTGATATTTCGGAAGTTGTATTTTAACGGTAGTGGCATTATTCCGTGCTACGCAGAGCTTCGGCGATGGTCATACCAGAGACACGGTAAGCTGAATAACTGACACTGGCCATGCCCACAAAGATTGAAACAACGAAAGCGGCCAGCAACGTTCCGCTGGTTGGAATAAACGACTGAAAGTTCGGGATATAAAGACTCAGGTCAATCGATCTGAAGACCAGCATCGCACCGCCAATGCCAATCAGGGCGCCGACAGCGGTTACCAGCAACGCCTCGCCGAGGAATAGCCTGGCAATAGTTCCTCGCTGGAAACCAAGAGCCTTGAGCATCCCGACCTCCCTGGTTCGCTCACGCACTGTCATCGCCATGGTGTTACCCATGACAAGCAGCAGCGAAAATGTGATCGCCGCGATGATGCCATACATAAACTGCTTGACACCTCCCATCATGGTTTCAAAGCTGATGGCAAAATCACGTTCGCTTTCAGTCTTGGTCGGGGCGTCGGTATTAATAAATATCGAGTCGACTGCCTGAGCGATCCTTGGCACATCTTCAGCCGAGTTGGCCAGAATACTAAACGTGCTTACCTGGTCCTTGGCCCACGCCGGTACCAATTCATTCACGTATTCGTGATGAAAGAAAAGAGTCTTCTCATCACCACCGGTGCAAATGCCGCGCACGATGAATTCCACGCTGCGATCATAAATTGGGCTGCGCAACGTAATCCTCTGGCCGGGGCTGAAGCCATACAATGTCACCAGCTTCTGTCCGACGATTGCTCCCTGCCGGTCATTAATGAATGCCTGCCATTCAGGCTCCGACATTTTTAGTTCAGTCATGACTTCACGAAACTTGTGGGCATCGACCGCGAAGTTAGCGAAGAAGTTTTTCTCATCCTTATAAATGCCACCAAACCAGCTGAACGGGATCACGCTCTTCACACCTGGCACTGTCGCAATTCGCTGTTGCTGGGCCACGGGCAAAGTAAAGCCGAGCGACACGGCGTGCCTGGTGACCAGGCGGAGTGGATTGGATGCTTCACTGCCTCGTGTGAACTCGGTCAGTATGGTGGCGAGAGTGATGATTAGAAACAGCGAAACAACCAGGCTGGAGATCGTAAGCAACGTGCGTCGCTTGTTCCGCAGGATGTTCTTCAAGATTAACTTACTAAATTTCATAGGAGTTGTGCCTTCACCATTAAGTCGAACGATAACCAGCTAGATCGACACTGCGAGAAAATTATTTAAGTTTGCTCGAAAATAGCAAATGACGACAAAAACGGTATCGGTGCAGTTTCTCTGTGTCTCATTCACCCCGCGCTCTAGCGTGGTATTCGAATGTCCTTAATGCAATTATAAACCGTTCCTCAACATCAGAACCGGGAGCCGTAGCGACCGGCCAAACATTCTCCTTTGTGTTCTTCGTTTTGGTAGACTCGGCGTTTTTCAAGTTGACGCTTTGGCCGGTCGCTACGGCTCCCGGTTCTGATCACCCTGTTCATTACTCTTGTGCAAAGCCGCGGTGTGACTGAGACTCAACGGCAATTAGTCCGTGAAAACCTCTCTACAGGTTATTCAGAACCAGCTCACATTCGTTCCAGATTACAACTAGCGTTCACTTATTCTACGCGTATTCCACGGACTGCCGTAGTGGAAAAAGCAACATCGAGTTCACTTTATCAATCTCCGGGTAGACTTCTCTGCATACGCAGCTTCAACATTGATTGTTCAAGATTGAGTTTCATTCGAGCCTACCGGAACAAGAGAGTTCTCGTAACGGCTTCGCCGCTTGATGTGCGGAAGTGGCTATGCCCTTCCGTTATGGCTGACTTCCAACCGCGGGGCTGTGCCCCGGGCATAGCCCCAAAATCGAAAGAAGTTAACTCGACGGCGGGGCAAAGCCGCCACCGCACATCAGGCGGCTTAGCCGTTACAAAGGGGATATTCGGGGCCATTCAACCGTCCGCCGTGCGGTCTAGTTGAATCGCTCTGATGTGCAATGGTCGGCGGCCCAGTGCAACCATGGATATTGCATCTTCAGCCCCGTTAACCTGACAATGCCTTCGAATCAATGTCTCGATCCCGCCATGATCACCGTCTTGTTCTTGCGATTTTGCTGCTGCTGAGCGGCAGTTTGACGGCTTTCGCGCTCGATTCGCGTAGAGATCTTTCTCAATTTAGCCATGAAGTGTGGCTCACTGAGAACGGTCTGCCTCAAAACACCGTCCATTCGATCGCGCAAACGAAGGATGGCTACATCTGGATTGGAACTGAGGAGGGTTTGGCTCGCTTCGATGGCGTAAGGTTTACCATTTTCGACAAGCAGAACACTCCGCAGCTTAAGAGCAACTACATTCGTGCGCTGTTGGCAGATCGCCAGGGCGCACTCTGGGTCGGCACAGCGGAAGGCCTGGTGCGCATGATGAATGGTAGCTTTACCGCTTTCACAACTAATGAAGGGCTACCGAGTAATACTATTCAGGCCATTTATGAAGATCGCGAAGACAATCTCTGGGTGGCAACGGCCACTGGTTTGAGCCTCTTCAAGAGTGGAAGCCTGACGACGTTCACAACAAAAGAGCGGCTAATCGGTGGCAGCATCCAGGCGTTGTTCCAGGATGCCGAAGGTGCGCTTTGGATTGCGACGCCTTACGGTGTAGGACGGGTCAAAGATGGCACGTTTACGAACTACACCGTCCGCGACGGACTTGGCAGTAACACCGTTAGGGCAATCCAACAGGACGCAGCGGGCCGTCTATGGTTCGGCTCTTTGGCTGGCCTGACCTCGTTTAATGACGGTCGCTTCAAAACCTACACAACACGTGATGGTTTGCCTAATGACCGGATAATCTCTTTAAGTGTGAGCCGGGAAGGTGGCCTCCTGATCGGAACGGCCGGCGGTCTTTGTCGGTTCGCTGATGGAAGGTTCGCTGGTTTCAATCCTGGAGACGCACTTTCAACCAGTACGATTCTTTCCCTGCTCGAAGACCTCGAGGGTAATTTGTGGATTGGCACTGAGTCCGGCGGAATCAACCTGCTCAAAGACGCAAAATTCACCACTTACACCGTGAGAAACGGACTCTCAAACGACGTAGTGAAGTCGATCTTTGAAGACCGACAGGGGAGTATCTGGATCGGGACGGACGGTGGCGGCTTGAATTTACTGAAAGATGGCAAGCTTAGTGTTTATACCGACCGCGACGGACTATCCAGCAACGTGGTGTTGGCTCTATTCGATGACGAGACGGGAAATCTTTGGGCTGGAACGCCTGACGGATTGAATCGTTTTAGCCGCGGCAAGTTTACTATCTATACTGCGAGTGACGGTTTGGCAAACAACGACGTCAGGTCGATCTGCGCGGACCGTCACGGCAATCTATGGATTGGCACACGCGGAGGTTTGACTCGGCTCAAGGATGGAGCATTCAGAACCTTTACCGAGGTGGACGGCCTTCCTAATGATCTAATCACCACGCTTTATGAGGATTCCAAAGGAAACTTGTGGGTTGGCACGTTAGGCGGCTTAAGTAGACTCACCAATGAAGAGTTTACGACATTTACTACCAGGGATGGATTGTCAAACGACGCAGTCATCTCACTCTACGAGGACTCGGAAGGTACGCTGTGGATTGGTACGAATGGCGGTGGTTTGAATCGACTGAGAGACGGACAGCTTACCGCTTACAATACGCGCAACGGTTTGCTTGACGACGTCGTATACCGAATCCTGGAAGACGGCCAAAATAATCTCTGGCTGAGTTGCCGCAAGGGTATCTTTCACATTGGCAAAAAAGAGCTCAATGAGTTTGCCCACGGTAGGATTTCTTCAATCGCGCCGGTTGCTTACGACACCGCAGACGGCATGATTACGCGCGAGTGCAGCGGGGGCGGCGATCCGGCCGGCTGGAAAGGTCGTGACGGAAAGCTCTGGTTCCCAACCATCAAGGGCGTTGCGATGATCGATCCGCAAAGAATAAGAACAAATTCTCACCCGCCACCGGTGGTGATCGAGGAAATACGTATTGATGACAAGTCAATCCAGCCAAGTGAGCGAATCGAGTTGCCTGCAGGCACAACACGATTTGACTTGTACTACACGGCGCCGAGTTTTGTGGCGCCACAGAAAGTCAGGTTTAAGTACAGATTGGAAGGGTTTGACAAAGATTGGATCGATAGTGGCACGCGCCGAATCGCCTACTACACTAATCTGCGCCCCGGAGCTTACACGTTTCGCGTCATCGCTAGTAACAACGACGGTGTTTGGAATGAGACCGGCGCAACTTTCGGTCTTTATCTGAAGCCTTACTTCTATCAGACCTATTGGTTTTACGCAGTGTGTTTGCTGGGCCTGGCGCTGTTGACCTGGCTGCTATTTCGCCTGCGCGTGCGCGGGATGCGAGCCCAGTTTGGCGCGGTGCTGGGTGAGCGGACTCGGATCGCCCGCGAGATTCATGACAACCTGGCCCAGGAAATGTCTGCGATTTCAGTGCAACTGGAAGTCGTGGCGCGCACAATGCCGCCCGATGCTGAAGCCGCCAGGAGTTATCTGGATCGCGCGCGACGGCAAGTCCGTCATGGTATCGCCGAAGCTCGCCGCTATGTTTGGGATTTGCGGTCGTCTGCGCTTGAAAACAACGATCTGCCGACTGCCTTGAGCGAAACCGCGCGGCGATTGACGATTGAAACTCCCATCCAGGCGCAGGTGGAAGTCAACGGCACCTTCCGCCCCTTGGCGCGATCAGTTGAAGACAATCTGCTTCGCATAGGACAAGAGGCAATGAACAATGCCGTGAAACACGCGCAGGCCCAACGAATCTCCGTCAGTCTGGTATTCGACGCCCGGCGCGTGCAGCTCAGCATACGAGATGACGGGCGCGGTTTCGATACTAGAACCGCGGGCAACGGGCAGGGTGGTCATTTTGGATTAGTTGGCATGCGAGAACGCGCAGAGCAGATTGGTGGTACTTTGTCGATTCATAGCAGCGAAGGGTCCGGCACTGAGGTGGTGGCTGAGGTACCAATCAGTGGTTAATATGGAAGTGAATAGTAAAGGGTGAAAAGTGAAGAGTGAAAAGTAAAGAGTGAATTGCGAAGATTCAGTTGCAATCGCGACTAATGAGTGCTGACTGACTTTTCACTCTTTACTTGTCGCTTTTCACTGCGTCAATAGGAGCTTGTATGTTCTGTCCACAGTGTGGCTCAACTCAGAGTGAGGACCTGAAGTTCTGCAAAGTTTGTGGTGTGAACCTGTATGCCGTAATGCAGGTAGTGACTGCGCGTGAACCAGATGAGAAATTCGATTGGAGCAAGACCTGGGTTCAAGAGATGTTCCTCTCGGCCGATGAGAAAAAAAGACGCAAGGCCGAGATCGAACAGCAGCGCGGGATTACACCCGAGGTGAAGCGTTACAACGAAATCAAAGCAGGCATAATTGTTAGTAGCGTGGGAATCGCCATTGCGATTTTCCTGTTTGTCTTCATGGGTGGGCTTGTCGCCAGCGGAAAAGTGTCGCTTGAGGCAGCCGAGATCCTTAGCCGCCTTTGGGTAGCTGGTGTGATACCTCTGTCTGTGGGATTAGCGCTGATAACAAACGGCGTTGTCGTGAGCAAAAAACTTGTTGAGGCTGCGCGTAGGGACTCCTCCATGGGGCCGCAGGGTTTGGAAGGAGAGGCGAATCCTGCTTCCCTTCGCCCTGCTGACACTAATGAATTTCTTGGTTCGCCTTTCAGCGTCACGGAACAGACGACGAAACACCTGGGCCGTCCCGGAGAGAAATAGAGAGCGCAACATCGTGTCCCAGAAGATCAGTATCATGGTGATCGACGACCAGGCAGTCGTGCGTCAGGGCTTTGTCGCCTTAATTAATACCGTGGCGGACATGGAGGTTGTGGCTGAGGGGATCAATGGGCAGCAAGCCATTGATCTGTATCGCCAGCACACGCCGAGCGTGACGCTCATTGATTTGCGGATGCCGGTTCTTGGCGGAGTCGAAGCCATTACTAACATCCGGCGCGAATTCCCGGATGCGCGTCTGATCGTCCTCACTACGTACGACGGTGATGAAGACATCTACCGCTCGCTGCAAGCAGGAGCCAGGGGTTATTTATTGAAAGACGTATTCTTCGAGGAACTCGAGACGGCAATCAGGACTGTGCACGCCGGAGCGCGGCACATTCCCGCCGCTATCGCCCAACGGCTTGTCGAGCGAATGGCCGGTTCTGATTTGACCGGCAGAGAAATGGAAGTACTCGAACTAATCGTTCGAGGGCAAAGCAATAAAGAAATAGGCGCCAGCCTGAGTATCAGCGAAGCGACGGTTAAGAGTCATATTAATAACATTCTCAGCAAGCTCGGAGTGACCGACCGTACCCAGGCCGCCACCACGGCCCTGCAACGCGGCTTGGTCCACCTTCGTTAAGAAAGGCGATCATTTACCATCTATCATTTGACATTTCTCATTTGTCATTGATGACTTCATTTTGTCGTTATTCAAGGTAGTGACCTCTCGAAAACCTAAAGAAGCTCTGACCGCCAGGCGATGACAGATGAGAAATGTCAAATGATATATGGAAAATTTTGTTAACCCTGCGGATCCCATAGAGCGAAGGCTCTGCAGCGTCTCCAACTAAAGGTTGACTCCGCCCCCCACCTTCCGGGTCATGACATAACCCGTGCCCACTGTTAATCTGCGGCGCGTTAGTCATCAGATTCCCAGTCCTGGGTTCGTTAGTTCAAGGGTCCTGTATTCCTACCTAACTTGTTGCACAAGCGAAGGTCCCTTGCGGTGACATATTTGACCCGGGACTGGGCTCACCCTTAGCAGACGAGCAAATTCAGAGGACCTGGCAGCCACCGCATTTCCCTTTACTGAAATGAACGTCTCGAAGACTTCCACATCCCACCGGCGTTCCATACAAACTAAAATTCCGCTTTCAACTGAGAAGTTCATGAGAGGACTTATGACCTTGATTTGTAAAAGCATGGTTCTGCTTTCCGTTTGCGTTTTGATCCTGAGCGTTTGTGTCCTGACTACTTCGGCACAGCAGGGCGCCACGGCCGCGATAAGCGGTGCTGTCAAAGACTCAAATGGCGCACTGGTTACCGGCGCGCAAGTAACTGTGACACAGAAAGCGACGGGGGTTAGCCGCGAGGCCACCAGTAATGGCGAGGGATATTTTGTGATCACGAATCTCGCAGCCGGCATTTATGAATTGAAGGTCCAGGCTAAAGGCTTCGCTGAGAAGATAGTTCCCAGTATCAACCTTCAAGTTGGACAAACATTCGACCTGGATGTGTCCATCGGAGTGACGGTGCAGGAAACGGTAACGCTGGATCACCGATTCAATTATGAGCTCATAAACACAACCAACGCCGTAGTAGATGGAGTGATACGCGATTTTGAGATTGAGAGTCTGCCGCTAAATGGCCGAAACTTTCTTGAATTGGCATTGCTAATCCCGGGCAATTCGCCGGCACCGAATTTCGATCCGACCAAGACTAATACGGTGGTGATCTCTTCTGCGGGCCAGCTCGGCCGAGGCGGCAACGTTACAGTCGACGGTGCTGACTATAATGACGACGTGGTGGGTGGACAAGTACAGAATATTTCGCAGGAAGCAGTGCAGGAGTTTCAGATTGCTACCAACCGCTTCTCAGCGCAGCTGGGTCGATCCGGCTCGTCTGTGATCAATATCATTACCAAGTCGGGATCAAACGAATACCACGGGTCCGCTTCGTTCTATTTTCGAAACAAGGCGCTGCAGGGCCTTCCGGCTACGTTCGACCGCGGCTTGGGGCAGACTCCACCATTCGATCGGGAACAATATGCCTTCACTCTCGGCGGCCCTATTCAAAAAGATCGGGCCTGGTTCTTTGGCTCCATCGAATATCGCAATCAGGACGGCGCTGCCTTGGTCGGTTTCAGAGATCTAGCGACCCGCACCATCAGACGGACCTTTGCAGCAGCGCCGCTTAACGATCTGTTGAGCACAGAGCGGATCGACTGGCAAGCTACCGATCAGGATCATTTATTCTTTCGCTATTCCCTGCAACGGGAAGACGACGTAGCGCCGAGCACTCTTGATCGAGCTATAGGTTCCGCCTCTCAACGTCAGGGAAGCACTAATCACACACATTCGCTGCTCGCGAACTACACTCGCGTTTTGAATCCTCGCGCGGTAAATAGTTTTAACTTTAGTTTCAGCACGTTCCTTAACGACATCGAGCCTGTGACTCCCGGGCCGCAGCTTACCTTTCCCAGCATTCAGGACGGCGCTTCGTTCCGCGTGCCGCAGAGTACCAAACAACGGCGATTGCAGTTTAGCGACACGTTGTCAATGATCCGAGGCACTCATACGTTGAACTTTGGCGGCGAGATTCAGCGTGTCGATGCGGATTTTGATCTGCGTGTCTTTCAGCAGGGACGCATTGAAATGATCGAGGATTTTCCGGACTTCGATCGTAATGGCGACGCTAACGTCGACGATAACGATCTGCTCTTCGCGGTCACCATACGCAGCGGTAAGCCCACTGAGCCACTGCTGATTCCGAATGCCGATAGCACCTATCTTGCGGGGTTCGTGCAAGACGACTGGCGTGTGCATCCACAACTAACCTTGAATCTAGGTCTTAGGTACGAGCTTGATACCGATGTCAAGAACATCAGCCGTGTAAACGAACTTAATCCGCTCATTCTGCCATTCCTCTTTGGCAAGCGAGGAAGAGACACTAACAACTTTGGCCCACGCGTGGGATTCAATTACTCGGCGCAGGACGGGCGCACGAGCATTCACGGCGGCTATGGCATCTATTACGATCGCATAACGCTGGAGATTCAATCGCTGGAGCGTGGCCTGGACGGGCGCGCGTTGCCGATCGAAGTGCACGCCGGTCCTCTTTTTTATATCGAGGGAGACCCATTCGATCCGGTGATGGGCCAGTTTCCTCC
>DATLBQ010000064.1:0-5539 GCA_035526805.1 Pyrinomonadaceae bacterium
CTTGAATCGCTGTTAGACGTGCGCATCGACGCGCGCGGACAGGACGTGTCAATCGACGGCGATCCCAGGGATGTGGCGACCGCGCAGGGTATCCTCGAAGACTTCTCCGCACTTTTCCGCGAAGGCCGTTCATTTACCGACAAGGAGCTACGCGAGGCGTTTGCGCAGATTGCCGAAGACCGCGCCTTCAGCTTGCGTGATTATTTCACCAAGGCGAGATTTAATCCGGCCGGTAAAAAACAGGTCGCGCCCAAGTCGGCTAATCAACGGAAATACATTCAGGCCATCCAGGAGCAGGATGTTGTTTTTGGAATCGGCGTCGCCGGCACCGGCAAAACATATCTCGCCGTTGCCCTTGCCGTACAGGCGTTGATGCAGAAACAGGTGAATCGGATTGTGCTGGCCAGACCCGCGGTTGAGGCCGGCGAAAAATTGGGCTTCCTGCCGGGCGACTTGCAGGAAAAAGTCGATCCTTATCTGCGTCCGCTTTACGACGCGCTGTTTGATTTGATCGACTACGACCGCGTGACGAAGTTACTCGAGAAGCAGGTGATTGAAATTGCGCCGCTCGCGTTTATGCGCGGCCGCACGCTGTCAGACGCGTTCATTATTTTAGACGAAGCGCAAAACACCACCAGCGAACAAATGAAGATGTTCCTGACGCGCATAGGCTTCGGCTCGAAGGCGGTAATTACGGGCGATGTTACGCAGGTTGATTTGCCCACCGGCAAGCGCAGCGGATTGATTGAAGCGCAGCGCGTGCTTGAAAACCTGAACGGAATTGAGTTTGTCTATTTCACTGAAAAAGATGTGGTTCGTCACAAACTTGTGCAGATGATCATCAAGGCTTACGAAGAGCACTCCAACAAGAAGAGCCAGATCTAGGTACTGATGCAGTTTGAGGCTGGCAGTTCAGAGTTCAGCCTTTAGGCTGCGGTTTTGGCTCTCAATCGAAAACGCAAGCTAAAGCTTGAACTCTAAACTGCATCAGTACCCAGATCTAAATTTGGTGATCCGCAGCTCCACGCAGATGACGCCGATTGGTAGTAGCAACTGTAGCGATTATCTCGTATTCCTCTGGCTTACTCTCTGTTTCTAAATCCGTGAAATCTGCGCGAGCTGTGGATAAGGTTATGATTGAGGTTGTCAACCGCCAACGCAAACTGCCGATCGATACCGAACGCTGGCGGGAGTTTACGACGAACGCTTCGCGCGTTTTGCCGGGAACCACGGCGAAGGGTGTCACAGTGGTTTTTGTATCCGATCGAGCAATGCGTGAGCTCAACCGCATGTGGCGTCACAAGACTGAAACCACGGACGTGCTATCGTTCCCGGCCGAGCAGGACGAGTTCGAAAAACTGGAAGGCTCACGGCTGGGAGATGTGGTGATTTCAATCGACCAGGCCACGCGACAGGCAAAAGAGAACGGGTTGACTGTCGACGTGGAAATTGCGCAGCTTATTCTGCACGGTCTCATTCACCTCTGCGGATACGATCACTCGACCGATGCAGGCGAGATGGATCGGTTGGAACTTCGTTTGCGGAAGAAGCTTGGAATCTAAAAACAAGAGAAGAGATTTTCCATATATCATTTGACATTTCTCATTTGTTATCTCAAATCCTGTCTGTTCCACGGCCAGCGTAATTTCTTTTACGATGGCAAATGAAAATTGAGAAATGATAAATGGAAAATGTGTTCGGGCCATCGCTCCTATTTACCATTCACCAATCACCATTTAATATTCACTAAACAATGCCCCTTGAGATCACTTTAACCGCCGTGCTCCTGGTCGGGTTGTCAGTACTCGCGACCGTCGACATGGCCTTCGGTCAGTTGAGCGACGTCGGGTTGCGGCGACTGATCACGGAAGCTGAAGAACGCAAGAAGTTACGATCGTCAGCCTTCCTGAAGCAGGTGCTCGAAAATCGTCCGCGGTTTAGCTTTGCTATTTCGGCAACGATTCAGATTTTCCTGGTCGCCATCGCCGTTCTCATTACCTCGATTTCTCTAACCCTGTTTCAGCGCGATAGTTTTGTGTTGATTGGTCTGCTGAGTGGGCTGGTGCTTGCCGGCATCTTTCGTCAGCTCATCCCATTGTTCACGTCAACGCGCGATCCGGAAGGAACTCTGCTGTTTCTTCTTCCCGTGATTCGCCCGCTCCTGCCTTTGATGGCATTTGCTGCTGATCCGTTCCACAGTTTGTTCGATCGTTCGCGGCGGAAGGAGTACGAACTGGATGGCGGCGACGAAGGTGAAGAACAGGACACCGGCGATGATATCCAGGCATTGATCGACGTTGGGGAGGCGGAAGGGATACTCGAAGAAGAAGAAGGCGAGTTGATTCACTCGATCCTCGAGTTTGGCGACACGCGAGTAAGCGAGGTAATGACTCCGAGGCCTGATATTGTAGCCGTCCCAGCGGGATCCACCGTGCGCGAGGCTCGCGATGTAATGATTGAATCGAAGTATTCACGACTGCCCGTATACCGCGAACAAATCGACAACGTTGAAGGGCTGATTTATGTGCGTGATCTGCTGCATTCCTGGGCAGAGGGAAATGAAGACGGGCCTATAACTCCGCTCGTAAGAGCAGTCTATTTTATTCCCGAAACCAAGCCGGTGGCCGAGCTGCTGGAGGAAATGCAGAAGGTGAACGTGCAGCTTTCAATGGTTATCGATGAATACGGAGGTGTTTCCGGTCTGGTGACGGTAGAAGACATCCTCGAGGAGATCGTCGGCGAGATCGAGGACGAAGATATTGCCGGCGAAGAGCTCAATGACATCGTCAAACGGGAGGACGGATGCTATGAGGTGCTGGGCTCTACAGAGATTGGAAAGATCGAGCACCTGTTTGATATGGAGATAGACACCGACGACTTTACCACTATCGCCGGACTGGTCATCAATGAGTCTGGCAGAGTGCCGCAACCAGGTGAGCGATTGGTGTTTCGTGGACTCGAGCTCGAAGTGCTGGAAGCGGATGAGCGACGCATAGGCCGGCTGCGGGTGAAGAGAGCTGCCGCAGAAAACGTAAGCGAAATAAGTTAATAACAATCGTTGTTCGGGCAAACGAAAGGAATCTTCTTAGTGCCTTTTGGTGATCGCAGGTTCGTGTAATTTCGTGGTTAGGTGTTGGATTGGTTTGAAAAAGCGAACCGCGAAATCACGCGAACGATCAGCAATCCGAAACCGACGAGGGCAATGGCAAAACGAACCAGCAAATTCTTAAAGGGGAGAAGAATCGATCCGGCGCCAATAACTCCGAATACAACGGTAGCGGAGCTTGTCGATGGCGCGTTCATCGCTTACAACGGCGCGCGACTGCGCGAAGCCTGCCAACTTTTCACTGAGAAGATGCTCGAGCCTGAAGTGACGATTGGGATGTCGATCACTGGCGCGCTCACGCCGGCCGGCTTGGGAATGTCGGCCCTTATTCCGCTCATCAAAGCCGGCTTTGTCGATTGGATCATTTCAACCGGCGCCAATCTTTATCACGACACTCACTTTGGCATTGGCCTGGTCATGCGCGAGGGCCGGGCAGACATTTCGGACATAGTATTGCGCGCCGAAGAAGTGGTTCGCATCTATGACATCTTTTTCGATTACTCGGTTTTGCTCGATACTGACGCCTTCTTTCGCAAGATCATTACCGGCAAAGAGTTTCAGAAGACTATGTCGACGGCCGAGTTTCATTACCTCGCCGGGCGATATGTGCAGGAACGGGAACGCGCGCTTGGTTTGAAGGACAAGTCGTTGTTAGCGGTTGCGTACGAGTATGGAGTGCCGATCTACACTTCATCTCCCGGCGATTCGTCTATCGGGATGAACGTCGCGGCAAAGGCCTTGCAGGGCAGCAAACTTGCTTTTGATCCATCTTTGGATGTGAATGAAACTGCCGCAATCGTGCTGGCGGCGAAACGAAATGCGGGGACGGGAAAAGGGAAGCGATCCGCGGCAGGCGGAGCAAATCCGGCCGGTCGCTCCGCGTGTTTTATTCTGGGCGGCGGTTCACCGAAGAACTTTCTCTTGCAAACCGAACCACAGATTCAGGAAGTGCTGGGAATTGACGAGCGCGGGCACGACTATTTTCTGCAAGTGACTGACGCGCGTCCCGACACGGGAGGCTTGTCAGGCGCCACTCCTGGAGAGGCTGTTTCATGGGGCAAAGTAGATCCGGACCGCTTGCCGGATGCAGTAGTTTGTTATGTCGATTCCACCGTGGCGCTGCCGATTATTACGGCTTATGCTTTGGCTACGCATGAACCCCGACAACCAAAGCGCCTGTATGATCGACGAGATGAATTTATGAAACTGCTTCGGGCGGAATACAAGAAGTCCAAACGCCGTTGACTATTTTGAAGTGCGCTGACCTGTCAGCGCGTTCGGTCTGGGGCGGCTTGACGCCCTAAGTTCTTAGTTAGTTTCAGCGCAACAGCCAGCCACGATAGGTTGCGATCGACCAAAGCGCTGACACGTCAGCGCACTCCAAAAAGAGGATCGCTCAAAAAGGTGAACATGGGTCTAAGGCCGACTACCGCATACAAAGCGTTGAAGTATGATTGCGAAAAATGCATCGCATATTGCTGTTCCATTTACGATCGCGTTCAGGTCACACCGCGTGACATCAGAAGGCTGGCGGCACACTTTCGCGTGGCGCCGGAAGTTGCGACGCAGCGATTTACCAAAGTGTTTGGTAAAGAGAGAATTCTCCGGCGGAAGGCGGATCGCTTGTTTGGGCAAGCCTGCATGTTTCTGAATCAGGACACGCGCAAATGCACGATCTATAATGCCCGGCCGCTGGTGTGCCGCGAATTCCCAACGACTGCGCGCTGCGCTTATTACGATCTGATAGAATTTGAACGAGAGCAACAAAACGATCCGGACGTGATTCCCCTCGTAAAGATTACGTTTAAGTAGGACAGACATTCCTGTCTGTCTACGGTGAGTCTGCTCTTGTTTGCAGAACAAAGAAATTTCCCATTGATCACTTAAGATTTTTCATTTTTCATTGACAAAACTAATGGAGCTGAAGAGTTTGGCTGCGCTGAGAGAATCAGGAGGCTATGGTTTAAATAAAAAATGAGAAATTTGAAATGAGAAATGAAAAATCGATTTCTCACTCTTGACCTAAGGACTAGTACAGGCACGAATGCCTGTCCGACATAGGTTCATTATGCAAACACTCTTATCAAAACTGCTGGGCAAGAAAGTAGATGTGTACTGTGGTGGCGCATCCAGCCTACGCGGTGAAATTTTGAAAGTTGAAGAAGGAGTGCTTCATCTGCGGGACAGCGACGACAAGACTTGCTACGTCGCTATCGATAAAATTATGGTGATTTGGGAAGCGCGAGATGAAGAGCATCGCGCGGGATTTGTCCCGGCCCCTTCGAGCGAGAAATGACCCAATTCTGACAGCCGAGCGCGGTAGCGCCGGATCCTAAAACCCACCCCAGGGTAGTGCTCCGTTAGTGTGTTGCTGCTTTCTGCCTTCTGCTTTCTATTCCCCGGCAGGTTCCCATAACTCGATGCGATTGCCTT
>DATLBQ010000065.1:0-5291 GCA_035526805.1 Pyrinomonadaceae bacterium
GCGTCGCCGGCTAGACAACGAAGCACCAGTTCACCATCCTGTTGGACGTAAAGAGCCTCGCTCCCATGCGAAATATGCTGCGTCTTGCTGTGAACTGTTTTCAAGGGACTGAGACTATAGAAATGGCGAGCAATGACAGTCGAGGCTGAAGGTTAATTGCTCCCAACTAGCAGAAAAGCGGAACTTTTGTGCGGACTTCGTCCACGTGGGTTGCTATTCCGGTGGGTAGTTAGGGGGACTTGAAGATACGGCCTCTGTATCCTTTTTTGCAGAATGTGAAGGCGGCCCGACAATAAGCAACTTTAAGGCCAAATCTCACTTACCGTTTGTTTTCTCGAATTACAGGAATATCTTGGGCAGGAACTTGGAGTCCAGACACCTCTCGAGTTGGGTTATGAGGATGTCCGCCCCATTTTTCCGCATATGTTCATCTTTTTGTTACTATATCGTTACTACTTATGCATCCTAATATTCCGCTTCGCCTGCAACCAACTTGGTAGCCGCGCGCTCAGTACTTTGGCAACTGCGAGGGTGGCGGTAGCCGTGCCATATGCGGTCCTTCCGAGATTTTGCGGGTCGGTTTTTCAGGCATTTTGGCGGCCAATCGCAATCCACTCATGAACTAGCAGCTCCACGGAGGCGATGGGGGCGTGACCAGAGGCCCCAGTTCCCGCCCCAGGCCCCCACCCCCTTCCCTCTTCGCGGCGTTGCTTCTGGGCCTGAAACTCACGGTGTTCAGGAAGTTGCCCCCGATAATGCCACCCATAAGAAACCCTATTGGGTCCCAAATGCAGGCCCGTCCGTATTACGCGTAAATCGGCCAGTTTTCGCGCGTCCGAAATACCTCGCGGCGATGAGCACTGGTACAAGATGTGCACTTCGCCACCCGCCTCCCAGGAGCAAGCGCATCGTAGGGAAGGGCGGGATTCCGGTTCAAACCGGTAACCATTTTCTCGATTGTGGCCGGGGACCAGGTTTATGCAACCCAAGAGGACGAAGTCCGCGCCAATATTAAGATCCAGTTCCTTCTCCCCGCCGTCACCCCGAGGCTAAGTAAACCAGTCTAAATCTCTCTCCACCGTTGGCACAATCACCTGCACGGGATCGAAATAAGGCTTTGTTGTGGCTTCACTATCTCATAATTCTAAAAAGATCCGCCGTAAGCAGAGTGTCACGGATGCGCAGCCGACGCTCTCGAGATTGTTGCCGCCCGCCAACGAAGTGACACCAAAATCAACTCTAGCGACCTGTGACCTCCGAATTATAGCGGCAAGCATCGCCCTCATTCTCGGTGCTGGAATCTGGACGTACTACCCTGCATTAGCCGGCTACGTGAACACCTGGATCACAGTCTCAGACTACTCTCACGGCTTTTTTGTAGTTCCACTGGCAGTTTATTTTCTCTGGATAAATCGCAATTCGTGCCCTCGCCAACTTTCGGCCAACCCTGCCATAGGGTGCGCCTTGTTTGTCAGCAGCATTGCAGTACGCATAGTCGCCCAACGATACTACTTGTCCTTTCTCGACGGCTGGTCTTTGTTGCTATGGTTAGCAGCGGCCGTTACCACCGTAGGTGGACTTAGTCTCCTGCGTTGGTCCGGACCATCAATAGGCTTTCTAGTTTTTATGATCCCGTTACCGTTTGGAATTGAAGTAAGCCTTAGCCACCCATTGCAACGAATCGCAACGAACATTAGTTGCTATTTCCTGCAACTATTGGGACAGCCGGCATTTTCCCAGGGTAATGTGATTTTGGTCGGCGACCATCGGCTCGAAGTAGCTCAAGCTTGTTCGGGCCTAAGGTTGTTTCTCAGCATTGCCGCACTAGCCTACGCGTATGTGGTCATTGTCGGCCGGACCTGGTGGGAGAAAGTAATTATCGCCATCGCGACTATACCAATTGCAATCCTTTGCAACTCGGCAAGAATCGTCGCGACTGGAATTCTGTTCCAGACGACGTCCGGCAACTGGGCACACGGCTGGGCGCATGATACGGCGGGATGGGGAATGATACCTGTTGCAGCGATCTCGTTCTGGCTGGTGCAATGGTTTGTGAGCCACTTATTTACCGCGGATGAGCCAATCACCGTTTCGACGCTCGTGCAACGAGCTAGCCTCTAGTCAGTTTCGAACCATATTGAACATGTCCCACGACCTTACGCATCTGCGCCAGCATGAACCTGACGGTGAGTCCGCCTCGCCTGCATTCGGGTTTCACACGCTCGCTATCGCCCTGCGATGCTGGTGGACAATTGCGACACCCATTGGTCTTGCCCTGGCCGTCGCGGCTGCGTTCGGAGTTGCTTATCTGGTGAAGCCCAAATATACGGCTAGCGCGTGGATATCGATTCGTTCGCGTCCCGAGCATCTGTTGTCCGCCGCAAATCTAGATGACCCGCAGAAATATGTCCAAAACCAACTGGAGTTAATCAAAAGTCCCCAGATTCTGTCCCCAATCGCGAACGACCCGCAAATAGCGAGCATACCAGAACTTCTCGGAGAGACCGATTCTACCCAAGCCCTACGTAAGCAGCTAAGAATTCATGCTCAGGGACAATCAGAGTATTATGTGCTGGAATTCACAAGCGTTGACGCCGAGAAAGCCGCGCTAGTCGTGAATACTGTTGTCGAGAAATACCACGAATATCAGCGAGGCCAGGAATCCAGCCGGGTAGAAAGAACATTGCAGTTGCTGCGAACACAGCAAGCCGAGCAGCAAGATGTCGTGAAGTCGTTTCGCCGAAGAGTCTCCGAGCTTTCTAAGCAGCTTACTGGAGACGACCCATTTTTGACGAAATCGGGATCCGCTGGCGTAGAGGCGAGAAATCCCGCTGCCCAAATCAAGGCACAATTAGTCGCCGGCGAGGTGGATCACGAGTTCCTGAAAGCCGAGGTCCAAGCGGAAACAGAAATGTTGGAGCAAAAAGAAACTGATGTCCCACAATCAGCGATTGACCAGTATGTCGACAACAACCCTCAGGTCGGCGCCATACTTTCTCGCATGGAGCTTAACAAGGCCAAAGAACGATCTCACGTACAAAACTCGGCGAACTTACCAAACAACGCGCTTTATCAGAGAGTTCAGAAGCAGCTCACCGACGACCAGGCGACTTTGGCAACTCTAAAAAAAGATCTCTCCAAGCAGGCTCGAGTAGAGTTGGAAAAGCAGATTCGCAACGCGAAACAGGACACTGTCGCAGCCATGCAGCGTAGAGTCGCCCGCTCGGCCTTCGCGATCGATTTCCTGCGTGAGAAGCTCAAGTCAGAAATTGCAGGTCAGAAAGAGTTCAAAGGTGATTTGTTGCAATTGGAGTTCCTGAGAGCTGACTATGATCGGGCGGTTCTCGTTTATGATCAAATGGCCGCCCGAATATCTGGAGTGAGTATGGAACAGAAGGCGCCGGAGCGTGTGGTTAAAGAAAAAGCTGCCGCCACTCCCACGCATCCAGATGAAGCATTGCCTTACAAAAAAATGGGCATGATGGCCTTGGGAGCCTTCTGCCTTCCCTTTCTCTTCGCCGTTGGAACCGAGTACCTTTTTCGGCGAGTGAGCACGCGCAAGCAACTGGAATCCTCAGGAAAGTTGATGGTAATTGGCGAGGTTACCGAATTGCCGCGTAAGAGTCGTGCGATTAGTCGTCGCGGCCGCGCAAAACGGGAGGTCAAAATATTCGAGGAAAGCGTCGATGGATTATGGATGTTCTTAGCCTTGTCGGATTCGGTTCGCACAATTGCAGTCACAAGCGCAATTAGTGGCGAAGGTAAAACGAGTCTAGCGGTTCAACTGGCCATTAGTATTGCGAGCACCACGCGGAGTCGTACCCTGCTCATTGATGGGGACATGCGGTCACCCGACGTTCATCGTTTATTCGAGGTTGAGTGTGGGCCAGGTCTGGTAGATATTCTCAGCGGCGAAGCAGAACTTGAAGACGCCATCGAAAGCGAATTCAGCGATCAACTTCATATCTTGACTGCGGGTAGAACGACCACGAGTCCGTGCCGCCTGCTACAGGGCGAGGACTTTCCGTTACTTTTGGAGAGGCTTAAAGAGAAATATGATTATATTGTAATTGACACTCCTCCGATTTTAGCTGCAAGCGAATCCTTGCTTATCGCCCGTTCTGTCGATACTGCGTTGCTGTGTGTGAGGCGAGACTTCAGTCGCATGAGTCAAGTCGACGAAGCTAGTTGGCGACTGAAGGCGGCAAAAGTCAGAACTGCAGGGGTTGTGTTGAGCGGAATTCCCGTTCGCAGTTACGCTCGCCGGTATGGAGAGTACTACTGCAATAACAATCTCGATCTTATATCCGAAAGATAGCTAAGCGACCCATTACTGATTCATGCACATTGATACCGTACGAATGAACCGCCGCACTTTAAATCTACGATTGTTAATCATCAGTGGCCTCGCCGCCTTACTTTGTGGGGGTGCCATCGTCATCCTGCATTCCTTCCAAATCGCCAAAACCGCCCAGGCAATGCTGGTTTTGGCGGAGCGGGAAGAGAAAGAGTCCAGTTGGCTCAAGGCAGCTGAGTATCTTGATCTCTACTTACGGCTGGTGCCCAACGATCGGCTGGCCCATGTGCGGTTAGCCACTGATTATTCGAAGGGTGCCGAGACAAGTGAACAAAAGGTGCGGGCCATTGAACTTCACTACTCGGCCTTAGGTTTTTGTCCAACGGGCGAGGAATTTACTCTGCAAGTGCAATTGACAGAACTTTTGCTGGAAACAGGAAGATACTTTGAAGCGCGAAGTCAGGCCCAACAACTGGCAACCCTCCACCCGGAGTCGCCGGTAACGAACCGATTATTAGCTTTAGCGACATTTCGGCAATTTCAGCAGGGGGCACTTGCTTCGGAGGACCTCAAACAGCTAGGCCTACTCAAAATAGTTGAGAAGGGACATTCTCTCAATCCTGAGGATATATCTTTGGCAATTGCGTTGGCGACTTTGTATCGCCAGTACCCTCGCCTGGTGGGGATAGAGCGCCCTGAAACACCCGAAGAGGATTACATCCGTTTGGCAGATGAAACTCTGGAACGACTCGTCCGGAACAAGCCTGGATCGCCACAAGTCCATTTGACTCGTTTTCGTTATCGCACTCAGTTTAAGCTTGATGGCGCTCAAGCCGATCTTGAAGAAGCGTTCCGTTTAGCACCGAACGATATTGTTATTATGCGCACGGTATCATTTGCTGCCCTTGAGACAGCTCGACAAAGAAAGCAAAGTGGCGAGACTAAAACTGCTATACCACATTATGCGCGTGCGAAATCAATCCTGCAGCGGATT